>NZ_JAQGKL010000027.1 GCF_028290105.1 Methylobacterium sp.
GGCCCGAGCCGATCGCCGAACCACGCCATCCCGATCGCTCGCACCAGGGCGGCGCATCCGCCGAGCGCGAGCAGGGCAAAGGGGCTGCGCCACCGGGGCGCGGCTCGGCCGATCAGCGCGAACAGCAGGATCTCCGAGGCGACCCCGACGGCCCAGAGCATGCCGATCCACGAGGTCGGAATGCCGTGCGTGCTCCAGTGGATGCTGCCGAAGGCGTAGATCGCCGCGTGGCTCGACTGGATCAAGGCCGCCGCGCCGATGGCGAGCCAGAGCACGCCGGGCAGGCGCGGGCGGTCCGCCTCGGGGTGACGGGGCGCCGGAACGGGCGCGTCGACCCGGGCGAGGAAGGCGACGCCGGCGGCGATCAGCGCCAGGGCGGTGAGGAGGAGGGGGACCGCAAGCCGTTCGCCGAGCGCCCCGAGCGCGGCGCCCCCGGCGAGGTTCGCCAGCAGGAAACCGATGGAGCCCGCCATGCGGATGCGTGCGTAATCGAGGCGCGTACTGCGTCGCACGGCACTCAGGGTCATGTAGTCGATGCTCGGGACCAGGGGGGCCGCCGCCAGGGCGTTGAGTGCGATCAGCGCGGCGAGCAGGGGCCAGCCGACGGCGGCGCCCGCCGGCATCAGCGCGTAGGTCGCCGCCAGGACGAGGCTTCCCGCCAGCAGGATGCGGCGCGCGGCGATGCCGCGGTCGATCAGCCCGACGAGGGGGGCCGTGGCGATGATGCGGATCGCGATGGGCAGGGCGAGCAACCCCCCGATCAGCGCGGCGTCGAGGCCGAGCGCGTTCAGCCAGACCGGCATGAACGGCATGGCGATGCCGATTTCCACGAAGACCACGGCGTAGAGCACCGAGAGCCGGAAGGCCTTCGGCTCCGGCGTGACGGGGGCGGTGTCGGACACGTCGACCGGAGGGGGACAAGGGGGGCCTGTGGACGGTCCGTCCCAGGCGAAGCCCGCGTAAAGCCTGCGTTAAAGCGGAGCTGTCAACCTGACGGGGCTTGGAAACCAGCCGCCGCGTGCCGGTCGCAGCCTTGCCAAGGACTTGTGCTTGATGACGAGTTCCCATTCGCTGACGTCGATCGACGTATCGGAATACGATCGCATCGAAGCCGCGATGACCGAGAGCGAGCGTGGGCGCTGGTTTCTCGACGCGTACCTGCGCCGCAACCGGGCGCACGACACCGGCATCCTCCTCGACGCGATCGCGCGGCTGGAATCCGTGGTGACAGCCGACCGCGACAGCGATCAGATCGGACGCCTCCGGGGCGACGTGCTGGACATGGCCCACGCCATCGCGCGGACCAAGGCCGAGATCGCGGCCATCAACGAGCCACACCAGGACCAGACCCGGCTCGGCGGCGCCTCGGCGGCCCTCGACGCCATCGTGCGCTCGACCGAGCGCGCCACCTCCGACATCCTCGACTCCGCCGAACACATCCAGGAGGCCGCCTGGACCTTACGCGAATCCGGCTCGGACGCGGCGCTCTGCGACGAACTCGACCGGCACGCCACGGCGATCTACACCGCCTGCTCCTTCCAGGACCTGACGGCGCAGCGCACGGCGCGGATCATCCACACCCAGCGCTATCTCGAGGAACGCCTCGCCGCCATGATGGCGATCTGGGGCGACGCTATCGATCCGGTTCCGGCGGCCCCGGCCGGCTCGCGGGCGGGCGAAGCCCCCGCCGATCTCTGCCAGAGCGACGTCGATCGCTACATCGACATGGACGGTTCCTCCGCCGAGCCGATCCCGCCGCCGAGTTCCGGTCTCGGCCCTGTTCCCGATCACCTGTCCGTCGCCGACGACATCGTCTTCCTGGAAGCCACCGAAGCCCTCGACGGATCGGGGACGTTCGCGATCCCGGAGCCTACCCAACCCTCCG
Organism: Methylobacterium sp.; assembly: GCF_028290105.1. Classification (GTDB taxonomy): domain Bacteria; phylum Pseudomonadota; class Alphaproteobacteria; order Rhizobiales; family Beijerinckiaceae; genus Methylobacterium. The sequence goes on from NZ_JAQGKL010000027.1 coordinate 1,886, forward strand.
GGCCCGAGCCGGCTGCCCCGGCTGATGACGCCGGAGTTGTTGATCCGCTCATGTCCGGGAATGTCGGCGAGGCCGATGTCGAACTCGGGCCTCCGACGGATGAGGGCGAGACGGTCCCGTTAGACGTCGCCAGCGAAAAACCCGAGTTCGAGCCGGACGCGCCCGTCGATGTGGTCGCCATGAAGATGGCGCTTGCCGCCGATGCGACCTCGGTCGCGGAGCCGACGGACATCGCCAGTGCCTTCGCCGACATCGACGCCCTTTCCGAGGACGAGAAGCGCGTCCTTTTCTCCTGATCGACGCGCGGGCCGGCACCGACGTCCCGCTCAGCGGCGCGGGGTCGCGCCGTCGATGCGTCCCACGCGCGTGATCCGTTCCGCTGCTACAAGGCCGCCATGGCCCAAGCCCCGACCCTCCACCTGCTGAAGCTCTGCGTCGGCCCCGCCAGTATCGCCGAGTTGGAAGAGCGCATCGCGCAGAACCGCGACGCGGCCCTGCGGCTCGGGCGCGACCCGGCTCCGATCCACACCACCCGCATGGTGCCGACCCGGGCCAGCGAGATCGCCGGGCGTGGATCGATCTACTGGGTGATCAAGGGCACGCTGCTCTGCCGGCAATCCGTCACCGCGATCACGCCCTTCACCGACGCCGACGGCATCGGCCGCTGCCGGCTGATCCTCGAACCCACCGTCACCCCGGTCTCGCCGCGGCCCTGCCGCCCGTTCCAGGGCTGGCGCTACCTCAAGCCGGACGACGCGCCGGCCGACCTCGATGCGCGCACGGCCGGGGGACTCGCCGAAATGCCCGAGACGTTGCGTCGCGAACTCGCCGGCCTCGGCTTGATCTGAACCGGTTCGACCGGGCCTCGCCCATGAAGAAACCCCGACCTCCGGGAGGAGACCGGGGTTTCTTCGTTCCTCCCGTACCGGGGGCTCAGGCGCCGTCGAAGCGGCCGCTGGCATGGGCGAGCATGGTGTAGACCTTGCCCGTCTCCGAGGTGAGGTAGGCGTCCGCCCGCGAGGAATCGCGGTCGTTCTTCGAGACGTCGCCGAGGAGGCGCTCGAACTCGCCGACATAGCGGTCCACGGTGCGCCGGAACTCGGCATCGGCGGCGTAGCGACGGCGGACCTCCTCGAAGGTCTGGCGCCCCTGCGCCGTGTAGATCCGGCGATCGAACAGGTTCGGCTCACCCCGGCGATAGCGCTCCCACAGATCCACCGCCGTCCGGTGGTCGATCATCTTGGCGATGTCGCCGGAGATCGTCTCCAGGGCGGTGCGACCGCGCTCGGCCGCGTTCTTCTGCGCGTCACCCGCCGCCTTCGCCGTCGGGGCCGTCGCGTTGAGCGCCGGTTCCGCCTCGTCGTCGAGGGACGCCCGGGTCAGGAGATCCGAGAGCCAGCCGCGATTGTCGGCCCCCTTCGCGTCGGGACGTGGGGATGCCGCGGGGCGCAGCATTTCCCCGCCCCGGGGCGTCGAGGGCGCCGAGACCACGTTGATCGATTGGCCCGGCCGCGACGCGGGCGTCTCGGGCTTCGGCGCGGGGGCGGCTTTGGCGGGTGCCGCCGCAACCGGCTTGGCCGCTGCCGCCGCCGGAGCAGGGGGCTCCGGACGCTTCGGCTCCGAGACCTGAGGCGTCGCCGCATCGACGGCGCGGCCCGAGCGCTGGACCAGGGTCGAGAGTTCGGTCAGCGCCTTCAGTTGCTCGGAGACCACGCGCCGCATCTCGCCGGTGGCGTCCTGCGTCTCGCGCGGGATTTCCAGCACGCCGCGCTGAAGGTCGGCCCGCGTGGCGTCGAGTTCGCGCCGGATCTCCGCCGCCATCTCGCGCAGGCTCGAAACCGAGTCCCCGAAGCGGCCGGAGGCGGTCTCCAGCACCGCCATCATCTGCTGTGAAGCGGCCTCGATCGCGCTTCGCACGGCCTCGGCCGTTCGGGCGCTCTCGCTGTCGGCGCCGGCTCGCAACCCTTCGAAAGCCTGTGTGACGCTGGCGCCGGCTCCCGAGGCGGTCTCGGACAGGCTGGTGCCGAGGGCCAGGGCGCGCGCCTCGGCGGCCCGCAGGGTCTCGCCGACCATCGTGTCGAAGCGCGCGGTCTGCGCTTCGAGGGTGCCGGAGCGCTCCTCGATGCGCGCGAGAACCTCGGCGATGGCCGCCTCGCGTGTCGCGAGGCGCTCGGACAGGCGGCCCTCGGCTCCTTCGAGCTGGTTGGCCGCACCCTCGATCTGACCGGCCGCCTGCGTGACCGCGGCGGCATGGCCCTGGCCGATCTGGCTCAGCGTGCGGCTGCGCTCCTCCAGGGAGGCCGCGAGTTCCGCGGCATCGTGCAACGCCTCTTCCGCCACGGACTTGAGCTGGCCGACCTGCTCGGCGATGCCGGCGCTGGCGCGGGCGGTCTCGCCGCTGACGGTCGCAAGGGCGTCGCGGATTTCCCGGATTCGGCCGGACAGGCTCGCCTCGATGCTGCCGAGGTTCTCGCCGGTACCGGCCAGCAACTCGCGCAGCGCGTCGTTCGCGCCGTCGACCCGCTCCAGCACGGCGACGAGTTCGCGGCTCATCTGCTCGTTGGTGCTCGCCAGCGATGCGACGGCGCGGGACGCGCCCCCATCGATGGCCGAGAGCAGCGCCTGGGCGGAGGCGTGCGACTGGGCGGCCAGCGCCTCGGTGCGCTGCCGGATCGCGTCCAGCAGCGGGGCACCGCTCTCCCGCAGGGCCCGCTCGATGGCGTCCCCGCGCAGGGACAGGGCGTCCACGAGTTCGGCTGCCGGTCCGTCGACGATGGCGCGCAGGCGCTCGGACTGCTCGCCGAGCGAGGTGACGAGCGCGTTTCCGCGTCCGTCCAGGGTTTCCACGAGGGCGCCTCCGCGCTCCTCGATGGTGCGCGTGATCGTCTCGGCGCTCTCGGCAAGGCGGCGGGCGAGCGACTGCCCGCGCGCTTCGACGAGGCTGGCGAGGGCCGTCGAACGGCGGTCGAAGGCCTCGGTCATCGCGCCGTTGCGGCCGTCGATCAGCGCGGCGACGGCTTCGTTGCGCTGGTCGAGGGCGGCGGCGAGGGCCTGGGCATGGGCATCGGCGAGGGCGGCGTGGCGACCGACGCGCTCGTCAAAGGCCGCCAGCATGGCGGCGGTGCGCTCGTCGACCAATGCAGAGTAGGCGTCCTGGCGGTCGTCGAAGGCGGTGGCGAGGGCATCGCCGCGCGAGGCGACGAGGGTGGCGAACACCTTCATGCGGTTGTCGATGCGGCTGGTGAACGCAGCCGCGCGGCTATCAACCGACTCGGTGAGGGCGTTGCCCTGGGTGTCGATGGTGCGGGCGAAGGACGCCGCACGCTCGTCGACCACCGCTTCGAGGGCGCGCAGGCGCTCGTCGAAGAGCGAAACCAGGGAGCGGACGCGATCCTCGGTCTCTGCCGTGAGGGTCTCGGAGCGGTGCGCCACGAGGCCGTCGAGGCTGCGCAGGCGCTCCTCGAAGAGGGAGATCAGGGCGTGCGAGACCGCCTCGGCCTGGGAGCGCAGGGCGCCGGCGCGGTCATCCACCACCCGGTCGAGGTCCCCGACGCGGCTGTCGATGAGCGAGACCAGCGCCTGGGCGCGGGCATCGACTTCGTCCGACAGGGTGCCGGTGCGATGGTCGACGAGCTGGTCGAGGCTGCCGAGGCGTTCGTCGAACAGCGCGATCAGCTTGCGCGTCCGGGCATCGACCCGGTCCGTCAGGGCATCCGCGCGGCTGTCGACGAGGCCGTCGAGGGCGGCCAGGACTTCGTCGAACAGGGCGCGCAGGCCCTGGGCACGCGACTCGAGGGACTGGCTGAGATGCGTGCCGCGTCCGTCCACGATGGCGTCGAGGGCGCCGATGCGCTCGTCGAACAGGGTGGCCAGGGCCTCGGTCCGGCTGTCGAGGGTCTCGGTCAGCTGGTTGCCACGGCCTTCCACGAGCTGCCCGAGGACGCCGATGCGATGGTCGAACAGGTGGGCGAGCGCCCGGGTGCGCGTGTCGACCGCCTCCGCCATCTCGCTGCTGCGCCGCTCGACGACCTCATCCAAGGCGCCGACGCGCTGGTCGAAACTCTCGTTCAGGGCGCGAGTGCGTGCCTCCAGGGCATCGGCGAGGCCGCTACCGCGGCGCTCGACGACCTCGTCGAGATGGTCGATGCGCTCGTCGAACAGGCTGGCCAGCGCGCGGGTGCGGGCTTCCACCGCCTCGGAGGCGCTGCCGAGGCTCGCCGTGATGGTATCGACGAGGGCGCGGCCACGCTGGTCGAGGCTGTCGTGCAGCGGTGCGATCCGGTCGCTGAAATGGCTGCCGAGGCTGCTGGCATGCGTGTCGAGGAGGGTGCGGATCTCGCCCGTCCGGTCGTCGAGGAGTTGGTGCACCGTCCGCACGCCCTCGTCGAGGAGCGAGCTGATATCTGAGGTGCGACGATCGAGGGTACTGCCGAGGCGGCCCTCGCCCTCGGTGAGGTGACGGTCGGCTTCCGCCACCATCTCGCGCAGGCGTCCCAGGATCGACGCGCCGCGCTGCTCCAGGACCTCGCCCAGGGAGTTGCTGCCGACGTCGAACAGGCGTGCGAGCTCGGTGATGCGCCCGCCGAGCGCCCCGAACACGGCGCGGCCCTTCTCGTCGAGCTCCGTGCCCATGGCCGTGGTGCGCGCGTCGATGAGACGCGCGAGCTCGTCGGCCCGCGTCGCGAAGGCCGTGCGGATGTCCTGCGCGTGGCTGTCGAGGGCCTCGTTGGCGCCGTTGGTGCGGTCGACGATCATCTCGACGAGTTCGCGGGTGCGGTTGGCCAGATCCTCGTCCACCGCGCGGGTGCGGCTCTCGATGAGGCGGATCGCCTCGAAGGCCTGGGCCCCGAAGGTCTCCTCGATGAGGCGGCTGCGCTCTTCCAGCGTCGTTCCGATGGCCTCCAGGCGGCCGAGCACGCCGGCATCGAAGCGTCCGGCACCCTCGTCGAGGCGGCGCGCGAGTTCGAGGGTCTGCTCGTCGAGGCGGCGGGCGATCTCGGCCGAGCGCTGGCCCAGCACGTCGCCGAGGCTGGCGCTTCGGGAGGCGATGTCGAGCGCCATGGTGTCGGCGCGGGCGTCGAGGGTCTGGACGAGGTCACGGCCGCCCTCGACCATGACGCGGGCGATCTCGGCCGTGCGCATGATCAGGGCTTCGTTGAGGGCCGTGGCGCGGCCGCCGAGATGGCCGTCGATCTGGGCCACGAGGTTGGCGAAGGTCTCGCCGATCTCGCTGGAGCGACGCAGCGAGCGTTCCTCCAGGGCACCGAGCTGGCTTTCCACCACCTCGCGCGCCTCGCGGGTCCGCTCCGCGATGGACTCGGCCACCGCCTTGCCCTGCACGGTGATGACCCGGTCCATCTCCTCGAGGCGGCCGGACACGGTCTCGGACAGAGCCGTCGTGTCGCGCGAGATCCGGTCGGCGAGGATGTCGCCGCGCGCGATCGTCTCCTGGAGCGCGCCGAGGCGGTCGGTGAGCACCCGGTCGATGGCCTGGGCGCGGGACTCGGTGGTGTCGGCGAAGCTCGCGCCGCTCCGGCTGAGGGCGTCGTTGACGCGCGCGCCCTGCGCGGTCACCGCCAGGACGATGTCGCGCCCGGTATTGGCCAGCTGCGCCTGGGCCTCCTGGGCCTGGGCCGCGATGAGTTCGCCGAGCGTCCGGCCGTGGTCGCCGAAGGCGTTCTCGACGTCCCGGACCCGTGCGTCGAGGTTGCCGCCGATGCCGTCGGCCGCCCGCGCGATGCTGCCCGCGGCTTCCTCGGCCCGGTGGGCCAGTTCCGCGCTGACCCTGTCGAGGGTCTGGCGAAGGGCCTCGATGCTGGCCTCGGCGCGGGCGCTGACGCTTCCGCCGACGCCGTCGGCGGCGCCGCGCAGGAGTTCGGCCGCTTCCGCGGTGCGGGCCGACAGGTCGGCCGAGGTGGCGGCCAGGCGGTGCTCGAAGATCTGCACGGCCTCGACGGTGCGGGCCTCCAATTCGCCGGTGGCGCTCGCGGAAGCGCGACGCAGCGACTGCGCGGCTTCGGCGGTGCTGGCGCCGAGCGCCACGGTGGTCTCCTCCGCGCTGCGGCGGACGTTGTCGGCGGCCTCCGACGTCCGGATGCCGATTTCCTCGCCGAGGATGGCGGCGGTGCTGCGCAGGCTGTCGATCGCCTCGATGGCGCGGATCTCGAACCCGTGTCCGAGGGCCGTCAGGGCGCCGTCGAGGGTCTCGGTCGCTTCGCGGGTGCGGAGCGCCACGAGGTCGCCGACGCGGCTTCCGGTGGCGTCGAGCGTGATCTCGAGGCCGCTGCCCTGCACCGTGATCGTGTCGTGGAGGCGTCCGGCCACGCTCTCGATGCGGTCGGCGAGCGCGCCGCCGTGCTGGTCGAGGCCCGTGGCGATGCCTTCCACCGACCGGATGAGATCGTCACGGACGGTGCCGGCCCGTTGGCTGAAGGCCTCGACGATGGCGCTGGCGGCGAGCGCCAGGGTGGCCTGCGCATCGCGGCCGCTGGCGTCGATGCGCTCGGACACCGCTCCGCCATGGACCGCGATGGTCTCCTGAAGGTGGCTCGCCACGGTCGCGATGCGATCGGCCAAGGCGTTTCCGCGTTGGTCGAGTTGCGCCGTGATGTCCTCGACGGAGCCGACGAGGTTCTCACGCAGAGCGTGGGTGCTGGCGCCGAAGGTTTCGACAAAGCCGCTTGCCGCGAGCGCGAGACCGGCCTGGGCGTCGCGACCACGGGTTTCGATCAGGTGCGAGACATCCGAGCCCTGGACCGTGATGGTCTCGTGCAGGCGAGCCGCCACCGTCTCGATGCGCTCGGCGAGGGCGCCGCCACGCGCGTCGATGCCGCTGGCGATATCCTCGACCGAGCGGAGGAGTTCGTCGCGCACGCTCTCGGCGCGGGTGCTGAACGTCTCGATGAGACCGCCGGCGGCGAGCGCCAGGCCGGCCTGGGCCTCGCGGCCCCGGCTCTCGATGAGTTCGGACACGCCGGTGCCGGCGGTCTCGATCTCCGTCCGAAGCAATTCGCCACGGGCCGCGATGTCCTGCGCGAGCGCGGTGCCGGTCTGGGCGAAATGCTGTCGCAGGGCATCGCCGGTCTCGGCGAAGCGCGCGGTGATCTCGCCGCCGGTCGACGAGAATTGCTGCGTCAGTTCGGTGCCCCGCGACAGGAAGGCACTCTCGAGGCCGCGCGCGGAGACTTCGAAGGTCTGGCGGACCTCGCTGCCCTGGCGGTTGAGGGCGTCGATGACCTCCGCGCCTGTCTGTGCAAGCGTCCGGGCGACCTGCCCGGCATTCTCGGCCAGGGTGGTGGTGAGGATGCCACCGGTGCGCTCGAAGGCGCGGGTGACCTCGTCGGCGCGGGATTCGAGGGACAGGGTGAGCGCGCTGCCCACCTCCGCCAGGCTGCCGCGCACGCCTTCGCTGGTGGAGGCGAGGCGCTGCACGAGGTCGTCGCCCCGGCCCGAAACCAGTTCGACCACGCGGTCGCCGGCCTCTCCGAGTGCGGCCGTGATCGCGTCGCCACGATTGCCCAGCGCCGAGGTGATGGCCTCGCCGCGCGCGTCGAGGGCGCCGGTGACCCGGTCGCCCGCGCCATTGACCGCCGAGACGATGCGCTCGGCCGCGCCGTCGAGTTCCGCGGTCAGGCTCTGGTGCGTGCCCGCGATGGCCCCGCGAACGCGCTCGGCGTTGGCGACGATGGATTCGCGCTGGGCGACCAACTCGTCCACCAGGGAGCGGATGCGGATCTCGTTGTCGGAATAGGCACGCTCCAGGGTCGCGATCTCGCCGCGGACCAGGGTCTCGAGTTCACCGGCGCGCGCCAGGGCGCGCTCGACGCCGTCGCCCACGGCGGCGACCTCCCGGCGCACCGTCTGCGACATCGTCAGAACGGCATCCGTGGAGAAATTCTCGGGCTCGGCCAAGCGGATCGCCACTTCGCCGACGGCGCGGGCAACGAGGCTCATCTCCTGCGCCCGCACCGCGAGCATGCCCATGATGGCAAACAGCACGACGGGGCCTACGAGGGCGGTCGCGGCCACCGCGGCCTGGAGTGCGGTCAGGCCTTGGACGTACCCGCGCAGGTCGCCGCCGGACTGCGTCCAGGCCAGCCCGATCAGGCCCGCGATCCAGAGAGCGCCGACGACGGTCGCGACGACGTAGGGCGTGCGCGACGGGCGGATGCGCAGGGTCTGTTGCAGGATGCCGATGTTCTGGCGGTCGTCGTTCGCGACCATCGAGCGATCGGGTGGCAGGAGGCCGCCCTCGCGGCGCGGGCGGGCGCGGTCCGGCGGCGGCAGGTCCGAGGCGAGCGGCTGATCGAGGTCGAGGCTTGGCGGGGCGAGGCGGCCGCTCGGATCCCGCAGGGGGTCGGCGTCGCCCACGTCCGGCAGGCGCGGCTCCACGCGCGAGGCGTCCTCGTTCTGCGGGAACGCGTCGAGGTTGAGAGCCTGCTCGATCGCCGACAGAGCCGCCTCGGCCGGGTCCTTGAGCTTCTTTTCGGTGGCCATTCAACGCCTCGTTACGCGTATCCCGATCGCCGGCCGCACCCGGCGATCAAGGTTACTTTTACCGATTTACCAAGGAAGTTTAGACTTCGGCACGGGGCCCGGATACCCGCGCCCGCCGCAACGCCCAAAAAACCTTAACGGAATGGTTACCAAGCCGAAGGCCGGAACCGTGCCGTCGTCTTTCTCCATGATGCCTCAACGCTTAAGCGGAAGCGAACCCGGTGCCGCCTCGGCTGTGGATAGTGCATGCGGCGCTGGCCGGTGTGCCCGAGCGCCGACAAGCCCGGACGCCGACAAACCCTAGGAGACCTGCTTGCAGTCCATGGACCCTGTAGCCCTCATCGACCGCGCTCACCTCGCGCGCCAGACCTTCGGGGATACGGAACTCGCGCACGAGCTGCTCGGACTGTTCGCGGAGCAGTGCCGGAGCCTCCTGCCGGGCATCGTGGACACGGCGCGCCCGATCACGGAGCGTGCCGACCTCGCCCACACCCTGAAGGGCTCGGCGCTGGGAATCGGGGCCGGGCGGGTCGCCCACCTGTCGGGGGCGATCGAGGATCGCCTGCGCGCCGGCGAGGCGGCGGGCCCGACGGATGCCCTCTCGGATGCCGTGGCCGAGACCCTCGCGGTTCTGGCGCCCGCCACCTGAACACCCGGGACCGGACGTCGCGTCGCGGGGATGGAACGGGGCGCCCGCTCCGGCGTAAGCGCAAGATTATACGCCGGTTGCGCGCACGCGCTTGCATTCGAGGGCCTGCCCCTTCAAGGCAGTCCTCGCGCCGCACAACCGGCCGTCCACGCGTTGTACGAGCCCGGAGCCCCCGATGCCCAAGATCACCTACGTCGACCATGCCGGAACGGCCAGGACCGTGGAGGGCGACGTGGGATCGACCGTGATGGAGGCGGCGATCCGCAACAATGTGCCGGGGATCGACGCCGAGTGCGGCGGCGCCTGCGCCTGCGCCACCTGCCACGTCTACGTCGATGCGGAATGGGCCGGCATCGTCGGCCCGGCCGAGGCCATGGAGCAGGACATGCTCGACTTCGCCTCCGACGTGCGGGCGACCTCTCGCCTGTGCTGCCAGATCCGCATCACGGCCGAACTCGACGGCCTCAGCGTCACGACGCCCGCGCGCCAGGGCTGAGCGGCCGCATTCCGAGGTCTTCGCTCAATCGCAGAAGATAGCCGTCGGGATCCTGCACGAGCAATTGGCGGCAACCGACCTCGTCCGCACCCACCCGGTACCAGGCGTCGTGCGGGGGACGGAACAGCGGCCACGCCAAGGTTTCCAGGCGAAGGACGATGTCGGCGAGCGCATCGACGCGGATCTGCAGGTTGATCCCGCGCCCGAAGGGGAGGGCGAGCGCCCCGGTCTCCCAATGGCCGTTGCGCGTGTTCAGCATCACCTGCGCGCCCTCGCGCTCCAGATAGGCGAAGGCCGATTCCGGCCGCGCATAGGCGACGGTAAAGCCGAGGCCGCCGCACCAGAATCCGAGGCTGGTATCGAGATCCCGCACGTCGAGTTCCGGAACGAGGCGTCCGAATCCGCCTTCGGGCACCCTGTCCTGCATCCGCGCTCCTCCGCTTCGGCCGTCCGTGCATCCGGCTCAGCGCACGAGTTCCCGCATGGCGGCATCGATCCCCTCGAGGTTGAGCGGAAACATGCGTTCCTGCATCAGGCGCCGGACCATGCCGATGGATTGCGTGTGGGCCCAGCGCTGCGCCGGCACCGGGTTGAGCCAGACGGCCTTCGGGAAGCGCTCCAGGATGCGGGTGAGCCAGACCTCGCCGGCCTCCTCGTTCCAGTGCTCCACCGAGCCGCCCGCCATGGCGATCTCGTAGGGGCTCATGGCGGCGTCCCCGACGAAGACTACCCGGTAATCGGACGGGTAGGTGCGCAGCACGTCGAGGAGCGGCAGCGTTTCGTCGTGTCGGCGTCGGTTCTCGCGCCAGACCCGCTCGTAGGGGCAGTTGTGGAAGTAGAAGTGCTCGAAGTGCTTGAACTCCGAGCGAGCCGCGGAGAACAGTTCCTCGGCCAGGGCGATGTGCCAATCCATCGAGCCGCCGACATCGAGGAACAGCAGAACCTTCACGGCATTGCGCCGCTCGGGCCGCAGCTTCACGTCGAGATAACCCTTGGCCGCCGTCTCGCGGATGGTGCCGTCGAGGTCGAGTTCCTCCGCCGCCCCCGTGCGGGCGAAGCGCCGCAGGCGCCGCAGGGCCACCCGCATGTTGCGGGTGCCGAGTTCGACCGTGTCGTCGAGATCCTTGAATTCCCGCCTGTCCCAGACCTTCACCGCGCGGAAATTGCGGTTGCCGTCCTGGCCGATGCGAATGCCCTCGGGATTGTAACCGTAGGCGCCGAAGGGCGAGGTGCCGCCGGTGCCGATCCACTTGCTGCCGCCTTGGTGGCGCTCCCTCTGCTCGGCGAGGCGCTGCTTCAGGGTCTCGAACAGCTTGTCCCAGCCGAGCGCCTTCAACTCCGCCTTCTCCACCTCGGAGAGGTATTTCTCGGCGAGCTTGCGCAGCCACGCCTCGGGGATCGCGGTGGGCTCTGTCGCCTCGCCCAACGTCTCGATGCCCTTGAAGACGCTGCCGAAGACCCGGTCGAAGCGATCGAGGTTGCGCTCGTCCTTCACCAGGGCCATTCGGGCCAGAAGGTAGAATTCCTCCACGCGCTTGTAAGCGAGGTCGCGGTCGAGGGCCTCCAGCAGGGTCAGGAATTCCCGCAAGGTGACGGGAACCTTGGCCTCGCGAAGGGCCGTGAAGAACTGAAGCAGCATGACGGGACAACGGGGCAAGCCGCCGCCGGGGTCAAGGCCGGCTCATCGGGAGCCCGTTCGCCGGGGCGGGCGGGCGCTCATCGTCATTGAGCTGGGTATAACCCGGAATTCCTGTTGATATCCCCTTGTTCTGGACATCCCCGACACCGGGACTTGTCATCGAAATCGAACATCTTCGACCCACAGTCTCGTTCTGATCAGGGAAAGACATCAGGGCGCGTGGTCTTTGGGTAGAGTTGGGAGTGATCGATATGGCGCCCGTGTTGCGCTCGTTGAGCGACTTCAAACGGTTCCTTTCGGAGCCGGGCGCGACGATTCAGGTGGTGCGCAACACCTTCATCGACCGCCAGCCCGCCTCGTTCGCGGACGCGTACCGCACGAAGGGGATGTACGAGCCCCGTACGATCCGGGCCCTGTCGAAGAAGGCTGCGATCTTCTCGGTGCAGGGCCACCCGACCACGATCTGGCTCTACTGGGACAAGGGGACGCGCAAGTGGCGCTTCCACGAGGACACGGTGGCGATCCCCCTCGACACCGGCCTCGGCCCCCCCGACGAGATCGTCTACCGCTGCAGCTATGCGGCCGGCTACGACCCGGCCCTGCACCCGCCGGCCCGCCGGGCCAAGCCGAAGCCGCCCAAACCGCCGGACACCCTCAGACCGACACCGGGGAAGGCCTCGCCGACCATCAAGTCCGCGGGCTCGAGTTCAAACAGCGCACCGACGCCGATGATGCCGGCTCAGGGCCAGGGCCGGCTCCTCTGACGTTTCGCGGATGCGGGCCGCTCAGGCGCTCTTGACCGCCGGCTTGCCGTCGTCCTTTGCCGCTCCGTCACGCGGCTCCAAGCTCTTGCCGACCGTGCGCCGGGACCGGAAGGCGGGACGCACTTCCGTCTCCTTCTTGCGCAACATCGCGCGATATTCGTCGCGCCGCTCGTGAATAGATGCAATCACGAGGCCCATCGGAACGCCGACATCGACGAGGACCGCCTCGGAGAGTTGCAGCGACGCCTCGATGGTTTCCGGCACCGCGTCGTCGACCCCCATCTCGTAGAGCGCCGTCGCATGGCGGGCGTCCCGGGCCCGAGCCACGATGGTGATGTCGCGCCGCTCGGCTCTCGCGGCCTCCACCACCGCCTCGACCGCATCCGGATTGTCCAGGGTCACGACGAGGGCGCGGGCATTGGCGATGTCGCAGCGCCGCAGCAGTTCCGGGTTGGCCGAATCTCCGAAATAGACAGGGTTTCCGAGGCGCCTGTGCTCGGAGACGCGGGCGGCATCGGCGTCGAGGGCGATGTAGGGGATCTTGTGCCGCGCCAGCATCTCGCCGACGAGCCGCCCGACCCGGCCGTAGCCGGCGATGATCACGCGGTTTTGCTGGCGGTCCGGGACCGGTTCGGCTCGGGCGCGCCCGAGATGGGCCGTGGTGAACCGCTTGCCGAGGCGCCGCCCAAGCACGGCGAGGGCCGGAATCGCGATCATCGTCACCGTGGTGACGATCAGGGCGGCCTGGCCGACCTCCTCGGGCACGAGGCCGCCCGCGAGCGCCCCGCCGATCAGCACGAAGGCGAACTCGCCGCCGGGCCCGAGGAGCAGCGCCGCCTCGATCGCCACGGCCTTCGAGAGCTTCAGGAACCGGGCGGCGGCCACGATCACCGCGCCCTTGATCAGCATCAGCGCCAGCGCGAGGCCGAGCACCGCACCCGGCGCCGACATCAGCTGCGCCGGGTCGAGGTTCATACCGACGGAGACGAAGAAAACGCCGAGGAGCAGGCCCTTGAACGGGTCGATCGTCGCCTCGATCGCTCGCCGATACTCGGTCTCGGCGAGAAGCAGGCCGGCGACGAAGGCGCCCAGCGTCATCGAGAGGCCGGCGGCGGCGGCCGTCACGGCCGTGCCGATGATGACGAGGAGGCAGGCCGCCATGAACAACTCGGGCGAGCGCGTGCGGGCGACGAGCTGGAACAGCGGCCGCAGCGCGAGGCGCCCGACCACCACGATGACCACGATGGCGACCGCCGCCTGGCCGAGTGCCAGCGCCAGGGCGCCGCCGACATGGGCTCCGTCGTTGCGGCCCAGCACCGCGATGGCGAACAGGACGGGGGCCACGGCGAGGTCCTGGAAGAGCAGGACGGCGAAGCTGGCACGGCCGGCAGGCGTGTTCAGGCGCTTCTGGTCCGCCAGGACCGGCAGCACGATGGCGGTGGAGGACAGGGCGAGGGCCAGCCCGACGATGATCGCGGCGGCCATCGGCACCGACAGGACCATCAGGATGGTGCCGATCACGATCGATGAGGCCAGGACCTGGATCGAGCCCAGCCCGAAGACGAGGCGCCGCAGGGTGCGCAGGCGCTCCCAGGACAGCTCGACCCCGATCATGAACATGAGGAAGATGACGCCGAATTCGGCGAGATGCGCGATCTCCGCCCGGTTGGCGATGGTGAAGGTCGAGACCCAGTGATGGCTTTCGGCGAAACGCCCCAGGCCGAAGGGGCCGAGCAGGGCGCCGGCGCCGATGAAGCCCAGGACCGGGGAGATGCGCAGCCGATGGAACAGCGGCACCACCACGCCGGCGGTGACGAGGAACAGGATCGCTTCCTTGTAGGAACCGGTGGGAACGTCCGTCATCGGTTGCGGGGACCTCCTGGGACCGGAACGGGCGCGCGAGAGGCGCGGACCGTCGCCGCCGACCATGGGCGCTGGCGGCATGCCGGCGCAACCATGCACGGACGGGGAACCGCGAAAATGCCCCGCTGCGACCATTCGGATGGGGAAGCCGTGCCGGGCGGCACGGGGGAGGCGGCGCAAAAACGGCACAATATGCGCATAGCTAATCCCTGAACATCCGGTTAAGCGCGCTTGTCGCGTATCGAGACACGAGTGCCCCATGCGAAAGACGCCGCCCAGCCGGGACGTGCAGCGCGAAGCCCGAGACTGGCGCCGGGAATCGGATCGCTGGGCACACGAGCGGCATGTCGAGAGAGGCTACCGCATTAAGTGGGGCTATGTCGGCATCGCGTACCTCGTCGAATTCATGGTCATCGGCGCGTCGCTCTGGGGCGCCTGGCTGTTCGCCGGGGTCTACAGCGACGGGGACTCGAAGGCGTTCTACTTCATGCTGCTGGCGCCGCTGGTCTACGCGGCGGTGGAGCTGTGCCGCGTGCCCCTCGGCATCCTGGCGCGGACGCAGCGCTCCTACGTCATCCGCCTGCTGGCGATCGTCGGCATCGTCTTCGCGGCGGGCGTGACCACCAAGTCCGTCTCGCAGCTCGGTGAGATGATGTTCCATCCCCGGTTGATGGACGCGGCCAAGGCCAAGACGGCGCTCAAGGACGCGCAGGCCGATCGCGGGACCATCGACAACCGGATCGCCGCCGCCGATGCCCGGGTGGCGCAGTACACCACGGAGCTCGACCAGATCGAGAAGCGCGCGGCCGACAATGCGAGCCAGCTCGCGGGTCTGCCCGCGCAGCGTTGCGAGCGCGTCTACGGCACCAACAGCCGGGGCCAGCGCTACTCGAACATGAAGTGCGTGACGGACCCCCGTACCGCGACCCTGAATGCCAGCGTCTCCAAGGCGGGAACCGACCGTGGCGCGGTGACGAAGCTGCTCGAGGAGGCCCGCAAAGCCCGGGGCGAACTCGACCGGGGCGCGGCCGAGCGCAAGGTCGCCGACGCCGAGCAGGCGTACCGGAACTCCGTCAACCGCTCGCAACTGCATTCCTTCACCGCGATGGTCTACGGCGTCGATCCGATCGACGTGAGCGAGGCGCAGGTCCACGCCTTCCTGCGCATCTTCGTGTTCGTGCCGGCGCTCTGCGCCGCCTTCGCGTCGACGATCCTCGCCCTCTGCGCCGTCTCGGTGCGCAAGACCTTCATGGACGAGGACGACCTCGGCGCCACCGTCGATCCGGCGGCGACCCCGTACATGCTCGATTCGATCACCGACGCCCTGCGCCAGGAGATGGCGCTGACCCAGACCCGTCCCGCGCCTGAGGACATCGCCGCTCAGGCCGCGCCCGCTACGCCTCCGGCGGCGCAGCTTCAGACGCCGGGCGGCGCGGTGATCCCGATCGATCGGCGCGCTCCGGCCCAGGCCGCGAGCGCGGGAGCCGGCGCATGAGCATCCACACCCCCGGCACGCCCGAGAACGTGGTCCTCGCGCAGAGCGTCAACGGGCGCCTGCGCGCCGAGGCGCGGATCATCGCCGCGAAGGCGTTCCTGTTCCGGTCGCTCGGGGCAGGGGCCTTCGCGCTTCTGGCCGGCATGGGCATCGGCGCGGCCTCCTACGGCTACGCCTACATGAACCAGTTCGACTCGGCGGCCGAGAAGATCGCCGCCGCGATGCAGGCGGCGCTCTCCGACGTCACGCTGAAGACCAAGGGGGAGGTCACCCTCACCGACAACGTGTTGAAGCTCGAAGGCGCGCTGCCCAAGGCCGCGTCGGCGCCGACGCCCACGAAGGCGCAACTCGGCGCCGACGCGGCCCCGGCATCGAAAGCGCCGGTGAACACCACCTTCACGGTGTTCAAGCAGGTGCCCTACATGGACGGCCAGATCGTCACCGGCTGGAACTTCCGCGCCAACGAGGACCAGCCGTTCCAGCAATATTGCTACTTCTCCCGCCGCCAGAACGAGCAGAAGGGTCAGGTCGAGATCAAGATCGACCTCGCCATGGACGGCAAGACCCTGCCGCAGCCGCAGAAATCCGACGTGAACCTCGGCATCCTGGCGTCGAACTGCGTCTGGCATGACGGGAAGACCCTGTAGCCGGTCTGGCGAGCTCCCGGGGCCGGAACATCGGGCTTCGGAACATCTCTCGTCGCGCGTCGGGGCAACTGCGTCTCGGTCACGGCCTCATCGACGTCCCTGCACCGACGCCCGATCCCACCCTGTGAGTTCCTCGATGCGCTTTTCCGGCACCGCCGCCTACGTCGCGACCTCCGACCTCACGACGGCCGTCAACGCCGCCATCGTGCTGGAGCGGCCGCTCCTGGTGAAGGGCGAGCCCGGCACGGGCAAGACGGTGCTGGCCGAGGAGATCGCCAAGGGGCTCGGCGCGCCGCTGATGACTTGGAACGTGAAGTCCACGACCAAGGCGCAGCAGGGCCTCTACGAATACGACGCGGTCTCGCGCCTGCGCGACAGCCAGCTCGGCGACCCGCGCGTCTCCGACATCGGCAACTACATCCGGCGCGGCAAGCTCTGGGACGCTTTCACGGCCCCGGAGCGGCCGGTGCTGCTCATCGACGAGATCGACAAGGCGGATATCGAGTTTCCGAACGATCTCCTGACCGAGCTCGACCGAATGGAGTTCCACGTCTACGAGACCGGCGAGACGATCCGGGCCGAACGGCGCCCGATCGTCATCATCACGTCCAACAACGAGAAGGAATTGCCGGACGCCTTCCTGCGTCGCTGCTTCTTCCATTACATCAAGTTTCCCGACAAGGACACGATGGCGCAGATCGTCGACGTGCACTTCCCGGACCTGAAGAAAGAGCTGTTGGCGAAGGCGCTGGAAACCTTCTATGAAGTCCGCGATGTGGCCGGCCTGAAGAAGAAACCGTCGACGTCCGAACTGCTGGACTGGCTCAAGCTGCTGCTGGCCGAAGACATTCCGCCGGAAGCCCTGCGCGCCAAGGATCCCAAGAGTGCGGTGCCGCCGCTGCACGGCGCGCTGCTGAAGAATGAGCAGGACGTGCACCTGTTCGAACGGCTGGTCTTCATGTCCCGCAACAACCGCTGAGCGCCGCATGGCCTTCATTGAACCGGTGACGCTGGCGGGACGCCATGTGCGTCTCGAACCACTCGCAGCCGAGCATCACGACGCGCTGGTGGAAGCGGCCTCGGACGGCAAACTCTGGAAGCTCTGGTACACCTCGGTGCCGGCGCCGGATGCCAT
>NZ_JAQGKL010000053.1 GCF_028290105.1 Methylobacterium sp.
GAGCATTGCGCCGGCCGTATCCCGAAGCGCGGCCGGGCCGAGCCGTCGAGCCCGCAATTGGGGCTGGTCGGTTCGTGAGTGCTTCGTCGCGCATGGACGCACGAGGGTGAGGACGCTGCCTTCGCGGCTGCTCGCCGTGACCGAGCGATCGCTCGCCGACCCTCCCCTGCGAGCCGCGCACCGGCTGGTCGAAACCATAGAGGGTCTCCTGGCGGCCGGAGTCCGTTGGGTGTGGTTTCGCGAGCGCGACCTGCCGGATCACGCACGCCGTTCCCTCGCACGCGCGGTCGCCGAGCGCGTGCGCGCGCATGGCGGCTTCCTGACCATCGGCGGTGATCCCGTCCTCGCCGCGGAACTCGGGGCGGACGGCGTGCATCTGCCGGGCGGGCCCACGCCGGCCGAAATCGAACGCGCGCGGACGCTTCTCCCGAATGGCCTCCTCGGCATCTCAGCGCACGCCATCCACGAGGTCGACGCGGCCTTTCTCGGTGGCGCCGACTATGCCACCCTCAGTCCGATCTTCGCCACCGCGAGCAAGCCTGGATACGGACCCGCCCTCGGCCCGGGCGCCCTCACCAGAGCTGCCGCCCTCGGCCTTCCGATCCTGGCGCTTGGAGGCGTCACGGCCGAGCGGGTCGAGACCTGCTATGCGGCGGGGGCTGCGGGCGTCGCCGTCATGGGTTCGTTGATGCGCAGCCCGGATCCCGGGACGGAGGCCAGGCGCTTCCTCGCGTTCGAAAGCGGGCGTTCCGATCGTCCATAGGCTGAGAGGCGGCATCGCATGTGGGGCCAGAACCGGTTTCTCGATCTCGTCGCGGTCCAGCACCCGATCATCCAGGCGCCGATGATCGGACCGAAATCGACGCTCGCAATCGGGGTTTGTGGTGCGGGCGGTCTCGGCTCCCTGGCCTGTGCCGCCCTGACGCCGGACGGGGTCCGCGCCGAAGTGGCCGCGATCCGCGCGCGGACGGATAGGCCCCTGAACCTCAATTTCTTCTGCCACGTTCCGGAGCGGCCCGACACCGAACGGGAGGCCGCCTGGCGGGCCACCCTCGCGCCCTATTACCGCGAGGTCGGCCTCGACCCGTCGATGCCCGTCGCGATGGCCGAGCGCATGCCGTTCGATGGGGCGATGCTCGAAGTCGTCGAGCACCTTCGTCCTGCCGTCGTCAGCTTCCATTTCGGCCTGCCCGATGCGTGGATCATGGACCGGCTGCGGGCGCTCGGATGCCGCGTCTTCTCATCGGCCACCACCGTGCGTGAAGCGCGCTGGCTGGCCGAGCGCGGCGCGGACGCGATCATCGCCCAGGGTGTGGAGGCCGGAGGGCATCGCGGCATGTTCCTCGGCGATGATCCCGGCCGTCAGGTCGGGACGATGGCGCTGGTGCCGCAAGTCGTGGACGCGGTGGACGTTCCCGTCATTGCCGCCGGGGGCATCGCCGACGCACGCGGGGTCGCTGCGGCCTTCATGCTCGGCGCCAGCGCCGTCCAGGTCGGGACGGCCTACCTGCGCTGCCCGGATTCCGGCATCTCGGACGTTCACCGCGAGGCCTTGCGCGCGGCCCGGGACGAGGACACGACGATCACCAACGTGCTCACGGGAAGGCCCGCGCGCGGGATCGTCAACCGCGTGATCCACGACCTCGGGCCGATGCGCTCCGACGCCCCGGCATTTCCGCGGGCGGCAATCGGCCTCCAGCCTCTGCGGATCGAGGCCGAACGGCGCGGGGCGGGTGATTACTCACCCCTCTGGTCCGGCCAAGCCGCTGCGCTCGCCTGCGAGACCGATGCCGCCGACCTCACGCGCAGACTGGCGGAGGGCGCCCTTACGCTTCTGGGTCGAACGCCGGCCTGACTACTTTGCGGCCGATGGACCGTAGGGCGGACGCGGGATCGCCCGGTGCGCCGCGCGGAGTGCCGCCGACCAGCGCTCGCGCAGGTCGTGGAAGTAGCTCTCGCCGGCTTCGATCCGGTGGTTCACTTCCAGGTCGAGGGCGCCGCGCCGGGCAAGGGCGATATCGATGGGCAATCCGACGCCGAGATTCGAGCGCATGGTCGAGTCCATCGAGACGAGCCCGACCTTCAGCGCGTCGTAGAGGTCCGTCTCGTACTTCACGGCCCGGTCGAGGATCGGCTTGCCGTATTTATGCTCGCCGATCTGCAGGAACGGCGCGTCGCCGCTGCACTCGATGAAGTTGCCGGCCGAGTAGATCAGATAGAGCTTCATCGGCTCCGCGCCGATCTGGCCGCCGAACAACAGGGAGACGGAAAAACGCAGGTTCGCCGCCTCGAAGCCCGCCTTCTCGATCTCGCGCACCCGGCGGATCGCGCGGCCCACCAGTTGTGCCGCCTGGAACATCGTCGGCGCTTCCACGAGCTTCATCTTCGGCTCGCCGGCATCGCCCTCGACGCCCTCGGCCAGCAGGCTGAGAACCGACTGCGTGATCGAGAGATTGCCGGCCGAGGCCAGCATCATCACCCGCTCGCCGGGGACGTTGAAGTGGTGGAGCTTGCGATAGGTCGAAATGTCGTCGAGCCCGGCATTGGTCCGGGTGTCGGCGATCATCACCAAGCCCTCTTCGACGAGGACGCCGACGCAATAGGTCATGACTGGGTCTTTCTCGGGCTTTGTGTTCGCGCGCGGTGGCGATCCGCCGTCAGGATCAGGATTGAACGGTCGCCTGTGCCTGCTCGACGCGAAGCGTCACGTCCAGGGTCTCGGTGCCGCCGCCCATGCGGCTGCCGCGAATCGGTGCCGCCCCAAGGTAGTCCAGGGCGACCGCCACGCGGATATGCGCCTCGGTGGTGGCGATGCCGTGGGCGGCATCGAACCCGACCCAACCGAGGCCCGGAACGAGGGCCTCCGCCCAGGCATGGCCGGACCCCTGGTCCGTATCGCCATCGGCGTGGTGGTAGTAGCCGGAGATGTACCGGGTGGGAATTTCGAGATGGCGCGCAGCCGCGATGAACAGGTGCGTCAGGTCCTGGCAGACGCCCTTTTCCTGCGTGAAGGCCTGCGCGGCATTGGTGCTGGCGCTGGCCGGCCCCGGCACGAAGGCGACCCGCTCGTGAACGGCCTCCAGCAGCCGGTGCAGACAGGGCAGGGGCGCCGGGTCGCCGGCCGCCGCGACTTCGCGGGCAAACGCCTGGATCCCGTCATTGGCGAGCGCCAGATCCGAATCGCGCAGGTAGAACACGTCCGGCAGGCGCTCGATGGTTCCGCGAACGATGCCGTGCATCTCGATGGTGTCGACCTCGCCGGTGACGCGGATCGACAGGGTCTCGGCCGGCTCGTCGGCGGTGAACCAGTGAACCACGTTTCCGAAGCCGTCCTCGCGCTCGCTCACCCGTCCATCGACGGAGGGCTCGATGCGCCAGCGCCGGACATATTGCCCGTCATGGTCGCGCGGGCGCAGGCGCAGGACCTGGATCAGGCCCCGGGCCGGCTGCTCGTAGGTGTAATTGGTCTCGTGGAAGACGCGGATTCGCATGCGGCGACCTTTGCGCGGCGGCGGGCTCGGGCCGGCCCTATACCAGATATTGCTCGATGACCGCCGCGCCGAGACGATTGTTCTCGGCGATGAACTCCGTCACGAACTCGTGCAGGCCGGAGGCGAAGATGCGGTTGATGTTCTCGCCCTCAAGCCGCGCCAGCGTGTTGCTCGCCAGGCGCTGGCTCGCGCCGCGCCGGCCATAGGCGTCCGCGATCAGGTCGAGATGCTCCACGAGCACGCCGTAGCAATTGGCGAACGAGCGCGGCATCTGTCGGTTGAGGATCAATAGATCGGCCACCAGCAGCGGCTTGATGCTCTCGCGGTAGACCCAGTGATAGGCGTTGAAGGCCGAGACCTCGCGCAGGATCGTGGTCCACTGGAAATAATCCAGGCTGCCGCCGACCCGCTCCGAGGCCGGCAGCAGGATGCGGTACTTCACGTCGAGGATGCGGGCGGTGTTGTCGGCGCGCTCAACGCCGGTGCCAAGGCGGGTGAACCAGTAGGCGTCGTTGCGCAGCATGGTCCGGTAGGCCGAGCCGTCGAAGGCCAGGGACACGCTCTTCACCCAGTCGAGGAAGCGGGTGAACTCGTCGCGGTTGAGGTCCCGGCCCTCGTAGTTGCGCAGTTCGAGCCAAGCGCCGTTGATCGCGTCCCACATCTCGGTGGTGAGCGCCGTACGCACGCTGCGGGCGTTCTCGCGCGCGGTCTCGATGCAGGACCGGATGGATGAGGGGTTGTGCGGGCTGAACGCGAGGAAGTCGCAGACCGTCGCTTCCGTCACGCTGTCGTAGAGCGGCTTGAACACCTCCGGATCGCCGGCCGAGGCGAGGGCGGACGCCCATTCGTTGGTCTCGCCGCCGCCGTAACTCGAGGGCAGGGCGGCCAGGCGCAGGGCGGCATCGAGGATTCGGGCGACGAACTCAGCCCGCTCGGCGTAGCGCGAGAGCCAGTACAGGTTGTCTGCGGTCCGGGACAGCATGGGGTTCCGTTGAGACGCCGGCCGGGCGCGAAGGGCGGCGGCCGCTGGGCTGAAGGGACTATGCCGGAGGCGGCGGCGATTTGAAAAGGCTTCCGGCGCAGGCCGCC
The DNA here is from genome assembly GCF_028290105.1 of Methylobacterium sp. GTDB lineage: Bacteria > Pseudomonadota > Alphaproteobacteria > Rhizobiales > Beijerinckiaceae > Methylobacterium. The sequence goes on from NZ_JAQGKL010000053.1 coordinate 4,581, forward strand.
GGAAGCCTCGCGGTGGTCTCAGGCGTCGAGGACCCAGGTGTCCTTGGTGCCGCCGCCCTGGCTCGAATTCACGACCAGCGACCCCTCCTTGAGGGCGACCCGGGTCAGGCCGCCGGGGACGATGCGGATCTCGTCGGAGCCGCAGAGCACGAAGGGGCGCAGGTCCACGTGCCGGGGGGCGACGCCGGAGGCGACGAAGGTCGGGCAGGTCGAGAGTGCCAGGGTCGGCTGCGCGATGAAGCCGTCCGGCGCGTGGCGGAGCTTGCGCCCGAACTCCTCGATCTCGCGCTTGGTCGCGTGGGGTCCGACGAGCATGCCGTAGCCGCCGGAGCCGTTGACCTCCTTCACCACGAGGTCGGCGAGGTTGTCCATCACGTAGGCGAAGGCCTCCTTCTCGCGGCAGCGATAGGTCGGCACGTTGTGCAGGATCGGCTCCTCGCCGGTGAAGAACCGCACGATCTCCGGCATGTAGCTGTAGACCGCCTTGTCGTCGGCGATGCCGGTGCCGACGGCATTGGCCAGCGTCACGGTCCCGCGCTCGTAGGCGTTCATGATGCCGGGCACGCCGAGGACCGAGTCGGGGCGGAACACCAGGGGGTCGAGGAAGTCGTCGTCGAGGCGGCGGTACAGCACGTCGACCCGGCGCGGGCCTTCCGTGGTGCGCATGTAGACCACGTCGTCCTTGGTGAAGAGGTCGGAGGCCTCGACGAGGTCGACACCGAGCTTATCGGCCAGGAACGAATGCTCGTAGAAGGCCGAGTTGTAGCGGCCGGGGGTGAGCAGGGCGACGGTGGGGTCGCGGGTGGCGGTGGAGGGCGCCAGCGACCGCAGGGTCGCCAGCAACGCGTCCGGATAGTTCTCGACCGGGGCGACGCGGTGGCGCGAGAAGAGCTCCGGGAAGAGGCGCAGCATCACCTCGCGGTTCTCCAGCATGTAGGACACGCCGGACGGGGTCCGGGCGTTGTCCTCCAGCACGAAGAAGTCGTTCTCGCCCGTCCGCACGATGTCGATGCCGGCGATGTGGACGTAGAGGTCGTGCGGCACCCGGAAGGCGCGCATCTCCATGCGGTAATGCGGGTTGCGGTAGACGAGGTCGGCGGGAATGATCCCGGCCTTGATGCATTCCTGCGCGCCGTAGATGTCTTTGAGGAACGCGTTGATGGCGGTGACGCGCTGCTTCAGGCCGCGCTCCAGGAAGCCCCATTCCGGTTTGGTGATGACGCGGGGGATGATGTCGAACGGGATCAGGCGTTCGGTGGATTCGTTGGCGCCGTAGACCGCGAAGGTGATGCCGATGCGCCGGAACAGCATCTCGGCCTGGCTGCGGCGCGTGTTGAAATGCTCGGGCGGCGTCGTGTCGAGCCAGGTCTTCAGGCTGTTGTAGGCTTCGCGCACGTTGGGGTCGTTCAGCGCCCCGTCGGGCAGGCCGGTCATCTCGTCGAATGCAGCGAGCGCCATTCGCGCCTCCCCCTTGAAACGCCACCATTCAGGCAAGAGGCGCGCCAGCGGCCCGACAACGGGGTCCGCGCCCACCTCCCTTGCGTGCAACGTAGCACGATCAGATCAACTTCAAGCCTTTGAAGCTGGCATGTCCCTCGCGACCCAGGATGATGTGATCGTGGACGACGATTCCGAGGGGATCGAGCACCCCGATGATCTCGCGGGTCATCCGGATGTCGGCGGCGGACGGGGTCGGGTCGCCGGAGGGATGGTTGTGCGCGAGCAGGATCGCCGTGGCGGAGAGCTCCAGCGCCCGGCGCGCCACTTCGCGCGGATAGACCGGCGTGTGATCCACGGTCCCGCGCCCCTGCACCTCGTCGGCGATGAGGTGGTTGCGCCGGTCGAGGAACAGGATTCGGAACTGCTCGCGGGGCGCAAACGCCATGATCGCCCGGCAATATCCGAGCACGGCGCTCCACGAGGACAGCAGCGGCCTGTCCGCGATCGCGCCACGGGCGAGCCGGTGGCCTGCCGCTTCTATGAGCTTCAGGTCGGCGATGACCCCCGCGCCGATGCCTTCAATTTCGGCAAGTCGCGCGGGCTCGGCGCTGATCACCTCGGCAAAGCTGCCGAAGCGCCGGATCAACGCCTTGGCGAGCGGCTGCACGTCCCGGCGCGGAATGGCGCGAAACAGCGCGAGTTCAAGGAGTTCGTAATCCGGCAGCGCGTCGGCGCCGGCCTGTGCGAAGCGGGCGCGCAGCCGGTCGCGATGGCCGAGGTAATGCGGCTCGGCCTCCTTCGGCTCGGCCCTCGGTGGCTCGCCGTCCGAAACATCAGGTCTGGGCGGCGGCCGGAAGACCACGGTGCGGCGGTCAGACGGCCGTGGCGGTCGGCTGGTGCAGCCCCTTGGGCGAGAAGGTGAAGATCTCCGCCCCCGTCTCCGTGACGGCCACGGTGTGTTCGAACTGGGCCGAGAGCGAGCGGTCGCGCGTCACCGCGGTCCAGCCGTCGGAGAGGACCTTCACCGCCGGGCGGCCGAGATTGATCATCGGTTCCACCGTGAAGAACTGCCCCGGCTGGAATTTCACGTCGTAGCTCGGCTCGACGTAATGCAGGATGGTGGGCGCGTCGTGATAGGTTCGCCCGAGGCCGTGGCCGCAGAAATCGCGCACCACGGAGCAGCGCTCGGCCTCCGCGTAGGCCTGGATCGCCCGGCCGATATCCGTGGTGGAGCCGCCCGGCTTGATCGCCGCGATGCCCCGCATCAGGCATTCATGCGTGATCTCGCAGAGGCGCTGCGCCTTGCGCGGGACCTCGCCCACATAGGCCATGCGGCTCGAATCGCCGTGCCAGCCATCCACGATGAGGCAGATGTCGAGGTTGACGATGTCGCCTTCGCGCAATGGCTTGTCGTTGGGAATGCCGTGGCAGACCACATGGTTGATCGAGGTGCAGATCGACTTCGGGTAACCGCGATAGAGCAGCGAGGCCGGATAGGCGCCGTGGTCCATGGCAAAGGTGTATGCGAGTTTGTCGAGGTGTTCGGTGGTGACGCCGGGGGCGGTCGCCTCCATCAGCACGTCGAGGGCCTCCGCGGTGAGCCGGCCGGCCCTGCGCATGCCCTCGAAGGCTTCCGGGCCGTGGATCGGCGGCAAGGGCGCGCGGCGTCCGCTCTCGGCGACGGCCTGTTCGTTCTGGGTCATGGAGAGGTTTCGCGCGTCTGCCGTATCGGATCGCTCCTTATGTACGGTGGCGCGTGCGTGAGGCCAACCCTCGACGGCTCGGTCGTGCGTTGCAGGGCGGGCAGGGCGGCGGGGCCTGTCGCGATGCACTAGGCGTGCGACCGGCGAGCCGCTAGAGACTGGATCCTGGCAGATCCCCAAAACACGGTGCCTGCGTTCGGGAGTTCGAACCCGCAACCGGGCCGGCAGGCAGGACGAGGCGATGGCTGACAAGGCGGTGCCGCATTTTCACAACGAGCCCGGGGTGGCCGTGATCCACGTCGGCTCGAAGGAGTTCATGTGCATCGGCGCGAAGCCCCCCTTCGACCACCCGCACATCTTCCTCGACATGGGCACCGAGGACGAGATCATCTGCCAGTATTGCTCGACGCTGTTCCGCTATCGCGCCACGCTGGCCGCGGGAACTTCCGATCCGGCGGTTTGCGTCTGGGACGATCGCAAGGCGGCCGCCGCCTGACGCGCCGAAGCGGATCGGCCCCGTGCCGGGACTGAGCATCGCCATCGTGGGAGCCGGGATCGGCGGGCTGACGGCCGCCCTCGCCCTCGACGGCGCCGGCCATTCCGTGACGCTGATCGAGCGGCGCACCGGCTTCAGTGAGGTCGGGGCTGGCATCCAGCTCTCGCCGAATGCGAGCCGGGTGCTGATCGGCCTCGGACTCGGTGCGGCGTTGCGCCGGGCCGCCAGCGAGCCGCCCCGGGTCGTGGTGCGCGCACTCCAGAATGGTCAGCAGATCGGTGGCGTTGCGCTTGGCGCGAGCCATCGCGAGGCCTTTGGCGCGCCTTATTACGTCATCCACCGGGCCGACCTGCAGACGCTGCTCCTCGACGCCGTCCGGGGGCGTCCGAAGATCCGCCTCCTCGTAGGCCGCGACGTCACCGGATACGCCGAACATCTCGACGGTGCGGATCTCACCTTCGAAAGCGGCGCCGCCCGGGCCGAGACCTTCGCGGCGGACCTCGTCATCGGTGCCGACGGCGTCCGCTCGCGCCTGCGCGGGCAACTCGACGGGCAGGACCTGCGCTCCTGCCGGGCGGCGGCCTGGCGGGCGATCGTCCCGCGCGAGGCACTGCCCCCGGATCTCGACGGGGACGCCACCGGCCTCTGGCTCGGGTCGGGCCGCCACGTGGTGCATTACCCCATCCGGGGCGGGCAGCACGTCAATGTCGTCGCGGTGATCCCCGAACGCACGGGGAGCGAGGGCTGGGGCCAGCTCGGCGAGCCCGCCTACCTGCGTGCCCGGTTCCGGGACGCCGCCGCGCCCCTGGCCAGCCTGCTGGCGGTGCCCGATTCCTGGCTAGTCTGGTCCTTGGAGGACCGGGCGGTGGCGCGGCCGATGGCGCGCGGGCGTCTGGCCCTGATCGGCGATGCCGCCCATCCGATCCTGCCTTTCCTGGCCCAGGGTGCCGCCCTCGCGATCGAAGACGCGGTTGTTCTCGCCAAGGCCATCGGACCGGCCGGTACGGTCCTCGATCTCCCCGCCGCACTCGCCCTCTACAATGCTGCCCGACGCGACCGCGTGCGCCGGGTGCGGAAGGCCGCTTGCGCGAACGGCCGGACCTATCATGCGGGTGCCCTCGTCGGCCGCGTGCGCAACGCCGTGATGGGACGCCTGGGTCCCGAGGGCATGAACCGCCGCTACGCCTGGCTCTATGGCTGGGCGCCTTGATCTCCCCGGCCGGCCCCGCTACCGCTGGCGGCCGGATGCGGACGTGGCGAAACCGGTAGACGCACGAGACTTAAAATCTTGCGGCTGAAAGGCTGTGCGGGTTCGAGTCCCGCCGTCCGCACCAATACGCCGACATCGCC
>NZ_JAQGKL010000074.1 GCF_028290105.1 Methylobacterium sp.
GTCGCGTCGCCACGATCAAGCACGCCCACCACGCCTTCGACGTGGATCATCCGGGCAAGGATTCCTACGTGCACCGCGAGGCGGGCGCGTCCGAGGTCATCGTCTCCTCCGCGCGACGCTGGGTCCAGATCCATGAAATCGGCGATGCGCCCGAGGCGAACCTGCCCGACCTCCTGCGCCGCCTGTCTCCCTGCGACCTCGTGGTAGTGGAGGGCTTCAAGCGCGAGGCGCACGCCAAGCTGGAGGTCCACCGGGCGGCCAATGGCCGGCCACCGCTGCATCCGGACGATCCCCACATCGTCGCGGTGGCGAGCGACCGGGCGTACCCGGAGGCGGGCGTGCCCGTGGTCGATCTCGATGCGGTCGAGGCCATCGCCGACCTCGTCCTGACGCTGGCGGAGCCGATGGAGACGGCGCTGGCGCGCCTGGAGGCGCGATGGCCCAGCTGACCGACGATTGCTTCGCCTTCGGCGGCGCGCTGATGCGGATCGAGGAGGCCATCGCGCTCATCGCCGAGCGGTTGCCGGTCCTGGCGGTCACCGAATGGGTGCCCCTGGCCCATGCCGACGGGCGCATCGCGGCCGAGGCCGTGACGGCGCTTCACGACGTGCCGCCCTTCGCCAACTCGGCCGTCGACGGATACGCGGTGCGCCACGCCGCCCTCAATCCCGATGCGGAGACGACCCTACCGGTGGCCGGCCGGCTCGCCGCCGGCGCTTCGCCCGACACGGCGGCGGCCCGCGACGGCGCCATCCGGATCTTCACGGGCGCCCCGATGCCCGCCGGCGCCGACACGGTGTTCATGCAGGAGGATGTGCGGCGGGACGGCGACACGGTCACGCTGCCCGCCGGCCTGAAGCGCGGCTCGAATGCGCGCGCGGCCGGCGAGGACATCGCGCACGGTGCCTGCGCGATTCCCGCCGGGCGGCGCCTGCGGCCGCAGGACGTCGCGCTGGCCGCCGCCACCGGCCACGACCGGATCGCCGTGCGGACCCGTCTGCGCGTCGCCCTGTTCTCCACCGGCGACGAACTCGCCGAGCCGGGCCGGCCCCTGGCGCCGGGGGCGATCCACGATTCCAACCGGGTGATGCTGGCAGCACTCCTCGCGCGCTTCGGCGTCGCGGTCAGCGACCTCGGCATCCTGCGCGACGAGCCGGCGGCGCTGGCGGCGAGGCTGGCGGCGGCGGCCCGGGACCACGACCTTATCCTCACCTCGGGTGGCGTCTCCACCGGGGAGGAAGACCACGTCAAGGCGGCCGTCGAGGCGGCGGGATCGCTGATGTTCTGGCGCCTCGCCATCAAGCCTGGGCGTCCGGTGGCGATGGGCCTCGTCCAGGGTACGCCCTTCGTGGGCCTGCCGGGCAATCCGGGCGCCGTCTACGTCACCCTGCTCTTCGTGGTGCGCCCGCTCCTGGCGCGTCTTGGCGGGGCGGTCGACCCGCCGCTGATCGGCCTGCCGGTGCGGGCCGCGTTCGCTTATCGGAAGAAGGCAGGCCGCCGCGAATTCGTCCGCGTCAGCGTCACGTCCGCCCCCGACGCGGTGCTCGAGGCGTCGAAATACCCTCGTGATGGCGCCGGCGTGCTTTCCTCGCTGACCGAGAGCGACGGCCTCGTCGAATTGGCGGACGCCGTCACCACGGTGACGCCCGGCGACATCCTGACCTTCTATCCGCACGCCGCGCTCTGGTAGCCGGCGGAGGGCGACGCGTAGCCGAGACTGCCCCTGGCCGCATCGGCCACGGCCGCGAGAAGCAGGGCGAGCGGTTCCCGCACCCGTCGAGCCGTTTCCGCGCGCCCGGAATCATCGGAGTCCGACACGGCCAGGAACTCGGTTCGAACCGCGAGAAAATAGGTCTCCCAGCCCACCGAATGGAACGCGAGCCCGAAGCGCTCCGCCACGGCTGGCGTACCCATCCCCACATCGGCGGCCCCCGTGGCGATCAGGGCCGCCACGGCCTGATGCGTGAACTCTTCCATGCGCGAGCCCAGGATCGTCGCGGGTGAGATCCCGGCCTCCGCGCAGAGCCGCTCGAACCAGATCCGCGTTCCGGCGCCGCGCTGACGATTGACGAAGCGCAGGCGCAGGCGGGCGATGTCGCCCACCGACCCGACGCCCTTCGGATTGCCCGGCGGCAGCATGAAGCCCTGCTCGCGGTCGAAGAGCGGATGGATGGCAAGAGCAGGGTCGTTGGCCAGGGCGTCGAAGGGGGCCGGCGGCGCGGAACGGGCGCCGTAATGGAAGCCGGCGGCATCGGCCGCCCCGGCTCGCAACTGCGCCAGGGCGTCGAGGCTTCCCGCCACCGCGAGTTCGACGCCCGGGATCTCGGCCGCAGCCGCGAGGAGGAGCGGGTCGTGGCTCGCCGCGAGCCTCAGCCGGCCGGTTTCCGGCTCCTGCAATCGGTGCAGGGCGCCGGCGAGGCGGATTTCCTCGGCGGCGAGCACCGGGCCGAGCCGTCGATAGGTCGCCGCCAAGCTCGCGTGGAACGCCGCTCCGTAGGGCGTCAGCGCGGTTCCGTGGCCCTTCGTCTTCACCGCCACGGGACGCCCGAGCACAGCCTCGATGGCGGCGAGGCGACTCCAAGCCGAGCGATAGGAAATCCCGAGCGATCGCGCCGCCGCGAGCAGCGAGGGTGCGGTCGCGATGGCATCGAGCACCGCATAGGTCGGCCCGAGGGCCAATCCGCCCACCTCGCCGTCGATCCGTGTCGTCACTCGCATAGGAAAGGCCTTTCCTATTGATCTCGCTCGGGGAGACGTATCATCGAAGGCGCATCAGCGCAGCCCGGTGACGATGCTCCAGACGCTCCAAGAGACGGCCATGCGCCTGTCCACGCTCGACCGGGACGTGGTGGCGATCGCCTGGCTGTCCCTGCGTGTCAGCCTCAGTGCCGTGGCGATCGGTCTGGTGCTCGGCATTCCGATCGGCGCCATCCTGGCGGTGACGGCCTTTCCGGGCCGAGCGGCGCTCGTCGGCCTGCTCAACGCCTTCATGGGCCTGCCGCCGGTCATCGTCGGGCTCGTGCTCTACCTCGTGCTCTCGCGGTCCGGCCCGTTCGGTTCTCTCGGGCTCCTCTTCACCCCGATCGCGATGGTGGCGGCGCAGGCCGTGCTGGCGACGCCCCTCGTCGCCGCCCTGACGCGGCAGGTGGTGGCGGATGCCGAGGCGCATCTCGGCGAGCAGCTGCGCTCCCTCGGACTCTCGGCGCCGCGCCGGGCGCTCGCGCTGATCCACGACACCCGCTTCTCGCTGGTCACCGCCGCGCTCGCCGCCTTTGGCCGCGCGATCTCGGAGATCGGGGCGGTGCTGGTGGTCGGCGGGAACATCGACGGGCACACCCGGACCATGACCACGGCGATCTCGCTGGAGACGCAGAAAGGCGATCTCAGCCTCGCCCTCGCGCTCGGGCTCGTGCTGATCGGCATCGTCGTGGCGGTCAACGCCGTCGCGGCCCTGCTGCGGGGCCATGCGGCCCGGGCCTACGGGTGAGCGCGATGCCGAGCCTGCACTGCGAAAACCTCGGGCTTCGCCTGAACGGCACCACCATCCTGGATGGCCTCGACGCCGTGATCCCGCCCGCAGGGGTGACGGCCCTGATCGGCCCGAATGGTGCCGGCAAGAGCGCCACCCTGCGGGTCATCGACGGGCTGATCCCACCGACCAGCGGACGAATGCGGATCATCGCCGACGGGCCGGTGCGGCGGGCCTTCGTCTTCCAGCGTCCCGCCCTGGTGCGCGCCAGCGCCCTCGCCAACGTGGCGCTGGGTCTCGTGCCGCTGAAGCTGCCGCGCACCGAGCGGGAGGCGCGGTCTCATGCCGCCCTGGCGCGGGTCGGCCTCGCCCACCGGGCGCGGGACCCCGCCACACGGTTTTCCGGTGGCGAGCAGCAGCGCCTCGCGCTCGCCCGCGCCTGGGCCGTGGAACCGGACCTGCTTCTCGCCGACGAGCCCACCGCCAACCTCGATCCGGCGGCCACCGAACTGGTGGAAGGCCTGATCGCCGACATGGCTGCGCGCGGCACCAAGGTCGTGCTGGTCTCGCACAACCTCGGGCAGGTCATGCGGCTGGCCGCCGACGTGCTCGTGCTCGCGCGCGGCAAGGCCGTCGAGCACGGCCCAGCCCGCGCCATCCTGACATCCCCCCAGCGGCCCGAGACCCGGGCCTATCTCTCCGGAGAATTGCCTTGGACCTCCTTCGCCGCCGCCTCCTAGCCCGCGGCTTCGCCGCCACCCTCGGCCTCGTCGGCGCGCTCGGCTCCGCGCCGAGCCTCCGGGCGGAACCGGCCTCCATCGTGGTGGCCTCCACCACGTCCACGGAGCAATCCGGCCTGTTCAAGCACCTGCTGCCGGCCTTCGAGGCCAAATCCGGGATCGCCGTGAAGGTGGTGGCCCTCGGCACCGGACAGGCCCTCGACGCGGCCCGACGCGGGGATGCCGACGTCGTTCTGGTCCACGACCGCCCGGCGGAGGACAAGTTCCTGGCCGAGGGCTTCGCCACCCAGCGCCGGGACGTGATGTACAACGACTTCGTCCTCGTCGGCCCGAAAGCCGACCCGGCCGGCGTGAAGGGCAGCGACGTCGTCGCGGCCTTCACCGAGCTCGCTGGCGCCAAGGCGCCGTTCGTCTCGCGGGGCGACCGCTCCGGCACGCACAGCGCCGAGTTGCGGACCTGGAAGGACGCCGGGATCGACCTCGCCGCGGTCAGGGGCGACTGGTACCGCGACGTCGGCCAGGGCATGGGACCCGCCCTCAACGCCGCCTCGGCGCTGAACGCCTACATCCTGGCCGATCGTGGCACCTGGCTCGCGTTCAAGAACCGGGGCGAGCTGGCGATCCTGGTCGAGGGCGACAAGCGCCTGTTCAACCCCTACGGCGTGATGCTGGTGAACCCGGCCAAGCACCCCAGCGTGAAGGTGAAGGAAGGCCAGGCCTTCATCGATTGGCTGGTCTCGCCCGAAGGACAGGGGGCGATCGCCGGATACAGAATCGGCGGGGAGCAACTGTTTTTCCCGAGCGCCGCGCACTGACCGGCTCGTCGCCCCGCAATCTCGTGCCGGGGCGACTCTGCAAAGTGCTCACCGGCGCGGCGGGTTACCCGATTGCCGCCGCCGAGCCATGGAGTAGAGAGCCAGCGCCACCACGGCGATCACGAGGCTGAGCCAGACCCAGTTGAAGTCCGTCGCCGCCACGTTCGAGGCGGTGGAGTTCACTCCCGCCGGGCCCGTCTCCTTGATCGGCGGAGCCGGACTCGTCTGCTGAGCCAGCGCGTCGGAGAAGGTGCTCGCCCAGACCAGGGCGGTGGTCGTCAGCATCTGAATTCGGGCCATCGCGGCGCTTTCCTCGATCCACGGAGCGTGGAATTATTTCTCGGCCTGGCGCTTGGCCTCGTAGCGGAACGCCGGGGCGGCGTTGAGCTGCGCCTTGGTCATCCGGATCTCCGCATGGAGCGGATCGTTTCCGGCCAGCACCGTGGCGCGCTCGGGATTCGGCTTGTCGGCCTGCGCCGAGCCGGTCTCCTCGGTCACCCGGCCCGGATGCTTGCCCTCGACCCCGCCGAGCACGTCGCGGTTGGTGTTGGCGCCGGGCATGGTCTCGGGCCCGACCTTCGACGCGGCTTCCACGCTCGGCGCCGTCTCCGGCGTGGTCACGGAGGTCGGACCGGAGGTGAGCGAGACGTCCTTCAGGTTCCATGCGATCTGGTCGTAGGACACCGCCACCAGCTTCTCGCCGAGGCCGAGGAAGCCACCGACGCCGATCACCACGGCCTCGATGCGCCCGTCGGCGCCGATCAGCAGGTCCTCGATCGAACCCACCCGGACGTGGTCCATCCCGATCACCGGCAGGCCGATCACCTTCGAGCCTCGCAGGGAGCCCGGTGCCGGGCTCGCCAGGGCCTGGGTGGGCGCCTCGGAGGCCTGTTGCGCGAGCGCGCCGCCGAGCGTCGGCATCCCCAGGAGGGCGAGCGAGAAAAGGGCGGCTTTCGGCAGGCGGCTGGGCATCGAGAACTCCACGCAACGGGCCGCGTCGCATGGCGCGAAGGACCGATGAACAACGCCCGGGGGCCGAGCAGAGTTCAGCGCAGATCGACGCCGGTCCAAGCCCGGATTTGACTCTTTGCCCCCGGCGAGGCTGATCTCGGCGCGACCGCCATGCTGTTCACGTGCCTTTCCGACGACCTGTTCAAGCCGCTGGCCTCGCCGAGCCGGGCCTTCAACGCGGCCCTGCTGCTGCATCTCCATGCCCGGATCTTCGGCGACACCGCCGAGCCCCTGCGCAAGAGCGACGTCCTGGCGGCCATCGGCGATTTCGCGGCCGATCACGTCGGCAGCGCGATCGCGGACGACGACACGTCCCCGGCCGATCCGGCCGAGCGTCGCTCGGTCGTCTATCGGCGCCTGCTCGATGCCGGCTGGCTGGTCGAGCGGCGCGAGCGCTACGTGCCGGTGGTGGAGTTCGACCCCGAGGCGCGCATCCTCGTGGAGGAACTGGCGCGCCTGAGCCGGGGCGAGACCCGCTCCTATGGCGGCGCCGTCCTCGACGTGCTGGGGAGCCTGGAGAGCGCCATCGCCAGCCCGGCCGAGCGCTCCGAGGCCCTGGTCAATGCCGCGAAATCGGCCCGCGCTTTCCTGAGCCACCTGCGCAGCCTCGCTGGCTCCATGCGCAAGAGCGAGGAGCGCATCCTGCGCGAGGCCGATCACGGCGCGGCCTTCCGGCTCTATTTCGAGGAGTTCGTGGCGCGCCACCTCGTGAGCGACTACCGGACCCTGCACACGCGGCTCAATCCGTTCCGCTTCCGCTCGGGCATCGTGCGGGAGGCGGGCCGCGCGTTACGCGATTCGCTGACCCTGCGGGCGCTGGCCGAGGCGGGCCTGCGCGAGGGCCGGGCCCCGACGCTCGAGGCGGCCGAGCGCGCGGTCCGGGTCGATCTGGCCGAGATCCTGTCGATCTTCGAGGGGCTGGACCGGCATCTCGACGCGGTCGCCGACATCGTCGCCCGCCTGGAGCGCCGGATCGCGGCGGCGTTGCGCACCCTCGACCATCGCGATTCGGACCGGATCGAACGCACCGCCGCCGCCCTGCGCGCGGTCGCCCTGGCCGACGACGACCTGACGGGCATGCCCGACGCCGAGATCTCGCTGCTGCGCCCACCCATCGGTGAGCCGCATTGCTACGCGCCGCGCCTGCGCCGCCCGCCCATCGAGTCCGATCCGCTTCCGGAATTCGAACTCGACCCGGCCGTCGAAGCCTTCATCGCCGCCAAGGACGCCTTTCGCCTGCGCGTGGCGGTGACGCCGGAACGGATGGTGGATTTCATCGAGGCCCGGCTCGGGCGCGGGCGCGCGATCCGGGGCTCGCAGATCCCGATTCTGGATGTGGACGACTTCGTGGTCTTCCAGCGCCTGCGCGAGATCGACGTGCTGTTCGACGGCACCCTTGCGGCTCGCTACCGGCTTTCGCGCGTCGAGGGTCGTGTCGCCAATGGCTGGCTCGACTGTCCGGATTTTCTGGTGGAGCGGGCGCCCGGCGGACCACGCTGATCCAGGCTCGCGAGCGTTTCTATTTCAACCGGTACCGGGCTTCGAAGTCTTCCCGGTGATGCCGAAGACGAGGTGCTTGGCAAAGGTCTGAATTGGGCACATCCTCCGGCTTCGTCACGCACGCAGATGCGGGAAGAACGCGGGAGCGTACGCCCATGAATGCCGGCAAGTGCCTGATCAAGTCCGCCTGGATCGCCGCGGAAGTCGGACGGGAGCGCTCCGAGCGCGTCCTCGTGGTCGAGACCTACATCGCCGTGAGCCCGCTGGAGCCGAACTACGATCCGGTCCGCTACGAGGCGATCGTCGCGGAAGTCCAACGGGTTCTGGCCGCCAACCCGTCCCTCGACCGGGCCTCGATCCTCAGCATGCATCGCGACACCGCCTGCCTGTCGCTGTTCCGGGCCAAGCCCGCCGAAGCGGCCTGAGCGCCGATCTGGCGCGGGCCGGGTCCGCCGGGTAGAGAGCACCGGCTCACGGGGGGCTCACGACCCCGGCCCAGCGGGACCCGCCATGCTCGAACCCTTTCGCGCCATCGTGGACGGCGAGGACTTGCCGCCGCCCGGCGCCCGCGCGCCGTCCGAGGAGGAGCTGACCCGGGCCCTGCAGGTGCTCCTGAAGAGCCAGTGCATCTATGCGGGCACGCCCGGCATCGGCCGCTCCTACGAGCTTGCCCGGCACTACGCGCCGTTCTTCCAGGCCTATTTCGGCTGCCTCGGATACCGCTTCGAGGTGGCGCACCGCGACCAGATGGTCTGCCTGCGGGTGCCGGCGGACGGGGTCCGGCACGACGCCCAGGGCGAGCGCCTGCGCAAGGACGAGACCCTCGTGCTGCTGGCGCTGCGGCTCGCCTACGAGGAGGGCCTGCGCGCGCATCAGGTGACGACGGAGGGTGTCGTGGAATGCACCACCGACGATCTCGCCGAATCGATCCGCACCGCCACCCGCAGCGATCCGCCGGAAGAAGCGCGTCTCATCGAGATCCTGCGCCTGTTTGCGCGAAAGGGCGCCCTGCGCCTCGGTGAACGCGACAAGGTCGAGAAGATCACGCCCCTGATGGTCCTGCCCGGCATCGCCGTGCTCTCCCCGGACACCTGGATGGATCAGGTGCGTGCCTGGGGCTCCGCGCGCGCCGAGGAGGAGGTCTGATCCCCAACTGACGATAGCCGCTGCCTTGCATCCGCCGCCTGCGGCGTCCATGCGGTGGGACCGTCAGCGCCGACCCGGGACCAGACCAGAGACGCCGTGTACCGCCTCACCGACATCGTGCTGTCCAACTGGTACCTGATCCGCCGCGAGCAGATCCGGATCCGGGGTGCGGCTGCCCTGGTCGGACCGACGGGGGCCGGCAAGTCGACGATCTTCGACGCGGTCGGCACGGTCCTGGCCGGCAACAACGCCAGCCGCCTCGCGCTGAACGCCTCCGCCTCGGGGCGCAGCGCCCGCACGGTGCGCGATTACTGCCTCGGCTGGATCAGCGACCCCGCCGAGGGCGGACGCCCCACCCGGGAGGCCTGCGAGAGCCTGATCGTGCTGGTGTTCGAGAACGAGGCCACCGGCCGGGTGGTCTCGGCGGGGCTCGCCCTCGCGGCCCGCGCCGAGGAGAGCCGCGAGACCACGCTCTCGCGCTTCGTCCATGTCGGCCATCGCTTCGAGATCGCGGATTACGTGCGCGAGGCGCCGGGTGGAAGCTTCGTGGCGCCCTGGGCCGAGATCGCAAAGGACCTGCGCAGCCGAGGCACCACCTTCGACGAGTTCAAGGCATCGGGCGAGCGCTTCACCGCCGAACTCCTCGGCCTGATGCGCGAGGGCGCGGCGGTGCCCGAACCGCGCCATTTCCTGCGCACCTTCTCGAACGCGGTGGCCTTCAAGCCGATCTTCGATTCCTCCGCCTTCGTGCGGTCCTTCGTGCTCGAACCGGAGCCGCTGGATGTAGCCCGCATCCGACAGTCGGTGGAGAACTGGCGTCGCCTGCGCGAGACCATCGAGGAACTGGAGCGGCGGCTTTCCCATCTCGCCCGCATCCTCGGGCGCTACGAGACCTGGGCCCAGGCCAGCCTGTCGGCGGTGCTCGACGAATTGCGTGCCGCCGACGCGGACCTGCGCCGGCGCATCCTCGACCATGTCGGCGCGCGCCACGCCCTGACGGAGGTCGCCGAGCGCCTGCGCATCGCCCGCGAGAGCGTCGCCACCAGCCAGGGCTTCGTGCGCGAGATCGACGGCGAGATCGCGGGGAAGAAGGCGCTCGTGGCGGGCTCGGCGGCCGAGGGGCGCCTGGCGGCGTCCAATGCGGGCCTGACCATGCTGGCCCGCGACCGGCGCGATCTCGCCGCCCGCGTCGCCGACCTCGTCGGGATCGTGCTCGATGCCGGCAAGCTCGCGGTGGTCACGGGCGAGATCCGGCGGATCGCACCGGAGGCGGCCCGGCTGGTCGAGGCCTGCGCCCGTTCAGGCCTGCGCCGCGAGGCCAACCCGGAGGAGACGCTGCGCTCCGACGGCCCCCTCGCCGGGCTCCTCGCCGGCCTCGCGGCCGCGCCCGACATCGCGACGCCCCTGGAGCGCGCGGCGGAGGACGCCGCCCTGCGCGCTCGCGCCCAGGAGAACGAGGCGCAGTCCCGCGCACCTGCCCCGAGCGCGGGGCGGGGTCCGAGCGCGCCGCGCCTGTCCTCGGATGTCGTCGCCTTCCGCGATGAGCTGGCCCGCCTCGGCATCGACGCGACGCCGGTCTGCGAACTCGCCGAGATCGTGGATCCGACCTGGGGCCCGGCGCTCGAAGGCCTGCTCGGCGCCGCCCGCGAAGCCCTCGTGGTCGAGCCCGACCGCCTGAATGCCGCCTTCGCGCATCTGGAGGCCCGTAAGAGCCAGTTCTACCGCTGCATCCTGGTGAAGACCACCGACACCGCCCGCCGCCGGGGCGGACGCGACGACGACGGCCCCTTGGGCCTGATCGAGACGCGCGACCCGCACGCCCAGGCCTTCCTGGCCGCGCGCCTCGGCGGCTTCGATCTCGCTCCGAACGATGCCGCGCTCGCCCATATGAGCCGGGCCGTGGCGCCGAGCGGACGCTCGACCTCCGGCATGGCGTACTCGGTGGTCCGGCCGGTGCAGCTCATGATGACGCGCGGCCATCGCGGCCCCACCGCCGAGAGCCGCCAGGATTGGGAGCAGACGGTCGCCGAGGCGCGTCGCCTGCGCGCCGAGGCCGACGTGCTGCGCGAGGGCGCCCGCATCGCCGCGAACGTCAAGCGGCGCCTGGAGGCCACCAGCCTCGATCTGGCCGAGCTTCGGGCGGAGGCCGACGCCCTGGAGGGGCGCCGCCGCAGCCTCGCCACCGAGCGCGAGAGCGTCGAGAAGGCCGATACCGGCGTCCTCGAAACCGAACTCAAGGAACTCGCCAAGGAGCGCTCGGCCTACCTCACCGAACTCGTGCAGGTGCTGGAGCCCAAGCGCGACATGCTGCTGGGCGAGGAGGCGGGACTGAAGGCCAGGGTCGCCTCCACCCGGGAAGCCGTCCGCGCCGCCCTTCAGGCCCGGCGCAGCGCCCATGCCCGCTGGACCGGGGGCGACACGGTGCGCATCCGGCTCGTCCAGCCGGAGGGCTTCGACCCCCGCGTCGTCTCTGGCCTCCGGGCCAAGCGCGCCGAGCTCGAGGCCAAGGGGCTGGCGAACCTCGCCCAGACCGCCCGGGCCACCGCGCGGGAGGCGGCCGAGACCGCCCGCACGCAGGGGCGCGCGGCCGAGCGCGACCTCGCCGAGTACTGCGTGCAGTGGCGCATCGAGAACCCGCTGGGCACCGGCGAGGCGCCGGCCTCCTTCGGCTACGCCTGGGCAAAGCGTGCCCACGACGAGGTCGCGGGCCACGAGCTGCGGCGCTACCGCGACCAGGCCCTGCGGGCGGAAGGCGAGATGCGCCGCCTGATGATCGAGGATCTGCTCACGCGCCTCGCCGACAAGTTCGAGCGGGTGCGCGCCCGCCTCGACGCCCTCAACGAGCGCCTGTCGAGCCAGACCTTCACGGGACAGACCTATGCCTTCGAGGCCGAGGTGGACCGGCGCTACGCCGCCGTCCATGCGCTGGCCACCGAGGTCGCCCGGTCTCCTGATGCGGCCCAGGCGATCCTTCCGGGCGAGGGGGCACCGTTGGAGGGGCCACTGGCCGACGCCATCGCGGAGATCACGGCGCTGATCGGCGGAGACGAGAGCGCCGCGCGCCTCGCCGATTACCGCAACTACTTCGTCTACGAGATCGGGATGCGCGACCGGGCGGGCAACCGCACCACCATGTCGAACCGGGCGCTGCGCGGGTCCGGCGGCGAGGCGCAGGCGCCGTTCTACGTGGCCATCGCGGCCTCGCTGGCCTCGGCCTATTATCCCGGCGACCGGCCCGGCGACGAGAACCCGGGCCTCGGCCTCTGCCTCCTCGACGAAGCGTTTTCCAAGCTCGACGTGCGCAACAGCCAGGCACTGGTCGATCTCTATCAGGCCTGGGGGCTGCAGCTCCTCATCGCGGCGCCGGAAGACAAACGCACGACCCTGACGGAGGTGATGGACACCATCGTCACCGTCTACAAGAACCCCGATCTCGCCTCCGTGCGCATCGAGGCGGAGCATCCGCTGGAGGCCGCCAAGCGGGCCCTGGCGGCGATCAACCCGGAACGCCAGGGCATCGAGGGCTTTCGCCGGCCCGACGCGGCGGCCTGACCGGCCGCCGCGCACCGCGGCGCAACGCCGTGGGCGACGCGAACGTCAGTGGGCGTGCGGAATCAGTTTGCGTGTGTCGTTGACCGCGTTGGTGCGGCCCTGGTCGCCCTTGGCGTTCAGGTCGATCGCCCGCTGCAGCGCCATCTTGGCCCGCGAGACCTTGTCCTCGGAGGTATGGTCCGAGCCGGTCTCGCCCTTGGCGGCCGCCGCCGCTGCGGTCGGGCGGTTCTCCGACTGCCGCCGCACATCCTCCGGCGAGGTGGCGATGCGTCCGCTGGCCACCGAGTCCGCCTGATTCGTGCCCGTCGCCGCGCCGACGGGGCCTGAAACGCCGCCGACGGTGCCGGGTGTTCCGCCGGAATCGCGGTCCGCGCCGCCCTTCTGGGCGCGGTCGGTCTCCGGCGTGCCGACCGGCTTGGCGTTGGCGGGGCCGCCCGCCGTGCTTCCGGTCTGGGCGGCGTCGTTGGGGCCGCGCCGCTGGCCGTAATCCGGCTCGGAGATCGGCGCCCCGAGGCCTGCCTGTCCGGCGAGATCGCGCCGGAGCTTGGCGATGTCGTCCGTGCAGGGCCCGGTCTGGGCGCCGGCCAATGTGGGGGCGATGCAGACGGCGCAGGCGGGTTCTCGACCCGCGCTCGTCGTCCGGCCCGAGGGCCGTCGCCGGTCACATCGCGCCCGAGTCCTGCTCGTCCCCATCGAGCCCGTCCCGGTCGGGCACGGTGTCGGAAAACGGCACCGTCAGGAGCGAGCGGGCCTCGACGTCCTCGATCTCGAAGCTGCAGACGAACCAGTCGCGGATGGTGCTGAGCTGGGTCCGGGCGATCAGGTCCCGCGCCACGACGAGCGCGTGGTCCCGCGCGGCGGCGAGGTCGGGCAGCTCGTCCCCCTCCGGATCGATGGCGAGTTGCTTCGGGTGGGGGCCGAAGCGAACGTTGAAGTAGTAGCGCGGCATGGTCAGCCGCCCTCGACGAGGCGGACGTACTCGGCCTCCGGCATCCCGTAGGCGCCGTCGGCGAGCGCTTCGAGCTGGTCGCGCCGGAGGATGGTGACGCGGCCGCGCCGGGCCCGGATGCGTCCGGCCCCCTCCAGGCTCTGGAGCGCGAGGGTGACCCCGCCCCGCTGCACGCCGAGCATGATCGACAGGAATTCATGCGTCAGGGCGAGGTCGTCGCCCTCGCCCCGGTCGTGGCACATCAGGAGCCAGCGCGCGAGGCGCACCTCGGTGATGAAGGTGGCGTTGACGTAGGCCGTCTGGCGGACCTGCACCAGCTCGACGTGCACCGACCGCAGCAGGAGGCGGCGCAGGGCCGGGCGCTCGGCGACCGCCGCCCGCAGCGCCTCCGTGGAGATGCGATAGGCCGCCCCAGGCATCTGCACGAAGTGCTCGTGCGGGCTCTCGTCGAGGCCCAGCAGGATGGCGGAGGCGCCGACGAGCCCCTCGCGGCCGACGATGCCGACCTCGACCCGGCTCGTCCCGTTCTCGGCAACGATGGAGGCGAAGCCCGCTTCCGGAAAGTACAGGTCGGTGATCGGTGTCCGCGGCGCGATCAGGACGCATTTCGGTTCGAGCTCGATCCTTTGAAGGTGAGGCGCGAGCGCGTCGAAATCCTCGGCGGGAAGCGCCTTGAGCAATCGGCTGCGCAGGGACGACTGCTGTGGCTTCGACACGTTATGGCTCCGTTCGATGGCAGGACCGAACGTGTTCGCCCGGTCGGTGTCACGCTGCCGGCCAAGCAGACGATCATTCACACTAAGCGATGAAAGGATCGTTATCCAGTTAACCTAAGATAATGTCGGGTACCACACATAATATAAATGCTCGGAATCACACAAAGAAAACGGAAAGACTTCACAGGACCGTATTTTTGCTGTCGATAGGGTGTGTCGATCCATCACATTTTCTTACGAGAAACATGCGTTAAGGAGGCCGCCGCGATGTCCATGGAAGAATTTCCTCTGGTCCTCGTCACCGAGGTCAACGCGATCGTGGGCATCGACCTCTGCGAGGCGCTTCGGGAAGCCGGCTACCGCGTGGTCGGACCGGTGGCGACCGTGGCGGACGTCGAAGCGTACCTGGAGCGCGAGCAGCCGGATTTCGCGGTGATCGAGCCCTGGCTGAAGGACGGCAGCTGCGCCGGGACGATGGAGCGATTGCGCCAGCGCGGCGTGCCCTTCGTGGTCCACTCGGTCTCCACGCCGGACGAGCCGATCGGGCGGAACTTCGCAAACGTGCCCTGGCTCTCCAAGCCCGCCACGCCCTGGGACGTGGTGATCGCCCTCGACGGGATGGCGATGGAGACCCTGTGAGATGCCGCGCCACCTCAACACGGCCTTCGCCGCGCCCTGGGACCTCGCGCCGACGCCCGGAGGCGACGACAACCCACTGGTCCGGCGGCTCGAAGGATTCGCCCCCCTGTCGCAGGCCGACCGGACCCTGCTCCTGAGCCATTGCGCCAACGCCCGGAGCTACCCCGCCCAGACCGATCTCGCGCGGGACCGCGAAGAGCCGGACGGCATCCTCGTGGTGCTCGAAGGATTTGCCTGCTGGCACCAGTACCGGCAGACCGGGGCCCGCCAGATCACGGCCTATCTCGTGCCCGGCGACCTCTGCGAATGGGACACCGCCCTGATCGGCCGGACGGACCACGCCGTCAGCACGATCTCCCCGTGCCGTATCGCGCGGATTTCGCGGGAGGCGCTGCGCAATTCGTACGGGGCGCAGACCGGATTGGCGAAGGCCCTGCGCATGAGCAGCCTCGTGTACGAGGCGACTTTGCGCGAATGGGTGGTGAATGTCGGCTGCCGCACCGCCCTGGAGCGGATCGCACACCTGTTTTGCGAACTCCACGTCCGGCTGGACGCCGTCGGCCTCGCCTCCGGCCTCGGCTTTGACCTGCCGCTGACCCAGGGCGACCTCGCCGTGACGGTGGGCCTGTCGAACGTGCACGTGAACCGATCGCTGCAGGCCCTGCGGCGCGACCGGTTCATCGATCTCAGGGGACGGCGGCTGACGATTTTGGACTGGGCAGGCCTGTCGAACCTCGCCGAGTTCAATCCGGGCTACCTGCGCCTCGGACGTGCCGGCGAGAGATAGGGTGGAGATCGGGGCGGTCCCACCGCCCGCGTCGCAGCAAGCCCTCGCCCGTCGCCGTCAGGTCTTCGGGCCGGCTTGCGGGTCGACGGTGCCGGTCTCCATCCGATCGTCCCCGGCCTCGTCATAGGCTTCGATCCAGGCCGCGTGGTCCGGTGAGCCCTCGGCATAGGGGCAGCTTTCGCGCTGCTTGCCGTAGAGCCGTGCGTTGCGGCCCTTGATGAAGGGGCTGTCGCTCGCCGTGGCGCCTTCGCTCATGTCGATCTCCCTGTCATGCCGGTTTTTTGCTGTGACGAATTTTTTCAAGATGCCGGCGGGCTTAAGCGGATGGTCATCCGCGAACCGGTCGTCACCCTGGCAAACATCGGTCTGGGCCGCCCGGTTCAGCGCGACGCGCGCGGCACAAGCCCGCGTCTTGCGCCGGAACCAAACGGGTGACCGTGGATTGCGCTAGGACGGCCGGGTCGCCCTGTGCATGCGGGCGGCTCTAGGTGAGGTGCCGGCACGAGGTGTGCAGCGGCGTGGATGAGATCATTGTGCCGGCCACCCCGCCGGCGGCCTGGGGAGCCGACGTCGCGTGCCGAGCCGTGGATCAAGTCAGGCCTTCGATACCTCCACCACGACCCTTCCGACGCTGCGTCGCGGGTCTCAGCTTCATGAGACCGAGCGGCGCCTGAATGCCGTCCTCAACAACGCCTCGGTGGCGATCTTCCTGATGGATGACCGCCAGCATTGCGTTTACATGAACCGGTCCGCGGAACTGCTCACGGGCTTCAGCCTGTCGGAAGTGCTCGAACGCGATTGCCCGCTGCACGACATCGTCCATCACACCTATCCGGACGGCCGACCCTTCCCCCTGGCCGAATGTGCCATCGACCGGGCCTTCCCCGAGAACAACCAGGAGCGGGGCGAAGAGGTCTTCGTCCACAAGGACGGGCACTTCTATCCGGTCGGGTTCACCGCGAGCCCGATCCGGGACGACGCGGCCAAGATCATCGGCACCATCATCGAGGTCCGGGACATCACGGAGGAGAAGGCCGCGGCCGAGCGCCAGCGCCTCCTCACCAACGAGTTGAATCACCGGGTGAAGAACACCCTGGCGACCGTGCAGTCGATCGCCGCCCAGACCTTCCGGGGCAAGTCCGACCAGGCCGCACGCCAGATGTTCGACGCCCGCATGGTCGCCCTGTCCAACACCCACAACGTGCTCACCTCCCAGAACTGGGAGAGCGCCAGCCTGCGCAGCGTCGTCGAGGGCGCCCTGGCGCCGCACGCCCTGGCGGAGGTCGACACCGCCCGCTTCGACCTCGTCGGCCCCGACACCCGCCTGCACCCCAAGGTGGCGGTGACGCTCGCCATGGCCCTGCACGAACTCATGACGAACGCCGCGAAGTACGGCGCGCTCTCGGTCCCCGACGGACGCGTCAGCGTGCATTGGTTCCTGATCCGAATCGAGGAGGGCGAGCGTCTCGACCTGACCTGGACCGAAAGCGGCGGTCCGGCCGTCGAAGAGCCGAGCCGGAGGGGCTTCGGATCGCGGCTGATCGAGCGGCAATTGCCGATGGAGTTCGATGGGTCGGCCGTACTCACCTTCCCGCCGAGCGGCGTCGTCTGCCGCCTCGAAATCCCGCTGACGACGCTGGGCTGGCACGGCCAGGCCGTCGTCCAGGGCTGGGGCACCTGATGGTGGATCTCGAGGGACGCCGCGTCCTCCTGGTGGAGGACGAGAGCCTTGTCGCCATGCTGGGCGAGGACATGCTCCTCGAACTCGGCTGCGAGGTCGAGGTCGCCATGCGCCTCGACAAGGCCCTGGCGCTGTCGCGCACCATCGACATCGATCTGGCGATCCTCGACGTGAATCTCGGGGAGACCTGCAGCTATCCCATCGCCGACCTGCTGTTCGAGCGCTGCATCCCCTTCATCTTCGCCACCGGCTACGGCACCGCCGGGATCGAGCCTGCGTACAGCGCCGTCCCGGTGATGCAGAAGCCCTATCAGATCGGCCAGATGGCCACGATGCTGCGCCACCTCCTCACCTGCGAGACCCTGACGCGCGGGTCGGACGACGGGGGCAAGCCGGTTGCCTGCACCTGCGCCGTCGGCCGGGGCAAGATCGAGCCGATGCCGTTCCGCGCCGACTGACCAGCCCGCTCTGCGGCCTTCGGTCCGGCACCGGCCGCGCTTGCCGCCGGACCTTTCCGGCCGATGTTGCGTTCGCCTGTCACGGTGACGGGTTCTTCGAACGCCAGAGCGCATGCAGATTCATCTCGACGCCCTCGGAGGGGTCGCCGGCGACATGTTCGCCGCAGCCCTCCTCGACGCCTTCCCCGAACACGAAGCGGGCGTGCTCGCCAGCATCCGCGCGGCCCTGCCCGAGGTGGCCTGCGAGTGCATCCGACACAACGACGGCATCCTGACCGGGCGCCGCTTCGTCGTCGGCCAGGATCGGCCGGCGGATTCTGGCGGGCACGACCACCATCACGCTGACGGTCATTCCCACCACGCAACGAACACGCACGCGCATCGGCACTGGTCCGGAATCCGCGCGGATCTCGAGCGCGCCGCCCTCGCGGATGCGGTGCGGGGACATGCCATCGGCATCTTCACGCAACTGGCGCGGGCCGAGGCCCGCGTTCATGGCATCGATGTGGAGGCCGTGGCCTTCCACGAGGTCGGCGCCTGGGACTCGATCGCCGACATCGTGGCGGCCGCCCACCTCATCGCGGCCCTCGACGCCTCGGCCTGGAGCGTCTCGGCCCTGCCGCTCGGGTCGGGCCGGGTGCGGACGCAGCACGGCCCATTGCCCGTGCCGGCACCCGCCACCAGCCTGCTCCTCGAAGGCTTCGCCACCCTGGACGACGGCATCCCGGGCGAGCGCGTGACGCCGACGGGCGCCGCCATCCTTCGTCACCTGCGCGAGGTCGCGCCTCCGGGCGCGGCGTCACTCCGCATCCTGCGCGCCTCCGGAATCGGTTTCGGCACGAAGGTGCTGCCCGGGATAAGCAATTGCCTGCGCGTGCTCGTCTATTCGGAGGAGGGCGCGACCGTGCCGAAATCCGCAGAGCACCGCGAACTCGGCGTGATCGAGTTCGAGGTGGACGATCAATCCGCCGAGGAACTGGCGATGGGCCTCGACCGCCTGCGCGCGCATCCCGACATCTTCGACGTCGTGCAGATGCCGGTCTTCGGCAAGAAGGGCCGAATGATGACCCATGTCCGGGCCCTGGCGGGGGCCAGCGCCATCGACGGCGCGATTGCGGCCTGCTTCACCGAGACCACCACGATCGGCCTGCGGCACCGGATCGTGTCCGGCGCGGCCCTGCCGCGCACCGCCCGCACCGTCACGGTCGCGGGCCGGGAGGTCCGGGTCAAGGTCGTGGCCCGCCCGGGCGGCGCCACGGCCAAGGCGGAGGCCGACGACGCCTTGACGACGGAGAGCCACGCCGAACGCGCGGCCCTTCGCCGGACGGCGGAGGCGCTCGCCTTGTCGGATCACACGGGCCGGAGAGCGGACGCGTGAGCGCAACGATGCAGGACGCACTGGCCGGGGTCCTCGCCGGGATCGGCCCGCTGGCGGTCGCGGTGAGCGGGGGCGTCGACAGCCTGACGCTCGCGGCCCTGGCGCGCCGGGTGCTGGGCGAGAACGCCCTGATGGTCCACGCGGTCTCGCCCGCCGTCCCGGCGGAAGCGACGCTGCGCGTGCGGGCCGAAGCGGCCCGCGCAGGGTGGTCGCTGCGCGTAGTCGAGGCGGGCGAATTCGCCGATCCGAACTACCGGTCCAATCCGGTCAACCGCTGCTTCTTCTGCAAGACCAACCTCTACGGCACGATCCGGCGCGTCACCGACCGGCCCATGGTCTCGGGCGCCAACCTCGACGACCTCGGCGAATATCGCCCCGGCCTCGACGCCGCCCGCGAGCACGGGGTTCGTCACCCCTACATCGAGGCGGGCCTCGACAAGACCGCCGTGCGGGCGCTCGCCCGCGACCTCGGCCTGGGTCCGGTGGCGGACCTGCCGGCGGCGCCTTGCCTGTCGAGCCGGGTCGAGACGGGCATCCGCATCGAGCCCGAGACGCTGGCCTTCATCCACACGGTCGAGGGAATGGTGGCGACGGTTCTCGGCGCCTCGGAAGGACGCAAGCGCGCGGTGCGCTGCCGCGTGCGTGCCGCCGGCATCGTGGTGGAGCTCGATCCCGAAAGCCTCGCGGCCCTCGATGGCCTGTGTCGGGACGATCTCGCCGCGCGAATCCTGGCCGGGGCGCCCACGGGACTGCCAGAGGCGGCCGTGCGGTTTACCGCCTATCGCACCGGCAGCGCGTTCCTGACGGGGGTGTCCGCATGAGCGCGAGCGACGAGTTCGTCCTCGATTTCGCCCGGCCCGAGCGGATCGGCCTGGAGGAGGCGATCTACGCGGCCGGCAAATCGCCTGTGCAGATCGACGCGATCCTGGATGCCGCGGCCACGCGGGGCGCCTCTCTGCTGCTGACGCGCCTCGATGCGGACAAGCACGCGGCGCTGGCCCGGCGCCACCAGGCGGAGACCGATTATTGCGCGGTCTCGCGCACGGCGATCTTCGGGCCGCGCCGGCCCATGCACGGCCCGGCCCGGATCGGCATCGTGGCGGCGGGCACCTCGGACGTGCCGGTGGCGCGGGAGGCCGAGCGCACGCTCGCCTACCAGGGCCATGCCGCGACGCTGTTCGCGGATGTCGGCGTGGCCGGGTTGTGGCGCCTGACCCGCCGCCTGGAGGAAATCCGCGCCCACCCGATCCTCATCGTGGCGGCGGGCATGGACGCCGCCCTGCCCAGCGTCGTCGGCGGCCTCGTGGCCAGCGCCCTGATCGCGGTGCCGACCTCCGTGGGCTACGGCGTCGCCGAGGGGGGCCGCACGGCGCTCGACGCCATCCTGGCGAGTTGCGCGCCCGGCATCACCGTCGTCAACATCGACAACGGTTACGGCGCCGCCTGCGCGGCGATGCGCTGGCTCCACGCCGCGCGCGCGTTGGATTCCCTGGACCACCCCGCGACGGAGCAAGCCTGAGATGCGTGCCCCTCCCCGAACCGACCGCCATCCGCACGGAGACCGACCATGGAACGCCGCAGCTTCCTACAGGGTGCCGCCCTCGGCGCCGGCCTCGCCGCCACCAGCGGCGCGGGTGCGGCCGTGACCGCCCCCGGACTGCCGAACACCCGGCCGACGGACCCGGCCGACCTGCCCTTGCTCACCGATCCCGGCGAGCGCCGGGGCGAGATGCTCTATCGGCCCTTCGGCCGGCACGCCGAGAAGATCTCGGCGATCGGAATGGGCGGGTTTCATCTCGGCAAGAAGGCGCTCTCGGACGACGAGGCGACGCGCCTGATCCATGCCGGCGTCGATCGCGGCATCACCTTCATGGACAATTGCTGGGACTACAACGGTGGCCGCTCGGAGCTGCGCATGGGTGCAGCCCTCGCGCAGGGCGGCTACCGCGACAAGGTCTTCCTGATGTCCAAGATGGATGGGCGCACCAAGGAGGAGGCGACCCGCCAGATCGACGAATCCTTGAAGCGCCTGCGCACCGACCGCATCGACCTCGTGCAGCACCACGAGATCCTGCGCTACGACGATCCGGACCGGGTCTTCGCCGAGGGCGGCGCCATGGAAGCCTTCGTGGAGGCCCGGGCTGCCGGCAAGCTGCGCTACATCGGCTTTACCGGCCACAAGGACCCGCGCATCCACCTGCAGATGCTCGAAGTCGCCGCCGAGCGCGGCTTCCACTTCGATTCCGTGCAGATGCCATTGAACGTCATGGACGCGCATTTCCGCTCGTTCGGCCACCTCGTGCTGCCCTACCTCGTGCAGCACGGCATCGCGGCGCTCGGCATGAAGACCTTCGGCGACGGCGTCATCCTGAAGAGCGACGCGCCGATCAAGCCGCTCGAATACCTGCACTTCTCGCTCAACCTGCCGACCACCGTGGTGATCACCGGCATCGAGAGCCAGCGCGACCTCGACCAAGCCCTCGAGGCGGTGAAGACGTATCGGCCGATGGACAAGGCCACGGTCGCCGAGCTGTTGGAGCGCAGCAAGCCCTACGCGCTGCAGGGCAAGTACGAGCTGTTCAAGACCAGCGCGACCTTCGACGGCACGGCCAAGAACGCGGCCTGGCT
>NZ_JAQGKL010000083.1 GCF_028290105.1 Methylobacterium sp.
TGGCAAAGGCCGGGGCCATCCGGCGCAACGCAATCCCGGCGATTGTTTTTCATACGTCTGCGCCCGCCCGAACGATGTCCCTCCGCTGTTCGTCGTCAAAAACTTCTCACAGAACGATATCGCGTCGGCCCGCGCGCGAATGTCTCCTGATCGCGCGCGATCACGCAGGCGCGACGCGTCCGTCGACGATCCGCACCCTGTCCGCCCGCCCTTCGAGCTCGGCGAACAAGGCGGGGTCCGCCCCCGTCATCCAAACCTGCCCAGAGAGCGTTTCGAGGGCGTCGAACAAACCGGCGCGTCGGCGCGGGTCGAGATGGGCCGCGACCTCGTCGAGGAGGATCACCGGCGCGATCCCGCACATGGCCTGGACCAACTGGGCATGGGCCAGCACGAGGCCGATCAGGAGCGCCTTCTGCTCCCCGGTGGAGGCCGTGGCGGCGGGCACGTCCTTCGGGCCGTGGCGCACCACGAGGTCGCTGGTCTGGGGCCCGCTGAGCGTACGGCCCGCCGCCCGGTCGCGGGCGCGCCCCTGACGCAGAGCCATACGGAAGCGGTCCTCGGCCTCCAGCGCCGGCCAGACGGCCACGAGATCGTCGAGATCGCCTTCTAGGCGAAGGGCGGCCCAGGGGAAGGGCTGGGCGTCGTCGCGCCCCTCGGCGATCAGCCGGTCGAGGCGCTCGGTGGTCTCGCGCCGTGCCAGCGCCACGGAAACGCCGAGTTCGGCGACCTCCCGCTCGATCGCATCGAGCCACTGCCCGTCATTGGGGCGTTCCTCCAGCAACCGGTTGCGCGAGCGCAAGGCGCGCTCCAGCGCATTCACCCGCGCCCCGTGGCTGGCGTCGACCGCGAGCACGAGTCGGTCGAGGAAGCGGCGCCGGTCCCCCGCCGGTCCCCGGAACAAGCCGTCAAGGTCCGGTGTCAGCCAGACGACCCGCAGAAATTCCGAGAAGGCGACCGGCGAGGACGCCGTCGCCCCGTCGATGCGGCAGAGGCGCGATGCCTTTCCGTCGTATCCCGGCGGCTCGTAGCCGGTCCCGATCCGGTGCTCGTCCTCGCCGTTCGCCAGCGCCATCGAGACCGCGAAACCACCCGGCCCCCCGGCGCGGGCCATCCCGCCGAGATCGGCGCGCCGTAAGCCACGCCCGGGCGAGAACAGGGAGATGGCTTCGAGCAGGTTGGTCTTTCCGGCGCCGTTCTCGCCGACGAGAGCCACGAAGCGGCTCTCCACGCCGAGGTCGAGATCGGCGTGATTGCGAAAATCGCGGCAGATCAGGCGGGTGAGGCGCACGCCTCCGCTCGCGGAAATCGTCGAACCCGTGTTTGGCGTGATGATCGGGACCAGATCCCGATCACACCCGCATCGGCATCAGCACGTAGAGCGCGGCCGCGCCCTCACGATCCTGAATCAGGGTCGGCGAACCCGGATCCGCGAGCTTGAACAGGGCGGTGTCGCCCTCGAGCTGGCTCGTGATGTCGAGCAGGTAGCGGGCGTTGAAGCCGATATCCAAAGCGGCGGCGTCGTAGTCGACGTCGAGTTCCTCGGTGGCGCTGCCGGAATCCGGGTTGTTCACCGAGAGCGCGAGGCGCCCTTCCTGCACGGCGAGCTTGACGGCCCGGCCCCGCTCCGACGAGATCGTCGAGACCCGGTCGACGGCCCTGGCGAAGACATCGCGCTCGACCGTGAGGAACTTGTCGTTTCCGGAGGGGATCACCCGCTGGTAATCGGGGAATGTACCGTCGATCAGCTTCGAGATCAGCACGACGCCGCTGGCGAACTTGAAGCGGATCTTGGCCGAGGAGAGGTCGATCTCGACGCTCTTGCCGCCATCCTCCACGAGCTTGATGATCTCGGCCACCGCCTTGCGGGGCACGATGATGCCCGGCATGTCGCGGCTGCCCTCGGGCGCATCGAGTTCGACGCGGGCGAGGCGATGCCCGTCGGTGGCCACGGCGCGCATGCGCAGGGCCCCCTCGGACTCGATCGTGTGCAGGTAGATGCCGTTCAGGTAGTAGCGCGTCTCCTCCGTCGAGATCGCGAACTGCGTCTTCTCGATGAGGCGCTTGAGATCCGAGGCCGCGATGACGAAGCGGGTCGGCAACTCGCCGGCCGCGAGGTCGGGGAAATCACCCTCGGGCAGAGCGCCCAGCGAGAAGCGCGAGCGGCCGGAGCGGATCGTCATCTGACCGGTCTCGCCGCTGGTCTCCAGGGAGACCTGAGCCCCGTCGGGAAGCTTGCGCACGATGTCGTAGATCACGTGGGCGGGGACCGTGGTGGCCCCGGCATCCACCACGTCGGCGGCGATCGTCTCCGTCACCTCGATGTCGAGGTCGGTCGCCCGCAGCTCCAATCCCCCGTCGTTGCACCGCAGGAGCACGTTGGACAGAATCGGGATCGTGTTGCGGCGCTCCACCACGCGGTGCACGTGGCCGAGCGACCGAAGGAGGGCCGCACGCTCGACAGTGACTCTCATGGTCTGAACTCGTGGTCTCTCGTCCGGCGTCGCGGGAACGGGCGCGCTGTCGCGCTCGACGCCCCGCGTGCGCCCAGGCACCGTGGCCGCTGAACTTGGCGAAGCCTCCGGGCGAACGCAAGTGCGAGAGGCCGGCTATCCCGCAGATGATTCGGGGCGCCGCGCGGACAGGCGGCACCCCAGCGATCTCAATCCTGCAGCATGCGCTTCAGGAGTTCGACCTCGTCGTTCAGCACGTTGTCCTCGCCGATCAGCTTGTCGATCTTGCGCACCGCGTGGAGCACCGTGGTGTGGTCGCGCCCGCCGAAGCGGCGGCCGATCTCGGGCAGGGAGCGCAGCGTCAGCACCTTCGACAGGTACATGGCGATCTGGCGCGGCTTGACCACGGCGGCGGTGCGGCGCTCGGACAGGATGTCGGAGCGCGAGACGTTGTAGCGCGAGGCCACCAGCTTCTGGATGTCCTCGATCTTGATGCGCTTGGGCTCGCGGTTCTTCACGAGGTCGCGGATCGCGGTCTCGGCGGTCTCCATCGTCACGGCGGTCCCCGTGAGGGTGGCATGCGCGAGCAACCGGTTCACGGCGCCCTCGAGGTCGCGGCCGTTGGCGGTGATCGCCCGGGCGACGTAGGTGGCGACCGTGGGCGAGACCTCGAAGTTCGGGTGCGAGACCTGCACGGCGGCGAGGCGCGCCGAGAGGATCGAGGTGCGCAACTGCTCGTCGAGGGTGCCGATCTCGACCACGAGACCGCCTGCGAGACGCGAGCGCACGCGCTCCTCCAGGGCCTCCAGTTCGGTCGGCGGACGGTCCGAGGCGACCACGACCTGCCGGCCGGCATCGATCAGCGCGTTGAGGGTGTGGCCGAACTCGGCCTGGATCGATTTGCCCTGGATGAACTGGACGTCGTCGAGGATGAGCAGGTCGATGGCGCGCAGGCGCTCCTTGAAGGCCAGCGCGTTCTGCGTCTTCAGGGCGTTGACGAAGCCGTACATGAAGCGGTCGGCGGTGAGGTAGATCACCCGGCGGCCGGAATCACGGGCGGCATGGCCGATGCCGTGGAGCAAGTGGGTCTTGCCGAGGCCGACGCCCGCATGGATGTAGAGCGGGTTGTAGAGCGCGCCCTGGCCGTCATGGCGCGCGACGCGCTCGCCGGCGGCATGCGCCAGCGCGTTCGAGCGGCCCACGACGAAGCTCGCGAAGGTCAGGCGGTTGTCGAGCGGCGCCCCGTTAAGGTCGCCGCCGCCCTCTCTGCGGGAGCCCGTGGCGGGCTCCGCGTCTGAGGCGCTGCTCATGGAGCCGTGGGACGGCATCGAGGCGCCGACGGCCTGCAGGCGGGCCAGGGGGCTGGCGGCGCTGCTGCTGGTCTTGGGAACGCTGGGGACGGGACGGGCGGCAGCGGAGGCGCCACGCACGGACACGTCGAGGCGCGAGACCGCCTCGACCTCGCTGCGGAAGGTGTTCAGGACGCGGTCGAGATAATGCGACTCGATCCAGCTCTTCAGGAACCGGGTCGGCACCGTGAGGCGGGCCGTGCCGTCGACGACATCGACGAGTTCGAGCCGGGCGAACCAGCTCGCGAACACGTCTTCGCCCAGCTCCGCCCGCAGGCGGCGCTTCACCCGAGCCCAGGCGGCCACCGTATCGGGACCGCTCACGCCGCTCATGCCCGTCTCGGCGTTGCCGGACACGCTACCGTCGACATGCATCATCGCTCTCCTCGTGCCGAGGGCGGAGGGCCGCCAGCGGAACGTACGCACACTTGACTGACGTCGCGTCCCGCGAGGCATTCGCGAGACCCAGATTCGCTACCCAGAGTCAAGACCTCCGGACCGGTCTTTGCCGATGAAACAAGCCTATCAACAATAAGCTACGGTTCTCCTAACAACGGGACTTACGGGGACAGCAAAAATTGCGGCAATTCCGACGGGGAGTTCGCCGCGTGAGTCGAACTGCCGGTCCCACCTTGTGCATGATTCGGCCGCGACGCGCAGATCCATCGGATTTGTTGGGTCATCATGCAACATCGTTAAGCTACACTCGGGCCAAACGTGTCGCAACAAAACAGATTGGGATCAAAGTTAATGCTTCTTGACCAAACCAGCCCGGGTCGAGAGCGGATGTCGGGCGTCGCGAATCACGGACACGGACGCGGATCGCGATACCGTCATCGGTAGGCGACCTGTGGCCTCGGGATAACCCGGCCACGGCGCACAGGACTTGGATGCTTGCACGCAGGAGCGCGACGGCCTTCGGAGGATCGGCCCTCCCGCGAGCTCGCTTTATCATCGCGGCGGCGCGATCCCGGCGACGCGAGCACTCGCGATCGACGTCCAGCGCGCCGACTTAGCGGCGGCGCCACCCAGGGCCGGATGCCAAAAACGAAAAAGCCCGGCATTGCTGCCGGGCTTGATCAGAACATCCTGGAGGATGGGCTCAGGCGGCGAGTGCCTTGACCCGCGCGGCGAGGCGCGAAACCTTCCGGGACGCGTTGTTCTTGTGCACGATGCCGTGCTGGGCAGCCCGCATGATCTCGGGCTCGGCAACGCGGAGGGCGGTCAGCGCGTTCGACTGATCACCGGCGGCGATGGCCTCCTCGACCTTGCGGACGAAGGTGCGCATGCGGCTGCGACGCGAGCGGTTGACCGCGGTGCGCTTCGCAATCTTGCGGGTCATTTTCTTGGCCGACACGGTGTTGGCCATGGGGCATCCTCGTCACGTTTGAGGCGATCGCGACGGGCCCGCAGGCTTGAGTGTCGCTTGATCGCGTGCAGGTTGTTCGGGCAATGGCGAAGCCGACGATCGCGTTTGAGCGCGCCCGTCGGCGATCTGCGCTCTATAGACATGCGTTGCCGGTCCGTCAACGGAACGTCATCGTGGTGTCGTGCCGCTGCCCGGCGGAAGTCGCGCGAATGCCGATGCCGCAAGGTCGTCCGATGAGGAAAAACTTTCATGCCCCGAGACGCGGACAGCGCCCGAATCGCTCGCCATCGGCCGCTCTCCGGCATGGAGACGCCGCGCTTCTCGGGCGTCGCGAGCTTCATGCGCCTGCCGGTGCTCGACCCCGCCGACGCCTTGGGCGAGATCGACATCGGCCTGATCGGCATACCCTTCGACGGCGCCACCACGAACCGCCCCGGCGCCCGGCTCGGGCCGAGGGGCGTGCGCGAAGCCTCCACCGGCACGCGCACCCGAAACGCCGCCACAGGTATCGCACCCTACGATCTCGCGGCCTGCGCCGATCTCGGGGACGTGCCGGTCAACCCCATCGACGTCGCCGCGACCGCGCGCGCCATCGAGGCGTTCTACCGGCCGCTCGCTGAGGCCGGGTTGGTGCCGCTGTCGATCGGCGGCGATCACTTCGTGACCTATCCGGTGCTGCGCGCACTGGGCCGGTTCGAGCCCGTGGGCCTCCTCCACATCGACGCCCACAGCGACACGGACGACAGCCAGTACGGCGGCACGTTCCTGACCCACGGCACCCCGTTTCGCCGGGCGATCGAGGATGGCGTCCTCGATCCCAGGCGCATGATCCAGATCGGCCTGCGCGGCAGCACCGATTCGGCGGACGAACTGGATTGGGCGATGGGGCAGGGCGTGCGCATCGTACCCATGGAAGCGGTGCTCGCCCGTGGCCTACCGGACGTCCTGGCCGAGGCCCGGGCGATCGTCGGCGCTGCGCGCACCTATCTCAGCTTCGACATCGATGCCCTCGATCCCGCATACGCGCCCGGGACGGGCACCCCGGAGATGGGCGGCTTCACCGCCCGCGAAGCCCTCCAGATCGTGCGGGGCCTGCATGGGCTCGACCTCGTCGGCGCGGATGTCGTAGAGGTCGCGCCGCCCCTCGATCCGTCGGGGATCACGGCGCTCGCGGGGGCGACGCTCGCCTTCGAGATCCTGTGCCTGCTGGCGCAAGCGGTCGCCGCGCGGCGGGAGCGCCGGGATTGACGGAACCGGGCGGGACGAAAACCGTGTGCCGCCCCCTTCGCGAGAGGCCAGCCCCTTGGACGCCGACTTCACCCTCTACCACGCCCCCCAGACCCGGTCGTCGGGCGTGCGCATCCTGCTCGAGGAGTTGGGCGCCCCCCACACACTCGACGTCGTCGACCTCAAGGCGGGCAAGACCCGAGACCCCGCCTATCTGGCGCTCAATCCGCTGGGCAAGGTGCCGGCCCTGCGCCACGGCGAGGCGCTCGTCACCGAGCAGGCGGCGATCTACCTCTACTTGGCGGACCTGTTCCCGGCGGCCGGGTTGGCGCCTCCGATCGGCGACCCTCTGCGCGGGCCCTATCTGCGCTGGATGGTGTTCTACGGGTCGAGCTTCGAGCCGGCGGTGGTCGACCGCGCGCTTCAGCGCGAGCCGGGTCCACGGGCGATGTCCCCCTACGGCGACTTCGATTCGGTGCTCGGAACGCTGGTGAAGGCGCTGACGCCCGGCCCCTACCTGCTCGGCGAGCGCTATTCGGCCGCCGACGTGCTCTGGGGGTCGGCCCTGGGCTGGACCACGAGCTTCAAGCTGGTTCCGGAAGAGCCCGCCATCATGGCGTATCTGGCGCGGGTGCGAAGCCGCCCCGCCGTCCAGAAGATCTTGGCGGCCGAGGCCGCCCTCTCTGCGGACCTGGAGGCTGCGCGCGGCTGATCGCGGGCGACCGGCGCCCGCCGGGTCAGCCCGGCGGCAATGCCGCGCCGCTCGTCCGGGCCACGACCTCCTGCGAGGTCGTGGCGGGCGCGAACGCGGCGATCAGGTGCATGCCGATCACGGGTCCGAAGACCAGGCTCATCATCACGACCATGATCAGCGCAACGTTGGCGTCGCCCGAAGCCGGGCGCCTGGCCTTGCGGCGGCGCGTCTTGATGCGGACGAGCTTCGAGCCGTCGGCAGGATGAAAGCTCAGGGTCCGGACCGGCGCTACGGCACCGCGCAGGCGCGGCAGGACGCCCGAAAAGGCAAAGGCATTCGAGAAGGTCATCGGCTCACCTCGTTCGACCGGCCATCGGGGCCGATCGCGGGCGAGCCCGATCAAGCGATCAGGCGCGGGTCACGCGGGGGGCCATCGGCGGCGCGGTCCATCGACTACTGTCGCTGGGCATTGGGTTCGGTAGTTCCTGTGGAGCCACACGCGCATGCATCGGTGCTGCGGGTGCGAGCGACGCCGACATGATGGGAGCGTGGAGGTTAGTCAAGCCTTAACGCTTGAGGGCCGCGTGGGGTCCGCCGCCTTTTTCACGGGCCTGTGGAGGGCGTGTCGAGAAGCTCCGCGAAGCGCGCGATCAGGCGGCGTCCAACCTCCTCCTTGTCGAGGGTGGGCCAGGTCTCCACGGTGCCGTCGCGTCCGACGAGGTGCACGGTGTTGGCGCTCCCGCCCATGACCCCGCCCGCCGCCGAGACGTCGTTCGCTACGATGAGATCGCAGCCCTTCCGGGCGATCTTGGCGCGGGCGTGATCCAGCACCGTCTCCGTCTCGGCCGCGAACCCGACCACGAGGCGCGGTCGGCCCTCGGCACGCCGCGCGATGGTGGCCAGGATGTCGGGATTCTCCACGAGGGCGAGGGGAGCGGGCGCCGACCCGTCCTTCTTGAGCTTCGATTCGTGGGACTCGGCGGGGCGCCAGTCGCCCACGGCGGCGGCGAAGATCGCGAGGTCGGCCGGAAGTGCGGCCTCCACCGCCGCCAGCATCTCGCGGGCGGTCTCGACAGGGACGAGGCGCACGTCGGCCGGGCTCGGGATCGAGACCGGGCCGGAAACCAACGTCACCTCCGCACCGGCCGCGGCGGCGGCGGCGGCGATGGCGTGGCCCTGGCGCCCGGAGGACCGGTTGGCGAGGTAGC
Organism: Methylobacterium sp.; assembly: GCF_028290105.1. GTDB lineage: Bacteria > Pseudomonadota > Alphaproteobacteria > Rhizobiales > Beijerinckiaceae > Methylobacterium. The sequence continues at coordinate 8,298 of NZ_JAQGKL010000083.1, forward strand.
GCACGGGGTCGATCGGCTCGTGCGTCGGGCCGGAGGTCACCAGCACGCGCCGGCCGGCGAGCGGCCCGGCTTTGGCACCATTCCCCGATGCACGTCCGGCGAGGAACCCGAACCCCGGGGCCGGCCGCACGTCTGCGAGCATCGCCTCGACGGCGTCGGCGATCTCCACCGGCTCGGCGAGGCGGCCCGGACCGTACTCCGCTTCCGCCATGGCGCCGTCGTTGGGGCCGACCACGCGGATGCCATCGCCGCGCAGGGTCGCGAGGTTCCGCTGCGTCGCCGGGTGCTGCCACATGCGAACGTTCATGGCGGGGGCGATCAGGATCGGCAGTGTGGTGGCGAGGAGCACCGTGGCGGCGAGATCCGAGGAATCACCCGTGGCCATCCGGGCCATCAGGCTGGCGGTGGCGGGCGCCACCACGATGGCATCGGCGTCGCGGGCGAGCTTGATGTGGCCGATATCGGCCTCCTCCGCGCGGTCGAACAGGTCGGTATGGGCGCGCTCCCCGGCCAGCGCCGCCGCCGCCAGCGGCGTCACGAATTCCTGCGCACCCCTTGTCAGGAGCGGACGCACCTGCGCCCCGCGCTCGCGCAGGCGCCGGATCAGGTCCAGCGCCTTGTAGGCGGCGATGCCTCCGCCGATGACGAGGAGGATGCGTCGGTTCTGGAGGGAGCGCGTCATGGTCCGAACCCTCGGGAGGAAAGC
>NZ_JAQGKL010000089.1 GCF_028290105.1 Methylobacterium sp.
TGCGGGTCGAGGGAGCGGGCGACGCCCTCCACCACCACCATGGTCTTCTGGAGCATCACCAGTTCGGTGCGGGTGCTCATGTCGAACAGGGCGGTGATGTCGAAGAGCAGGGTGAGCACCTTGGCCATCGAGATCTCGTCGGCCTTGCGCTGGTGGATCGGCTCGCCGATCGCCCGGATGGCCTGCGCGAAATCCTCCACCGAGTGGTGGGCCGGCACGTAGCCGGCCTCGAAATGCACCTGCGCCACCCGCTTGTAGTCGCGCAGGATGAAGCCGAGCAGGATCTCGGCGAGGAAGCGCCGCTCCCGGTGCCCGAGCCGGCCCATGATGCCGAAATCCACCGCCACGAGGGTGCCGGTCGGATCGACGAACAGGTTTCCGGGATGCATATCGGCGTGGAAGAAGCCGTCCCGAATGGCGTGGCGCAGGAAGGACTGGATCACCGACCGCCCGAGTGCCTTGGCGTCGTGACCGGCAGCCACGATCGCGGCGCGGTCGTTGAGGCGGATGCCCTCGATCCACTCGCTCGCCAGCACGTCGCGGGCGGTGAGCTCCCAGTCGGGCCGGGGTACGCGGAAGTCGGCATCGTCCCGGGTGTTCTGGGCGAGTTCGGACATCGCGGCCGCTTCGAGCCGGAAGTCCATCTCCATCATCACCGAGCGGGCGAGGATTTCCACCACCTCGCGGGGGCGCAGGCGCTCGGCCTTCGGCGAAAGCGCGTGCACCACGCGGGCCATGAAGCGCATGACCTGGAGGTCGCGCTGGAAGCGCTCGCGCACGCCCGGGCGCATGATCTTGATCGCGAGCACGCGCTCGGTGCCGTCGGCGTCGAGGATGTGGGCCTTGTGGACCTGGGCGATGGAGGCCGCCGCGATCGGCTCGCTGAACGAGACGAAGAGCTGCGCCACCGGCTTGCCCAGCGCCGCCTCCACGACCCGGATCGCGATGCTCTGCGGGAAGGGCGGCACCCGGTCCTGCAGGGTCTCGAGATCGCGGGCCGCGTCCATCCCGACGATGTCGGGCCGGGTGGCGAGGAACTGGCCGAACTTGACGTAGCTCGGCCCCAGGCGGGTCAAGGCGCGCTGGAGCGGCCCGGCTCCGCTGCCGAGGCCCGATCGCTCCAGCATCCGGCCGAGGCGCAGGGCGAGGCGCAGGTGCGGCGGCAATTCGCCGGGATCGACGAAGGACAGCGCGCCCTCGCGTGCGAGCACGAACCCCACATAGGCGCCGCGAAACAGGTGGAAGAGGCCCCCGAGCATCAGGCGGTCCCGACCGTCACGAGACCTTCCAGCCCGAATGGATCGCCACGATACCGCCGGTGAGCGGACGGTGGCTGACATGGCGAAAGCCCGCCGCCTCGATCATCCCGGCAAAGCGCCCGGGGGAGGGGAACTTGCGGATCGACTCCACGAGGTAGCGGTAGGAATCCGCGTCACCCGCCACCCGGGCGCCGAGGCGCGGGATCACATGGAACGAGTAGGCGTCGTAGATCCGGTCGAGCACCGGCAGGTCGACCTTCGAGAACTCGAGGCAGAGAAAGCGCCCGCCGGGCTTGAGCACCCGGTGCGCCTCGGCCAACGCCGCGTCGATGCGCGGCACGTTCCGGATGCCGAACGCGATGGTGTAGGCGTCGAAATGCCCCGGGGGCAGCGGTAGCGCCTCGGCATTGGCGGTGACGAAGTCGATCCGTCCCGTGAAGCGGCCGCCCGCGCGCTCGGCGCCGACTCGCAGCATCGCCTCGTTGATGTCGAGGACGGTCGCGTGCGTCTCCGGGCCGCCCGCCTCCAGGGCGCGGAAGGCGATGTCGGCGGTGCCGCCCGCGACGTCGAGGTGGCGGAAGGGCCGGTTGCGCGGCGGGCGGAGCATCGAGATCAGGTGCGACTTCCAGGCCCGGTGCAGGCCCCCGGACATCAGGTCGTTCATGAGGTCGTAGCGCTTGGCGACCGAGCGGAACACGTCGTCGACGCGCGCCTGCTTCTGGTCGAGCGGCACGCTCTCGAATCCGAAATGCGTCTCCGCCGCGCTCGCGGATCGTCCATCCGCCTGCGTCACCGAACTCTTGTTCACCGAACTCATGGACCATCCTCTCGCGCACGCTCATAGCGAAACGTCGCCGAGATCGCTATCTGCCTTGCGCCACGATGTGCCATCCCGGCGATGTGCCGCCCGCCGCGATCGGCGGTCCCAATCATCGCGGCAGCGCCGCAGCGGAACCTCGTCGAAGCCATGCCCGAACTTCCCGAAGTCGAGACCGTCCGCCTCGGCCTCGCGCCGGCCCTGGTCGGGGCGCGCTTCAGCCGGGTCATCCTGCGGCGTCCCAACCTCCGGTTTGCGTTCCCCGAACGCTTCGCCGAGCGGCTGGAAGGCCGTACCGTGACGGAGCTCGCGCGGCGGGCGAAGTACCTCGTCGCGGGGCTCGATTCGCGAGAATCCCTCATCATGCATCTCGGGATGAGCGGACGCTTCGACGTGGCTCTGCCAGATGGACGCAATCTGTCGCCCGGGGATTTCTATCTGGACGGGGCACTGGGCAACGCCAAGCACGACCACGTGGTCCTGGCGATGTCGAACGGGTCGACCGTGACCTACAACGACGTGCGCCGCTTCGGCTTCATGGATCTCGTCGCCACCGAGGACCTCGGCGCGAGCCGGCACTTCGCCGGCATGGGCATCGAGCCGTTGAGCGACGCCCTGACGCCGCAGGCGGTCGCGCGCCTGTTCCGGGGTCGGATCACGCCGCTGAAGGCGGCGCTCCTCGACCAGCGCCTGATCGCGGGTCTGGGCAACATCTACGTCTGCGAGGCCCTGCACCGGGCCGGCCTGCACCCGCAGGCGCCGGCGGGCAGCCTCGCCAAGCCGGACGGAACGCCGACGCGCCAGGCCAAGCGCCTGACCAAAGTGATCGTGGAGGTACTCACCGAGGCCGTCGCCGCCGGCGGCTCGACCCTGCGGGACTACGTACATACGGATGGCGGCGCCGGCGCCTTCCAGCATGCCTTTCGGGTCTACGACCGGGTCGGGCATGCCTGCGGAGCGAAAGGATGCACGGGTACGATCGAGCGGATCGTACAATCCGGGCGATCGACGTTCTTCTGCGCCACCTGTCAGGTCAAATCGACGAAATAGCCGGGAGCGGACGGGCCATCGACGATTCCGGAAACAGACGTTAAGCGACGGTTGGGACTCTCGGTGTCTTTTTTCATGGACGTTTCGATCCTCCGACCGGAACTGTGCTGATCCAGGGCGTTCATGTACCCCATCGCAGACATTGTAGCGGTTCGCGTG
>NZ_JAQGKL010000097.1 GCF_028290105.1 Methylobacterium sp.
CATCGGCCTGCAGCCGGCCGCCACCGTTACTCTGCAATCCGTGGTCGAGGAGGAATCCACCGGTAACGGCGCCCTGATGACCCATCTGCGCGGCTACCGCGCCGACGCCGTGCTGATCCCCGAGCCCCAGGACGAGAAGCTGGTGCGCGCCAATGTCGGCGTGCTCTGGTTTACCGTGGAGGTACGCGGCCGGCCCGTCCATGTCCGCGAGATCGGCGCGGGGGCCAACGCCATCGACGCGACCTACCGGGTCATCGGTGCCCTGCGCGCCCTGGAAGCGCGCTGGAACGCAGAGAAGGCGGCGCACCCGCATTTCGCCGCCGAGCCCGACGCCATCAACCTCAATGTCGGCCGGATCGAGGGCGGCGACTGGGCTTCCTCCGTGCCGGCCTGGTGTCGGATCGCGTGCCGCATCGCGCTCTATCCGGGTGTCCGCGCGAAGGACGCCGCCCGCGCCGTGGAACTGACCGTGGCCGAGTTCGCGCGCAACGACCCCTTCCTGTCGAACACCCCGCCCCGCGTGGCGTTCGATGGCTTCTTCGCCGAGGGCTACGTGCTGGCCGAGGGCTCCGAGGCCGAGGCGGTGCTGGGCCGCGCGCATCACGCCGCCACGGGCGAGGCCCTGCGGAGCTTCATGTCACCGAGCTATCTCGATACCCGCGTCCATGCCCTCTACGACCGGGTTCCGGCCCTCTGCTACGGGCCGGTCAGCCGGAACATTCACGGCTTCGACGAGCGCGTGAGCCTGTCGTCGGTCCTGCGCATCACCACGGCGATGGCGCTGTTCATCGCCGAATGGTGCGGGACGGAAAGCCGCGCGGCGCCTTGAGCCGGACCTCGGCACCGCAAATGTGATCCTGCACGGTGTGGAGGACGCCCCCGCCGAGCCTTGCCGAACGGCCCGGGCGCGCTACCCCTCTGAGCCGTGAAACATCAGCGTCCCCTCCTCATCGCCCCGCCCCTGCGCGCGTCCGCAGCCGCTTTCGCGACCGTCTTGGTCCTGACCCCGGGCGGCGCCGGGGCGCAGACCACCGACACCAGTTGCTACGTCACCGGCGGCGGCACCCTGGAGATCTGCCGGGGCAACGAGGCCGAGGGGGTGTTCGCTGCGCCGCGCGCCTGCGAGGCTGCGAGCGGCGTGCAGATCCTGCGCACGACGCCCGGCACCGGTCCGCTCCAGGCCGTCTATCAGGCCGAGACGCCGCTCGATGCCAAGGGCAAGCGCGGGAGCGAGGCCTGTGCGCCGCGCCGCGCCACCGATCCCCTCGACGGAGGGTCGGTACGGGCTGGCGCCATGCCCGAGCAGCTCGCGACCTCGATGCCGCCGGCCCAGGGGCGCCTGTGGGAGATGACCCGCGCGGTGGCAGCCTCGCGGGAGACGGGCCGAACGCGCGCAAATCGCCGTCGCGGGGAGGCTGTGCCCGTCGCCGAGCCCGCGAGCGAGGGCATCGCCGCCCGCCACCCCATGACGGTGGCGGGCCGCGACTGGGCGGGCGACGCCTACAGCTACGTGTTCTTCCTGGCCGCCGTGCCCACCGAGACCGGCAACCGCCACGCGCTGCTCCAGGCCCGCACCCTCGATTTCACCCGCTTCGACCTGCGGGAGCACACGGACGAGGGCACGGCCTGGACGCCCTATGGCGCGGCCGCCCCGAAGGGCCGCGGCCGCGCGCGGGCGAGCCGCGATCCGAACCCCGGCGCGGTGCTGGACGAGACCGGCGCGCCGATCCTCGGAAACTGTCCCGGCCAGGGCTTCGACCGGACCGACCTCGTCGGCGCGATCAGCGTGGTCGATGAAACCTACCACTACTTCTACACCGACGTGCTGCCCTCCGATTGCGGCGAGCCCCCCGCGACCCGGCGCCTCGGCCTCTACCTGCGCACCAGCCGTGACCTCACCGCCGACCGGGTCTGGTCCGCGCCCCGCACCATCGCGCAGCCGCTCCCGGGCCAGAGCCTGATCCGGGTGGCCAAGGCCAAGGAGATGGACCGCTGGGTGGTGGCCTATCGCTGCAACCGCCCCGCCAACACCATGGACGGCCCGGTCTCCGACATCTGCGTGCAGTACACCGCCGACCTCGCCCCCGGGTCGCTCGCCGGGCTGACCTGGTTTTCCGAGCCGCAGGCGATCATGCGCTCCACCGCGTATCTCGGCCTGCGCTCGGGCGGCGACGGCACCGGCCGCTTCGGGCGCAGCCAGCACTTCTGGATGACCGACCGCTACGGCAACCTCGCCACACCGACGACCTACCGCACCAAGGCCGGCTTCCTGACCTGGCTCGACCGCCTCGCGCCCGGACAGGCCGGCACAGGGCCATCCAGCGTGTTCGGCCGTCCGGTCTACTGGGGCACGTGGTCGGTCCGGCCGGTGGCCGCGCGGTAGGGTGTTTTTCGGAGATCGCGGCAGGAATGCGAGGTTCGGGTTTCGCCTGGGGTGTCCGTGATGGATGGTGAGTGGACCCAAGGTATGCTCGTCACGGCGTGACCGGCCGATCCGGCACACGCCAACCTCAGGGAGACGAACGATGGCCGGCAAGCTCAGCAACTGCCTGTGGTTCGACCATGGCGAGGCGCGCGTGGCGGCCGAGTTCTACGCGAGCGTCTTTCCCGACAGCCATGTCGGCGCGGCGATGACGGCGCCGGGTGACTTCCCCGCGGGCGCGGAAGGGGTGGAATTGATGGTGGAATTCACCCTGCTGGGCCGGCCCTTCATGGGTCTCAACGGCGGTCCGGGCGACGTGCCGAACCAGGCCGTGTCGTTCGTGGTGGAGACGCAGGACCAGGCCGAGACCGACCGCTACTGGGACGCCATCGTGGGCAACGGCGGCACGGAGGACGCCTGCGGCTGGTGCAGGGACCGCTGGGGCTATTCCTGGCAGATCACGCCCCGCCAGTTGATGGAGGGGGTCCTCGACCCGGACAGGGCGGTCGCCAAGCGGGTCTTCGCCGCGATGATGACGATGAGCCGGATCGATGTCGCCACGATCGAGGCCGCGCGGCGGGGCGAAGGCTGACGCGCCGCCGTATGCGGAATCCGCCGCGAAGAGCGCGATCCCGGCGCCCCTAGCGGTAGCCGGCGGCCTGCAGTTCGAACAGTTCGGCATAGCGCC
>NZ_JAQGKL010000112.1 GCF_028290105.1 Methylobacterium sp.
CTTCTTTGCGCTTCAGCCACTTAGGAGGTGGATGGTGCCCAGGGACGGAATCGAACCGCCGACACTGCGATTTTCAGTCGCATGCTCTACCAACTGAGCTACCTGGGCCTTCGCCGGTTCGCGAGAGCGGCACCGGCTGGAGCGGGGGTATAGGGGGTGGATTGCGGCCTGTCCAGCCTTGTTCGCGAGAGATTGTGGGGACGGGCTGGAGGCCTCAATCCAGGTCGCGTTTCGGCGATCCCGTGCCCTCGGCGTCCTCGTCTTCGTCGTCGGCGGTGGGGATAGCGTAGCGGTCGGTGAGCCAGCGTCCGAGATCGATGTCGGCGCAGCGCGTCGAGCAGAAGGGCGTCAGGGCCGGATCGGCTGGCTTGCGACAGATCGGGCAGGGCTCGGCCTTGGCCGGCCGGCCGCGGAGAGGGGACGGATCAGACGCGCTCACAAGGGGCCTCCCCAGGCTTGGCGGACGGGAAACCCTTCGCCTTCGAGGAGGCTCAAGGTCTCGTACAGCGGCAAGCCGACCACCGCGCTGTGCGAACCCACGAGTTTGACCACGAAGGCCGCAGCGAGGCCCTGGATGGCGTAGCCGCCGGCCTTGCCGCGCCATTCGTCCGAGGCAAGGTAGGCCTCGATCTCGCGCGACGAGAGGCGCTTGAAGCGGACCCGGGTCTCGACCACGCGCTCGCGGCGCGCGTCCTTGGGCGAGAGCACGCAGACCGCCGTGTAGACCCGGTGCTGGCGCCCCGAGAGCAGGCGCAGGCAATCGGCCGCCTCGTCAGGCAGCTCCGCCTTCGGCAGCACCCGGCGCCCCACCGCCACCACCGTATCGGCGGCGATCAGGTAGGCCTCGCGCATGTCGTCGCGCCGCCGCGCCGCCGACGCTGCCACGGCGAGCTTTTCGCGGGCCAAGCGACGGGCGAGTTCGCGCGGCGTCTCGGACTTGTGCGGCGCCTCGTCGATATCGGCGGGCAGGAGCGCATCGGGCTCGATGCCCGCCTGCTGTAGCAGGGCAAGGCGCCGCGGCGAGGCCGAGGCAAGGACGAGGCGAGCGCGCCGGGGGGCGGGGTCTTCAAGCGTGGTCACGTGCGAACCGTCATGCGCGGGGGTTGCATCCTGTGGGGCTTCAAATCAACGAGGCGTGGCCTCGACCCGGGCGCGGCCGCAGACACACGGCTCCGCGCAGGCGCGGTCGGAAGCTCTATCGGAAACCCCGTGGCTTGTGAACGCGCCCGCCACCCACCCCGCGTCCGTGGACAAGGCCGGCGGCACCGGCATCGCCTCGTGATCGCGAGCCAGCCAACGGCTGTGGTTGATCCAACCGAAGGTACGTTCGATGATCCATCACTGGGGCTAGAGGGCGCAGCCTTTCAGCCGCTCTTCGGGCACGACGATCTCGATCGGTGATGGTGGTTGCCATGCCTAAGGGGCTCGCCTCCGCAGGCGCGGTCGGGGAGCAATGCGCCAGAAACGGCTACAGTCGGCGTGAGGCGCACAATGGCGCGACAATACCATGACTGTTGTGAAGCTTGGCCAAGCGAGACGGTCGCTATTGCCACTCGCCCAAAAGCCAAGCTGCTCAGCCCATTATGAAACGAGGGCGTACCACCGCTTCAGATGGCGTGTCTACGAAGCCATCGGCGGGCCTTCTGAACTTGCGTGAACCACACCGGGTGGTTGCGCAGCCAAGCTTTGGCCGCCGATGAGCGATACAGAACCTCTGTCACGATGCGACCGCGAAGACTAACGACCTGCACGAGTTCCTGAAGGTCGCGGGTTTGCACGCCAAAATCCTCCTTGTAGGGCATCACACCCACGGTGAAGTCGAAATACGCGAGCCCCTCCGCGCGGGCCCACTGCATGCATTCCGCGGCAGCGTGCAGGCCCGGTGAGGTGTTGCGCCACTGGCCTCCCATCATGGTCAGCAGGATGCCGTGGAAGGTACCTGCATGGACGAGACCGTAGGCCGCAGCGATCCAAGTGCCGCCGACCGACAGGCCGAACAGCCGGACCGGTCCGCCGGACAAGCCTGCATGGGCGCCAGCACGATAGAACGCCTCCACGTCCGGACGCGACAGCAGATCGAAGCGTCCGATCTCGGAGAAACGGGTCCGGCGCTGCTCCACCAGGGCATCGAAGATCACGTCGATCTCGGCTGAGGTCGATGCCCTGACGAACGCGACCTCACCCTGCCGGTCGAGGCGGCGGCGCAGCTTGGCCATGTCCTTGCGCGTGCTCGGGCGGCAGAGTCGGTCGAGCAGCGTCTCGGGATCGCCGTCGAGAGCGACACCCGATGCCTGCATCTCCATGCGGCGGCATCCGTCCAAAGCCGCCAGGGGATTGGGGCGGCCTTGGACGTGAAGCGGAATCCGACTGATCCGAATGAGGTCGGCGCGCGGCAGCACGGCTCGGATTGCGTTCCAGATCTGCTCCATCGCGTCTGGTCCGAGATCGATCCCGGGGGCGAGCAACGGCGCTGCGTAGTCGCAGACGCCGAGGTCGAGCCAGGTCACGACCCGGTAGCCCCGGTGCCGCACCAGCGCGAAGGGAAGCAACATGATCGCGTGGCCGCTGCTGGCCTTGAGTACCTCGATGACGATCGGCTCGGCCTGCGTCGGCCCGG
>NZ_JAQGKL010000117.1 GCF_028290105.1 Methylobacterium sp.
GCCTGACGCCGCGGCGGCGGTCATAAGGCGAAACGACAGCTCGGCCAATTCCCAGCCCACCAGCCTACGAACCATTGCTTATCGGACCGTTGCACTCAGCGTCGGCAGCCCCCCCCGACACGGCCACTGCGAAACTGTCCCGTGCCGTCAATACGAGCGGCGAATGAGACGGCATGACGTTGGAATATTGTCTGAACGCAGACACACCCGCAAACCCTCCATCGGGGTCGTCCAGCCGGTTCCGGGACCGCACCTGCTTTGAGGTGGTGAGACTATGACGCGACCCTCAGATCCGTGGGCAAACTCGGTGCAGCGCTGCAGGGAGATCTGACGCCAGCCGCGGCGGGCTTCCGACGGCTCGGTCCGCTTCGACCCAGGTCACCTGCGGAGCGCTGGACGCAGCGGCACTGGCGCGGTTGCGAAGAACGAAGTCCCTGCATCGAGACATCTCGGACGAGCAAAAAACCGCGCTCTCGCGAAAATGCGAGCTGAACGTGGCTCGAATTGTGCGATGCAGCGGAACGTTAAGGAATCAGGGGCGTTAACGATGCCGACGTCGATGCTGGGCCTACGCTCTCCACACCCGCGCACCGCTCGACGCGGGGATGAATTGATGAGCTTGGCGGATCAGACCGATCAGTTCGACACGTACCATCCCCTTCGATCCCGCCCACATCGCCAGCCCCGTGTCCTCTTCGCAACACCCGAGATGGCCGATTTCGTCAAGACCGGCGGTCTCGGCGAGGTCGCGGGCTCGCTGCCGCGTGCCCTGCGGAAACACTACGACGTTCGGGTACTGATCCCGGGGTATCGTCAGGTCGTCGAGCGCTTCGACCATATCCCCGTGGTGGCCCACCTGCCCGGGAAAGCGGATGTCCCCCCCTGCGATCTCGGGCTTGTCGAAACCGGCGACGGCCTGCGGGTGTACGTCCTCCTGAACGCCGAGCTTTATCAGCGCGACGGCACGCCCTACGGCAACGCCCAGGGCGATTTCGGCGACAACGATATCCGGTTCGCGCGCCTGAGCCTCGCGGCTGCCGAGATCGCGCACGGGATCGATCCGGCCTGGGCCGCCGACCTCCTGCACCTCAACGACTGGCAGGCGGCCCTCGCGCCGGCCTACCTCGCCTGGGGTGGCATGCGGATCCCCAGCATCCTCACGGTGCACAATCTCGCCTATCAGGGCGTCTTTCCGCGCGAGTCCCTGGGCCGCCTCGGCGTCCCCGAAGACGCGTTCCAGATGGACGGCGTCGAGTTCTATGGTCAGATGTCGTTCCTGAAGGCCGGCCTCTATTACGCCTCGCACGTCACGACGGTGAGCGAGACCTACGCCCGCGAGATCATGACGCCAGAATCCGGGTGCGGTCTCGACGGCCTGCTGCGGACCCGCGCCGCCCAGGGCCGCCTCGCTGGCATCCTCAACGGGATCGACGAGAGTTGGGACCCGCGCACCGACCCGCATCTCGCGGCCCGCTTCGAGGTCGACGATTGGAAGGGCAAGCGCGCCAATGCAGAGACCGTCCGGCGCCGGTTCGGCCTCGCGGTCTCGCGCGGGCCGCTCTTCGCCATCGTCTCGCGCCTCGTCCACCAGAAGGGTATCGACCTCAGCATCAGCGCCGCCGAATCGATCGTCGCCGAGGGCGGTCAGCTGGTGGTCATCGGCCAGGGCGAGAGCCGCTTCGAGGGAGCCCTGCGCGACCTCGCCCGGCGCCACCCCGCGTCGGTCGGCGTGCATGTCGGCTTCGAGGAGCAGGAGGCGCGCCGGATGTTCGCGGGCAGCGACTTCCTGCTGATGCCTTCACGCTTCGAGCCCTGCGGTCTCGCGCAGATGTACGCGCAACGCTTCGGCTCCCTGCCGATCGTCCACGGAACCGGGGGGCTCGCCGACACCGTCGAGGACGGCGTGACGGGCTTCACCTTCGGCGAGGCGTCTCAACGCGGATTCGCGAGCGCCATTCGTCGCGCAATGGATACCTTCGCGCAGAAGAAGCGCCTGAACGCCATGCGCCGCCAAGCCATGTCGCGGTCATTCAGCTGGGATGGTGCCGCCGTCAACTACGCGTCGCTCTATGCCCGCGCCTTCGGCAATCATATCGGCCTGCGCCTCCAGGCCGCCTGAGCGTTCCCACCGACAATCCCGAATACAAAGAAGCCGGCGGGTCACCCCGCCGGCTTCTTTGTATCTGAGGTGAGGCAACTGCGAGCCTGCCGCTTGAGGGCTGGTCAGCCCTCGCGCACGAAGATCGTCGTGGCCAATGGCGGGATCGTCAGCGCCACGGAGTACGGCTGACCGTGGCTCTCCACCGCCTCCGCTTGGACACCACCCATGTTGCCGACATTCGAACCGCCATAACGTTCGGCATCCGAGTTGATCGCCTCGCGGTAGAAGCCCGCCTCCGGCACGCCGATGCGGTAGCCTTCGCGCACCACCGGCGTGAAGTTGGAGACCACGACCGCGACTTCACCGGCCTCACGTCCCTTGCGGGCCCAGGCGATGACCGAGTTGTCCTGGTCGTCCGCCACGAGCCACTGGAAACCGGCCGCCTCCGTGTCGCGGGAATGGAGCGCGGGCGTCGCCTTGTAGAGGTGGTTGAGGTCGCGGACCAGATCCTTCACGCCCTGGTGCATCCCGTCTTCGAGAAGATGCCAGTCGAGGCTCTGGTTGTGGTTCCACTCCTTCTCCTGGCCGAACTCGCAGCCCATGAAGAGCAGCTTCTTGCCGGGATGACCCCACATGAACCCATAATACGCCCGCAGATTCGCGAATTTCTGCCAGCGGTCGCCGGTCATCTTGCCGAGCAGCGACCCTTTGCCGTGTACCACTTCGTCGTGGGACAGGGGCAGGATGAAGTTCTCGGAGAAGGCGTAGAGCAGGCCGAAGGTCAGGTCGTGGTGGTGATAGCGGCGGTGGATCGTCTCCTTGGAGACGAAGTTCAGGGTGTCGTGCATCCACCCCATGTTCCACTTGAAGCCGAAGCCGAGGCCCCCCGTGTAGGTCGGATGCGAGACACCGGGCCACGAGGTCGATTCTTCGGCCACCGTCAGGGTGCCCGGCGCATGCGCGTAGGTCGCCTCGTTGGTCTTGCGCAGGAATTCGATGGCATCGAGGTTCTCGTTGCCGCCGTAACGGTTCGGGATCCATTCGCCCTGCCGGCGCGAATAATCGAGATAGAGCATCGACGCGACGGCATCCACGCGCAGGCCGTCGAGGTGGTAATGCTCGAGCCAGAAGCGGGCGTTGGCAGCAAGGAAGCTCGACACCTCCGTGCGGCCGAAGTTGTAGATGTAGGTCCCCCAATCCTGGTGGAAGCCCTGGCGCGGATCGGCATGCTCGTAGAGGTGCGTACCGTCGAATTGGCCGAGCCCATGTGCGTCGAGCGGGAAGTGACCCGGCACCCAATCCAGCATCACGCCGATCCCGGCCGCGTGAGCCGCATCCACGAAGGCCGCGAAATCATCGGGCGTGCCGAATCGGCTCGTCGGTGCGAACAGCGAGACCGGCTGGTAACCCCATGAGCCGTCGAACGGAAACTCCGTGATCGGCAGCATCTCGATATGGGTGAAGCCCATCTCCTTGACGTAGGGGATCAGGCGCTCGCCCAGTTCCTTGTAGGTCAGGTAGCGGTTGCCCTCCTCGGCCACCCGCGCCCAGGAACCGAGATGGACCTCGTAGATCGAGATCGGCACGTGACGCGGGTCTTTGGCCCCACGCGTCGCCATCCAGTCCGCGTCGTGCCATTCCGGATCGTTGGTGCCCTGAAGAACCGACGCCGTTTCCGGCGGCTTCTGGGCCGCGAAGGCGACCGGGTCGGCCTTGAGCGGAAGGACCGTGCCGTCGGCGCCGCGAAGCTCGTACTTGTAGTGGGCACCGGCCTTCAGGCCCGGAATGAACAGCTCCCAGATGCCGCCATTCTGCCAGAGGCGCATCGGATGGCGCCGGCCGTCCCAATTGTTGAAGTCGCCGACCACGCTGACGCGGCGTGCGTTCGGAGCCCAGACCGCGAATCGGAAACCCTCGATGCCGTCGACGTTCCGGGCCTGTGCGCCGAGGATGCGGTAGGTGACGTTGCTGCCGACCTCCCGCAGGTTGTCGATGTCCTCCTGCCGCAGCGACGAGCCGAAGCCGTAGGGATCGTGACGCGAGCGCTCCTCGCCGTCCCAGGTCTCGACCGCGAGCTCGTAGAGCGGGCGCCCCTGGCTCGGGACGCGGGCGACGAAGAAGCCATCCGGGTGCTTGCGCTCGAACGGGATGCGCTTGCCGCCGACGAGCAGGCTCGCGGACTTCGCCTCCGGCAGCACGGCGCGCACTTCCCAATGGCCTTCGCCCACCTGATGAGGGCCGAGGACAGAAAAGGGATCGCCGTGGTTCGCCGCCATGATGGACGCGATGGCGTCCGCGTGGAGTGAGGCCGTCTCGGACGCCGCACCCTGCGGCGCCCGGGTGGCAACGGGCGCAACGTCCGCCGATCCGGAGGTGCCCGAAGGGTGTCCGGTCCTGCTCGCGAACGTCTCGTCGATGCCCATCATTCAAACGCCTTTCTTGATCTCGTCGAGAATGTTGAGAACCCCACGGGCGGGGATTTCGATCCAGTCCGGACGATTGTTGGCCTCGTAATCGACTTCGTAGAGCGCCTTGGTCAGGAGCGAGAGCTTGAGCAGGCGGCTCTCCGTCTCCGGATCGGTCACGGCGGCACGGCTGACGGAGACGGCCTCGCGATAGCCGTCGAGGAAGGCTGCATCGATCATGCCGCGCCAGGCGATGGAGGCCCGGCGGGCACGCTCCTCGGAATCCGAGAAGCGGACGGCGATGCCCCGGGTCACTGTCTCGGCACCGTACGCGAAGGAGCGCAGCATCCCGGCGACGTCGCGCAGCGGCGTCGACTTGGTGCGACGCTCCTCGGCCGGCCGCGAGGGCTCGCCCTCGAAGTCGACGATGATGAGATCGTCCTCCGCCGCCAGCACCTGGCCCAGGTGATAATCGCCGTGGATTCGGGTCTTCATCGCGCCGAGCGGCGGACGTGCCGTGAGGGTCTCGATCGCGGTCTCGACCTCGCGGCGGCGGCCCGCCAGCTCGGTGCTTGCCGCGTTGGAGCCGCGGCCCGCAAGCCCGTCCAGGCCCCGGAAGGCCCGCTCAGCCTGGCGGCGGGTGTCGTCGCCGAGGGCGTGCAGGTCTGCGTGATCGAACGGCTCGGCCGCGAAGGCCGGGTCGTCGGTCTCGACCGCGAACGCGTTGTGCATCTCGGCGGTGCGCCGGCCGAGCAGGATCGCCCAGCGCAGGTGCGTCTCGAAGGCGTCCGCCGGAGACGGCGCCTCGCTCTCCGGTGCCAGAACCACCGTGTCGAAGTCGCGCCGCAGGCCTTCCAGCATCAGCGTCCAGGCGTCGCCCTGGTTCGGCACGAACTTCTGCAGCACGGCGAGCGCCGTGCGGGTGCCCTCGGCATCCACGTGCTCCACCACGCCCAGAAGAGCGGGCGTGTTGGTGAAGTGCGCGGTCTCCGTCAGGAAGCGGCCGACCTCGATCTCGGGATGCGTGCCCGTCTGCAGGCGGCGCAGCAGCTTGAGCATCATCTTCGAGCCGATGGCGATCGAGGTGTTGCTCTGCTCGGCGTTCAGAGAGCGGATCTCGCCCACCTCGACGGTGATGTCGGGGTCGAAGGCGGAGGTGGTGGAGAAGACGAGACGCCCGTTCTCGGTGGCGATCTCGCGGCCCTCGCGCATGGCCTCGATCATCGACATCGCGAAGACGGGCGACGCGGATGCACCGAGCAGCAGGCCGGTGCGCGGACCGCGCCGGACGCGGGCGACCGCGTGCTGGAGCATGGCCTCGTCCTCGCGGCCTTCGTCGACCGCCACGGGCACGAAGTAGTCCTGGCGTTCGCCCGTCGAGAGGTGGACCGCGACGCGGGGTAGCAGGAAGCGCGGCTCGCCGGCGCCATCCTTCAGGGCGGCACTGTCGATGACCTGCACGGACTTGATGCGCGAGCCCTTGGCGGCGAACCAGCGCCGGGTCGCGATGAAGCGCGGCGCCACCGTCCGCTCGAAGGCGGTGCGCTCGCGCCCCGCCATCAAGGTCTCGATGCCGCCGGTGAGAACCAGCGTGAACAGCTCGGGCAATTCCGGCTGCGGGCCGATGCTACCGGTGTTCGCCGCACTCAGCGAGAACCAGTAGAAGCCGTAGGATGGCAACGTGAGCAGGTAGGGCAGCTCGCCGATGGCCGGGAACTCGGAACCACCGGTCAGCTCGATCGGCACCGCGTTGCGCAGTTCTGACAGATCGAGCTGCACCGCTTGCGGCGCCCGCGAGAGGTTGGCGACGCAGAGCACGCGCTCGCCCTCGAACTCGCGGATCCAGGCCAGAACCTTGCGGTTCGACGGATACAGGAACTGCATCCCGCCGCGTCCCAGTGCGACCGAGTTGTTGCGGATCGCGATCATGCGCCGCGTCCAGTTCAGCAGGCTGGTCTGCGACTGGGTCTGCGCCTCGACGTTGATCGCGTCGAAGCCGTAGATCGGGTCCTGCACGCTCGGCAAGAAGAGCTTGGCCGGATTGGCGCGCGAGAAGCCGCCGTTGCGGTCCGGCGACCACTGCATCGGGGTCCGCACGCCGTCGCGGTCACCGAGATAGATGTTGTCGCCCATGCCGATCTCGTCGCCGTAATAGAGCACCGGCGTGCCGGGCATCGACAGGACGAGGGACTTCATGAGTTCGATCTTGCGCCGATCGTTCTCCAGCAGTGGCGCGAGGCGGCGACGGATGCCGAGGTTGATGCGGGCGCGTCGCTCGGCGGCATAGAACGACCAGAGGTAATCGCGCTCCTCCGCCGTCACCATCTCGAGCGTGAGCTCGTCGTGGTTGCGCAGGAAGATCGCCCACTGGCAGCCCTCGGGGATCTCCGGGGTCTGGCGCATGATGTCGGTGATCGGGTGCCGGTCTTCACGGGCGATCGCCATGTACATGCGCGGCATCAGCGGGAAGTGAAATGCCATGTGGCACTCGTCGCCGTCGCCAAAATACTGCGCGGTCTCTTCGGGCCACTGGTTGGCTTCGGCCAGCAGCATCCGGTCGGGATAGCTCGCATCGAGCGCCGCGCGTATCGCCTTGATGACCGTGTGGGTCTCCGGCAGGTTCTCACAGTTCGTGCCGTCGCGCTCGATCAGGTACGGGATCGCGTCGAGGCGCAGGCCGTCGACGCCCATGTCGAGCCAGTAGCGCATGACCTCGATCACGGCCTCGAGCACGACCGGGTTGTCGAAGTTCAGGTCGGGCTGGTGGCTGTAGAAGCGGTGCCAGAAATACTGCTTGGCGACCGGATCCCAGGTCCAGTTCGACGTCTCGGTGTCGAGAAAGATGATGCGTGTGTCGGAATACGGCGTGTCCGTATCCGACCAGACATAAAAGTCGCGCTCGGGGCTGCCGGCCGGCGCCTCGCGGGCGCGCTGGAACCAGGGATGCTGATCCGACGTGTGGTTGATCACCAGTTCGGTGATGACCCGCAGGCCCCGCTCGTGCGCGGCCGCCACGAACCGACGGAATTCTTCCATCGTACCGTAGGACGCGTTCACCTCGCGGTAGTCGCCGATATCGTAACCGTCGTCGCGCAGCGGCGAGGGATAGAACGGCATCAGCCAGATCGCGGTGACGCCGAGGTCACGCACGTAGTCGAGCTTCTGCGTCAGGCCCTCGAAATCGCCGATCCCGTCGTTGTTCGAGTCGAAGAACGACTTGACGTGAATCTGGTAGATGATGGCGTCACGGTACCATTGCGGATCGCTGCGATCGATCATCGCGTCGTTGCCTCATACGTCGAGTTCAAGGGCATTTTCGGAGCCTGCGCTCCGGTCCCCGAGAAGAGGAACCGTGCGCAGCGTCCGTCTGCGTGGATAGGCGCCGACACTGAGGCGACACCGCGACGATCCTTCAAGATCGCCGGTGTTTTTGCTGACACGCGCACGCCTAAGGCGCAACCCGGCGCGGCGCGCGCAGACGCCAGACCACCGCGGAGCGTTCCGCCGGGTCGAGTGCGATCCGATGCGATTTCCCGCGCAGCTCGAATCGGTAGCCGAGCAGCAGATCCTCGACCTCGACCGCGCCGTCGTCCGGCTCACCGAGGAGCCAGAGCGGCACTTCGTAGGTGCATTCCTGGCGGTTGCGCGGATCGAGATTGACCAGGACGAAGATGCAATTGTCCCCGTCCGGCGTCGTCTTGGCGTAACCGATGATCTGGTCGTTATGCGCGCCCGTGAACGTCACGTTCCGGAAGTCCCACAAGGCCGGGTTGTCACGCCGGATCTGGTTGAGCTTAATGATGTGCTCGCGGATGTTGCCCGGCGCGTGGTAATCCCAGGCCTTCAGCTCGTACTTCTCCGAGTTCAGATACTCTTCCTTGCCCGGATAGGGGTCGGCCTCGCACATCTCGAAGCCGTTATAGATGCCCCAGACGCTCGACAGGGTGGCGGCCAGCGTCGCGCGCACGACGAAACCGGCGCGTCCGCTGGTCTGCAGGTAGATCGGGTTGATGTCCGGCGTGTTGGCAAAAAAATTCGGGCGGTAATATTCACCCATCTCGCCGGCGAGCTCGGTGGAATAGGCGATGAGATCGGCTTTGGTGTCGCGCCACGTGAAGTAGGTGTAGCTCTGCTGGTAGCCGGCCTTGGCGAGCTTCTTCATCATCTTCGGCCGGGTGAAGGCCTCGGCCAGGAAGATCACGTCGGGATAGCGCGCGTTCACCTCCGCGATCATCCACTCCCAGAACGGAATGGGCTTGGTATG
>NZ_JAQGKL010000121.1 GCF_028290105.1 Methylobacterium sp.
GGCTTGTTGATGCCGCCGGAGCCGTGGACCATGCTCATGGAATCCTCGACCGTGACGATCTGGGTCCTGCCCTTGGAATTCCGGTCGATCTCGGTACGGCCCAGGCAAGGCAGCAGGTAGGCGACGCGGCCCGGCACCAGATGCGAGTGGTTGAGCTTCGTAGCGATGTGGACGGTGAGGTCGCAGGAGGCCAGCGCCTTGGCCACCAGCGTCGTGTCCGGCGTCGCGCGGGCAAAGTTGCCGCCGAGCCCGATGAAGGCTTTGGACGAGCCGTCGAGCATGGCGCCGATGGCACCCAGTACGTTGTGGCCATGCCTGCGCGGTGCGGTGATGCCGAATTCCCGCTCCAGGGCGTCGAGGAGGGCCGCCGGCGGCTTCTCGTTGATGCCGACCGTACGATCGCCCTGAACGTTGGAATGGCCGCGCACGGGGCACAGGCCCGTGCCGGGGCGACCCACATGGCCGCGTAGGAGCATGACGTTGGTCAGCTCCCGGATGGTCGCCACCGAGTGGCGGTGCTGGGTGACCCCCATGGCCCAGGTGCAGATCACCTTGTCGGCGCCGAGATAGACCTCCGCCGCGACCTCGAGGTCGGCGCGGCCGAGGCCCGACTGGTCTTCGATCATCGCCCACGTCGTGGCATTGACCGCCGCGCGGTAGGCCTCGTGATCGGCGGTGTGGTTGCGCAGGAAGGAGCGGTCGAGCACCGAGGGCCGACCGGCGGCCATGGCCGCATCGTCGGCTGCGAAGACCGCCTTGGCGATGCCCCGGAAGGCGGCCATATCGCCGCCGAGGCGCGGCTGGTAATAGTGGCTCGCCACGGGGGCGGAGGAGCCGCGCAGCATCTCGACGGTGTTCTGCGGATCGGCGAAGCGCTCCAGGCCGCGTTCGCGCACGGGGTTGAAGACAACCACCTTGGCGCCGCGCTGGGCGGCGCGGCGCAGGTCGCCGAGCATGCGCGGATGGTTGGTGCCGGGATTCTGCCCCACCACGAAGATCGCGTCGGCCTTCTCGAAATCCTCCAGCAGCACCGTGCCCTTGCCGATACCGATGGCCGCCTGCAGGGCGATGCCGCTGGCCTCGTGGCACATGTTCGAGCAGTCGGGGAAGTTGTTGGTGCCGTAGTGCCGGGCGAAAAGCTGGTAGAGGTAGGCGGCCTCGTTGGAGGCGCGACCGGATGTGTAGAACTCCGCCTGATCGGGGGAGGCGAGCCCGCGCAGCGTCGCGCCGATCTCCGCGAAGGCGGCGTCCCAAGTGGTGACGACGTAGCGGTCGGTCAGCCCGTCGTAGCGCATCGGGTGCGTCAGCCGGCCCTCGCCCTCCAGCGCGTAGTCGGTCCAGCCGCGCAGTTCGGTGACGGTGTGACGGGCGAAGAACTTCGGCGGCGTGCGCTTGTCGGTGGCCTCCCAAGAGACCGCCTTCACACCGTTCTCGCAGAACTCGAAGGAGGAGCCGTGCTCCGGGTCGCCCCAGGCGCAGCCGGGACAATCGAATCCGTCGGGCTGGTTCGCCTTCAGCATGGCCCGCGCGCCCGAGAGCGGTGCGCGGCTGCCCAGGAGGTGCTTGCCACAGCTTTTCAGCGCGCCCCAGCCGCCGGCGGCGGACGAACGCTTCGGGGTCGCGACCGGATGGTCCATGGAGGGTCCTGGCAGAGGCACGGATGGGAAGGGAGCGGGAAGCAACGCTCCTCGTTATCGCAGCGCACCGAAGCCGCTCAATCGCGTGAAAGCGCAGGCCAGTCATGCGCTTGAGGGTCCCATGCGCTCGGCGCAGAGCGCGTTCATGCTTCCTTAAAAGCCCTGAGTAGGGCCAGTGATCTTCGACCGTGCAACAGGCGCTTCTCATCGGCTATCACGACCCGAATGCCGTAGGGGCTCAGGGCCCCATGGCCCCCCTGTGGAGCCGATGCCCATGAGAACGCCCGTGAGGGTTTTCGCCGCGCTGGCCGTGGCGCTCGCGGTCGGGATCTCGGTGATGGCGCATGACCGACAGATCGGCGCGGAGTGGGCCGTCTCACCGGAGCAGATCGCCGATGCCAAGGCCTATGGGAAGCCAGGCGTGGAGATCGCGCCGGGCCGGATGGTGGTCGATCCGCTGCCGAGCGAGGATGCCGGGCGCCTGCCCCTGAAGTGGCTCCTGGTCGGCCTCGCGGCCGTCGGTGCCGTGCTGGCTGGAACCGGTCGGCGGCGTGAGACACGGCCGAAGGCCGGGCGGCGCTAGCCCGGCATCGCCGCGAGTGCGGCCGCATCGCGCCCGACGATGGGGGCGAGGCTCGTCGCGCTCTCGGCCTGCAGACGCTGCAGAAGTCCGCGCTTGATCTCGGGGATCAGGCCCGGCCCGGCATAGACGAGGCTCGAATAGAGCTGCACGAGGCTCGCGCCCGCGCGGATCTTGGTCCAGGCGGCCTCCGCCGAATCGATCCCGCCGACGCCGATCAGCGGCAGTTGCGGGCCGACGCGCAGATAGGTTTCGGCCAGGAGCCGCGTCGCCGCCGCGAAGAGCGGCCGGCCGGAGAGGCCGCCGGTTTCCGCAGCGAGGGTGGTCTCGCGCAGGGTGCTGGGCCGGGCGATGGTGGTGTTGGAGACGACAAGCGCTTGCACACCCCGGCGCAGGGCCGTCGCCGTCATGGCATCGAGCGCCGCGAGCGTGATGTCCGGCGCGATCTTGAGGAGGATCGCGGTGGCGGGATGCGTTTCGTCGCGGGCCTCGACGACCCGGGCCAGGAGTTCGTCGAGGAACGCCTCACCCTGCAGATCGCGCAGACCCGGCGTGTTGGGGGACGAAACGTTGACGGTGATGAAATCCACCAGCGGCGCCAGAGCCCGGGTGCAGGTTACGTAGTCGGCGAGCCGGTCCGTCGCGTCCTTGTTCGCTCCGATATTGACGCCGACCCGGCCCGGCCGCCCCCTGCGGGCGGCGAGGCGCGCGCGCACCACCGCGAGGCCTTCGCTGTTCAGGCCGAAGCGATTGATGACGGCATTGTCCCGGGTGAGCCGAAACACGCGGGGACGTGGATTACCCGGCTGGGGCTTCGGCACCACGCCGCCGACCTCCACGAAGCCGAAGCCGAGGCCGAGCAGGGCGTCGGGCACTTCGGCACCCTTGTCGAAGCCCGCGGCGAGACCTACGGGATTCGGGAAACGCAGGCCGAGCACGGAAACCGCGAGGCGGGGATCGTCTGCAGCGGGACGGCGCGGCGGCAGGGCGGCGAGGCCGCGCAAGGTGAGGTTGTGCGCCGTCTCCGCATCGAGGCTGTGCAGCAACGGCCGGGCCAGGGGGAACAATGCGTTGATCACGTCCGGACTCCGGTTAACCGGCGGCGCCGGGTGGGACATCGGCCGGGAAGACGTGGCGGCCATCCGGCCCGAGCGGCAGGTCGACCACCCCGCGCACCGCGTCGAGCGCCAGGTCGCCATAGAGGTGGGGAAAGAGGTCGCCGCCGCGCGAGGCCTCGTAGCGCAGGGCCGCGCCAAGCACCTCGGCCTCCACCGAGACGAGGACAAGGTTCGTCGCACCCGCGAAGTGCCGCGCCGCCGTCTCGGCCACCTGGGCAGGGGTGGAGAAATGGATATACCCGTCCGCGAGGTCGACTGGCGCACCGGTGAAGCGGCCGAGCGCTTCGGCCTGCTGCCAGAGTTCGTGCGGGCAAATCTTGTAGATGATCGGCATTCCGGCTCCGTAACGGGTTTCCGGAGGGCGATCAAACGCCATCGTTCTTTCGAGTCTCACAACTCAAGCGAGCAAGTCTCCGGTCAAAGCGCGGCAGGTTTCAGGCGATTTTCGTGGCCGAAACGGCATTGCCATCGTCGAAGATTAGTTCTACTTTCCTAACTCTAGGCTGGTCGTCTTAGTCGTAGCGCGCTTCGAGCCCCTGATGCTGTCTCATGATCAGATCTGGACCGCGATCGACCGCTTGGCCGAGCGTCATGGTTTCTCCGCATCCGGCCTCGCACGCCGGGCAGGACTGGACGCGACCAGCTTCAACCGTTCGAAGCGAATCGGCCCGGATGGCCGCAAGCGCTGGCCGTCCACGGAGTCCGTCTCCAAGGTCCTCGCCGCCACCGGTGCCAGCCTCGACGATTTCTTGCGCCTGATCGAGGCCCGCGGCGGCCCGGCGCGTACGATGATCCCGCTCATCGGCATGACGCAGGCCGGGGCGGGGCGCCTGTTCACCGACGAGGGCATGCCGACCGGCGGGCCCGGCTGGGAGGAGATCGAGTTTCCCGATCTCGGGGAGGACCGTGCCTTCGCGCTGGAGGTCCAGGGCGACTCGATGGCGCCTCTCTACCGCGACGGCGACGTGCTCATCGTCTCGCCCAGCGCCAGTGTGCGGAAGGGCGACCGGGTCGTGGTGCGGCTCTCCGCCGGTGAAGTCTTGGCCAAGGAACTCAAGCGCAAGACCGCCCGTACGATCGAACTGGCCTCGCTGAACCCCGAGCACGCGGACCGCGTGATCAATGTAAGCGACATTGCCTGGATCGGCCGTGTGATGTGGGTGCGCCAGTAGGCGCTGCCCGATTGGCTTTGCCGCACCGGCGGATGCCGCTATGCCTTGCGCCCCTGAGGGGCCGTCTCGCGCCTCGCATCGGCGGACAGTCCATGGCATCGCCCCGGATCGACGATCACGCGCTCGAGACGCATCCGGATGCGGGCCTCGCCCTGCTCCTGACGGCGTCGGCCGTCCCCGCTGCCCTGGTGGCGGGCCATGGAGACGCCGCACAGATCGTCCTCGCCAATCCATCCTTCCTTGCGCGAACGGGGCAGGCGGCATCCGATCTGATCGGGGCGGACCTCCGCCATGGGCTCCGACCGGACGGCGACCGCGAGACCATCGCCGTCCTGGCCGGCGTCCTGTCTGGCGAACGATCCGAAGGGGTCGAAATCCTGGCGCAGACCAAGGCTGGATCGACCTACTGGGCCCAGGTTCTCGTCGTCGCGGTTCCGGGCACCGGGTTCCGCCTCGCCCAGGTCGTTGATGTGACGCGACGCCGGGACGCGGAGGGCGCCCTGTTGCTCTCGCGCCAGCGCGAGGCGCTCGGCCTCCTCACCAACAGTGTCGCGCACGAGTTCAACAACTTCCTCCAGATCCTGATCGGCTACATCGACGGCCTGAAGCG
The DNA here is from genome assembly GCF_028290105.1 of Methylobacterium sp. Lineage (GTDB taxonomy): Bacteria > Pseudomonadota > Alphaproteobacteria > Rhizobiales > Beijerinckiaceae > Methylobacterium. Next base: position 5,118 of record NZ_JAQGKL010000121.1, read on the forward strand.
GCGCCTGGGCGACCGGGAGGAACCCTTCATTCAGCGGGCGATCCTGCGATCCACGGACGCGGCCGAGCGGGCGACGATCCTCACCCGGCAATTGCTCGCCTTTTCGCGTCGGATCGCACCGGACGTCCGCCCGGTGGACCTGAACCGCCTGATCACCGATTTCGGAGCCCGGGTCGGCCCGACCCTGCCGACCCGGATCACCCTCGACATCCGTACGCTGCCCGGCCTCGCCCCCGGCCTCGGCAACCCGACCCAGGTCGAACTGGCGCTGACCCACATCGTCGCCAATGCCTGCGAGGCGATGCCGAATCCGGGACGCATCACCATCGCGACCTTCGCGGTACCCGCCGGGGATCGCGGCTTGCAGCGCCCCGGAGACGGCGCGGTCGGCATCACCGTCACGGACGAGGGCCAGGGCATGTCCCCGGAGATGGCAGCGCGCGCGCTCGCCCCGTTCATCACCAGCCGCGAGGCGGGGCGCGGCACCGGGCTCGCCATCGTGCACGGATTGATGAAGCGCCAGAACGGCACGGTCTCCATCGATTCGAAGCCGGACGAGGGCGCCGTTGTCCGCCTCGTCTTCCCGGCGGTGGTCTAGGGCCGGATCGGCAATCCGACACCGAAATCCGCAGTCCGGAAGGACTAAAACCGCCGGCCGAACGTCACCATATCAGGAGCGGCCTGCACGCTAAGCATGCCGAGACTTCCACGTTCGTCACCAGAGGCGTCTTCATGTTCACCTCCACCACTCGTCGCAAGCGCGCGGCGTCCATCCTCGCGCTTGCCGCGGCGTTGGCGCTGGCTGCGCCCGTCGCCGAGGCGCGTCCCGGAAGCGGTAGCAGCGGTGGCATGGGCTCGCGCGGATCGCGCACCTTCACGCCCCCTTCCGCCACCACGACGGCGCCCGGTGCCCCTGCGCCGATCCAGCGTTCGCAAACCCAGCCCGGCCCGGCCATGGGCAATCCCGGCATGAACACGGCCGCGCAGCCCGGCCGTCGATTCGGCGGCGGCTTCATGGCCGGACTGCTCGGCGCCGGACTGCTCGGCGCGCTTCTCGGCGGCGGCTTCTTCGGCGGACTCGGCGGCATCATGTCCTTCCTGGGCCTGATCCTGCAGGTCGGCCTCGTCGTCCTGCTCGTGTCCTTCGCGGTGCGCTGGTTCCGTCGTCGCCAGGGCCAGCCGGCGGCCGCCGGCCATGCCCGGTCCAACCTCGACGGTGTCAGCGCGAACATGAACCAGGGCCCGATGGGGGGCGCGCCGATGGGCGGCGGATACGCCAATGCCCAGCAGCGCGGTTCGGCGCCAGTCCAGCCGGTGCAGGCGCGTCCGGTCGCCATCAGCCCCGGCGATTTTCAGAGCTTCGAGATCGCGCTCAACGACGTCCAGGCGGCCTATGGCCGTGAGGATGTGGCAGCTTTGCGCAATCTCGCAACGCCTGAGATGGCCGGCTACTTCATCGAGGAACTGCGGGCCAACGAGGCGCGCGGCGTCGTCAACCGCATCTCGGACGTGAAGCTCCTGCAGGGCGACCTGTCGGAATCCTGGGGCGAGGGCAATGCCGAGTACGCCACGGTGGCGATGCGCTACGCGATCAAGGACGTGACCGTCGATCGCCGCACCGACCGGGTGGTCGAGACCGGCGAGCCCGAAGCCGTCGAACTCTGGACGTTCACGCGCGAGCGCGGCGGTCGCTGGATCCTATCGGCGATCCAGCAGGGTCGCTGAGCGCCATCCACGCTCCTACGAACGTTAAGGAGGCCGCGCGGAGCGATCCGCGCGGCCTCCGCCTTTTCAAGTGACTTTCAGGGCCTGGGCCATCGCCACGAAGGCGGACACAGGGACTTCCTCGGCTCGGCCCGTTTCGGGAATTCCGGCGGCAGCGAGCAGGCGTGCCGGGTCGGGGACCGCCGCTTTCAGGCTCTGGCGCAGCATCTTGCGGCGCTGCCCGAAGGCCGCGCGGGTCACCGTTTCCAGGGCCTGCACGGAGCAGGGCAGGGGGTCGCGGCGCGGCGTGAGGCGGACAATCGAGGAGGTCACCTTCGGCGGCGGAACGAAGGCGGAGGGTGCCACGTCGAAGAGGATGTGCGCCTCCGTTCGCCAGCCGCAGAGCACGCCGAGGCGCCCGTAATTCGCCCGGTCGCCCTCGTCGGCGACGATGCGCTCGGCGACTTCGCGCTGGAACATCAGCGTCAGGGACTCCCACCAGGGCGGCCAGGCCGCGCCCGTGAGCCAGCCGACCAGCAGTGGCGTGCCGATGTTGTAGGGCAGGTTCGCGACGACACGCACCGGCCCGGTGCCGATCAGCGGGACGGGGTCGAAACGCAGCGCGTCGGCATCGATCACGTCGAGGCGGCCCGGATGATGCGCCGCGATCTCCGCCAGGGCTGGCAGGGCCCGGGAATCCCGCTCGATGGCGATCACGCGCTTGGCGCCCTCGGCGAGGAGCGCGCGGGTCAGGCCGCCGGGCCCGGGCCCGATCTCAACCACGGTGACGCCTTCGAGTGGGCCGGCGCAACGCGCGATCCGGCCGGTCAGGATGAGGTCGAACAGGAAATTCTGGCCAAGCGACTTCTTCGGCTCGAGACCGTGCTTGCGCACGACCTCGCGCAGGGGCGGAAGGCCATCCGTGCCGAGGCTGCTGTCTTCGCTCATGCTTCTGCCTTCACGAGGCGCGCGGCGAGCCTCAGGGCCGCCATCAGGCTGTCGGGCCGGGCGAGGCCCTTGCCGGCGATATCGAAGGCGGTGCCATGGTCCGGCGAGGTCCTGATGAAGGGAAGGCCCAGGGTAACGTTGACGCCATCGTCGAAGGCGATGGTCTTGATCGGGATCAGCGCCTGATCGTGGGTTGGGGTCAGCGCCACGTCGTAGGTGGCACGTGCCCTCTCGTGGAACAGGGTATCGGCGGGCAGCGGCCCGCGGATGTCGATCCCTTCGTTCTGCAACTGCAGCACTGCCGGCTCCAGCACGTCGCGGTCCTCGGTGCCCATCGTGCCGTTCTCGCCCGCATGTGGATTGAGCCCGGAGAGGACGAGGCGCGGATGGGCGAGGCCAAAGCGGTGACGCAGGTCGTGTGCGACGATGCGGGCGGTTCGGATCACGAGATCCTGCGTCAGGAGTTCCGGCACCCGACGCAGGGCCACGTGGATGGTCACCGGCACCACCGCGAGGGTCTCGGACCACAGCATCATCACCGGCAACGGCGGCGTCTCGCCGGGCGCGACCGCACAGGCGGCCAGGAACTCGGTGTGCCCCGGATAGGCGAAGCCAACCTGGGTCAGGACGTACTTGGCGATGGGATTGGTCACCAGCGCGGGCGCGATGCCGGCACGGACAAGGTCGACGGCGGTGGTGATCGATTCGAGGATGGCCCCCGCATTCGCGCTGTCCGGGCGACCCGCCACGGCATCGACGCGCATGCCGCTCGGCAGCGGCATCACGGGAAGTGCCCGCGAGAACACCTCGACCGCGAGATCGGGCCCGACATCGGCGATCGGCACCTG
>NZ_JAQGKL010000133.1 GCF_028290105.1 Methylobacterium sp.
CGCGGGGTGCCCGCCCATGGAGCGGAACCCCGCGCGTCTCCACCTGGCGCCCCTGCGGGCCGTCGGCGATCCGCACGATGCGATGGGGCAGGCGCTCGCCCGGCAGGGCGAGGAGGTCGCCCGGCGCGAGGTCGATCCGGCGTGGGCTCACGGCGAAGCGCGCCGTGTCTCGCCCCGCCAGGGTCGCGTCGAGGGCGGCCTCCGCCAGGGCCTCGGCGCAGTCGCGGCGGGTGACGATGGCGGCCTCCATCCGCGTCTCCCGCCGCCGTGCGCCGGTGGGGCGGATCGCGGCGGCGTTCGCCCGGCGGTACTCGGCGCTCTCCGCGTCGGTGAAGCCGACCTCGACGGAGCGCGGCAGTTCCGCCTCCTCGGCCCGGACGCGGCTGAAGGGCGCCGCTTCGGGCCGCCCCATCACGAGGTCGCCGGCCTCGACCACCTGCGGGACTTCGCGGCGCGGTCCGCGAAAGGTCAGGGTCCCGGCGAGGCCCGAGACGTCGAGGCCGTAGAGCTGCGCCAGCGGTTCCAGGGCCGCCCGGGCCGACATCGGCCGGTCGATGACGTAGCCGTCGAGGAAAGCGTCGGCCGTGACCGCGGCGGGCCCGTCGATCCCGAGGTCGGCCAGGATCGCGGCGATGAGCCGGTCGAGTTCGAGCCCCTCGAGGCGCCCGGTGATCCAGTGGCCCACCGACCAGTTGCCCGCATCCGCCCAGATCGTGTCGAAGTCCGGGAAAGCCGGGTAGGGCCGCGCGTCCCAGGCCCAGACGAAGATCGAATCCGCCGGCACCATGGTTCCGCCGTAGAGCGGCGAGACCGGGTTGTGGGCGGGCTCGAAGCCGGGCAGGCCGGAATCGAACCGCCCCAGGATCGCGGCGAGGCCGCGCATCTGGATCAGGTCGTCGCGGGTGCCGCGCGAGGCGGGCGGGGCCGCGTTCTCCGAGGATTTCGGGTCGGGGAAGACGTTGGGGCCGTTGGTGCCCCTGTCCACAGCCGGCACGCCGATCTCGGTGAGCCAGATCGGCTTGGCGCGCGGGACCCAGGGCGTAGCGCGGGTCTCGATCCCGTTCTCGCGCTCCACATGAGCGTTCGACCACCAGGCCACGAGATCCTTGGGCCGAAAGATCCAGGGCTTTCCGTAGGCCCCGTCGGTGATCGGCTTACGGATCTGCGCCGCCCGGTCGGAGGCATCGGCGTAGTACCAGTCGAAGGCCTCGCCGGCGCCGATCCGGTCCTTCAGGTAGGCGCGGTCGTAGATGTCGTCGGCGAGCGTGAGGTCGGCGTGATGGCTGCCGTCGCGCCAGTCGGTGAGCGGCGGGTAGTAGTCGATCCCCACCGCGTCGATGGCCGGATCGGCGAAGAGCGCGTCCAGCGGAAAGCGGATCGTGGCCCCGCCGTCCCGGACATCGGCGCCGTACTCGGTCCAGTCGGCGGCATAGGCGAGCTTGACGCCTGGCCCCAGGCGCTGGCGCACCTCCCGGGCCAGCGTCCGGAAGGCCTCCACCGCCGGGTATGCGCCGCCTCGCCCCCGCACCCGGGTCAGCCCGACGAACTCGCTGCCGACGATGAAGCCGGCGAGCTCCACGCCCTGCGATGCCCAGGTCGCGGCGAGGTCCGCGTAGTGCAGCACGAGGCTGCGGTAGCGCGCGAAGAACGCCGCCACCTGGGCCTCCGCCGCCGCCGTGCCGTCGGGGCTGCCGGGCTGGCCGGGGGCGGGGTGGCAGGTGATGCGTCCGCGCCAGGGATAGGGCGGCTGGCGCCCCGCGCCTGCGTCGCGCGGGTCGGGCAGGGCGTTGCCGAGAGGCACGTCCATCATCACGAAGGGGTAGAGCACCACCCCGAGGCCGCGCCGGCGCAGTTCGGCCACGAGCCGGGTCAGGCCCACATCCGAAGGCGTGCCCCCATAGGCCGGCCCGCCGCCCGGCGCCGTCGAGACGAGGCCCGCCTGCCCGCGCCCGAGTCCGGCCACGCTCCAGACGTCGCCGGTCGTGACCTTCGTGGCGCTGTCGACCCTGGGCTGGATCGTGCAGGACCCGGCGCGCAGGTCGTCGCCGAACCAGCTCGTCACCACCGAGACCCGGGTGAGGCGCGGGCACAGGGCCTGGAGGGCGTCGAGCGAGGCGACGACGTCGGCGCCCGCCTGGAGCTGGAAGCGGTTGGCCGGGCGGGTGGTGCCATAGCCCGCATCCTCGGTGACGCGCAGCGGGTCGAGGCCGAACTCGGTGGAGCCGGGGATGAGGCAGACGGCCCGGATCATGCCCGCCAGCCCCTCCACGGGGCGGATCACCTCGAAGGCGAATTGCGGGATCCGGTTTCCGAACTCGGCCAGCGCCAGGCGCTCGAACACCACGTAGGCGAGCCCGCGATAGGCCGGCGCGTCGTTCGCGCCCTCCTTGGCGACGATGAGCGGATCGGGCGCCTGGTCCGCTCCGCCCCGGTGCAGGCGGAAGGCCAGAGTGGTCAGGTCGATCTCGCGGCCATCGGCCCAGACCCGGCGGATGCCCGCGACCTCCCCCTCGCACAGGCCGATGGCGAGGTCCGCGAAATAGGCATAGGCCGTGCGCACGGTCTTCCCCCCGCCGCCGCCCTTGGCGCCGGCGGCCCGCTCCACGCTGGTGCTCGCGACCTCCAGGGGGCGCGTCGCCCAGATCAGCGTGCCGCCGATCCGGGCGCGGCCGTAGACGCGCGGGATCGGGTCGCCCTCCGTGGACGACAGGCCCGCCACGTCCGACAGGCGTGGCCCCTCGACCCGGGCGGTGGCGCTGCCGCCGAAGACGGCGCTGTCGATGCCCATGCCGGCCGCCGCCCCGATGACACGGCCGACGATGCCGCCGATCGGCCCGCCCAGGGCCGTACCCACCGCCGCCCCGGCGGTCTGCAGGATCAGCGTGGCCATGGCGGGCTCCGGGGATGGGACGCGGGTGGCGTGAGGGCGATCAGATTCCGGCGGGGAACCGGAAC
>NZ_JAQGKL010000147.1 GCF_028290105.1 Methylobacterium sp.
CCCGTGCTCACGACAGGGGCCTGCGACGCGGGGCCAGACTGCGGTCCGCCTCGCTCTCGCCGTGCGAGGCCGCCTCGTAGGCGGTGACGATGCGGCGCACGAGGTCGTGGCGCACCACGTCGACATCGCGGAACGTGATGCGGCCGATGCCCTCGACGCCGTCGAGGACGCGCACGGCCTCGACGAGGCCCGACTTCTGGCCGGGCGGCAGGTCGATCTGGCTCGGGTCGCCGGTGATGATCATGCGCGAATTCTCACCGAGGCGGGTGAGGAACATCTTCATCTGCATCGACGTGGTGTTCTGCGCCTCGTCGAGGAGCACCACCGCGTTGGTCAGCGTGCGCCCGCGCATGAAGGCGAGCGGGGCGATCTCGATGATGCCGGTCTGCAGGGCGCGGTCGACGTGGCGCGCCTCCATGAAGTCGTAGAGCGCGTCGTAGATCGGGCGCAGGTAGGGATCGACCTTCTCGCGCATGTCGCCGGGCAGGAAGCCCAGGCGCTCGCCGGCCTCCACGGCCGGACGCGACAGGATCAGCTTCTCGACATGTCCCTGCTCCAGCAGCGAGACGGCGTGGCCGACCGCGAGCCAGGTCTTTCCGGTGCCGGCCGGCCCCTCGGCGAAGACGAGTTCGTGGCTGCGCAGGGCCTTCATGTAGGCGTCCTGCGCGGCGTTGCGGGCGCGCACGGCGCCGCGCTTGCGCGTGGCGATCTGGTCGAAGACCGCGCGGTCGGGCTCGGCGCTCACCTCGGCGGCGGGAAAGAGGTTGCCCTGCTGGGTCGTCTCCTGGATCGCGCCGTCGACGTCTCCGAGGGTCAGTGCCGTCCCGCTCGCCTTGACGCGGGCATAGAGGCGCTCGAACACCTTGCGGGACTTCTCCGCCACCTCGACGCTGCCCTTGAGCACGAGATGGTTGCCGAGGGCGGTGGCGGTGACGCCGAGGCGCCGCTCGATATGCGCGACGTTCTGGTCGTACTGGCCGAAGACGAGGCTGGCGAGGCGGTTGTCGTCGAAGGTCAGCGAGACTTCCTCGGTCTCCTCGAGCCCACCGATGCGTGCCGCCGGCCCGCGCCCGCGCAACGCGCCGCCGCGTCCGCTCGCCCCCTCAGATCCTGGCACGCCGTTGTCCTTCTTTGGGTCCGTGGGCTCGATGCCGCCGATCGGCTCGTGTCCGGAGAAGTTCCTGAGATCGGGTTTCGTTGCGCCACGTCCACCGGTTCGTCGGCGCGGCGTATCGCCCATGTCGAGGCGCATTCGGGCTCAAGCGGCGGCCGCCGCATCGGAGACGGTCTCGGCCGTAGCCTCACCGGTCTGGACGGCCTCACCGAAGAGGCTGTTCGAGCCGGCCCGCACCACGCGCACGGGCACCAGGGTGCCGATGGTGGAACCGGGCGCATCGAACTGCACCGGCAGGAGATGGGGCGTCTTGCCGGCGACCTGACCGGGGTGGCGCCCGGCCTTCTCCACCAGGACCTCCACCACGCTGCCGACGGCGGACGCATTGTAGGCATGGCGCTGCGCATCGAGCAGGCCCTGCAGAGCGGCCAGGCGCTCGGACTTCACCGCCTCGGGCACGGCGTCGGTGTTCTCGGCCGCCGGCGTGCCCGGGCGCGGGCTGTACTTGAACGAGAAGGCGCTGGCGAAGCCGATCTCGCGCACCAGCCGCATCGTGTCCTCGAACTCCGAATCGGTCTCGCCCGGGAATCCGACGATGAAGTCCGACGAGAGGGCGATGTCGGGGCGCGCGGCCCGCACCCGCTCGATCAGCCGGCGATAGGCGTCGGCGGTGTGCTTGCGGTTCATCGCCTTCAGCACGCGGTCGGAGCCGGACTGAACCGGCAGGTGCAGGAACGGCATCAGCGACGGGATCGCGCCGTGCGCGGTGATCAGGTCGTCGCCCATGTCGTTGGGGTGGCTGGTGGTGTAGCGCAGGCGCAGCAGACCCGGGAGCCGTTCCAGCTCGCGCAGGAGCACCGGGAGGGTGGCGTTGGCGCCGTCGCGGCCGAGACCGTGATAGGCGTTCACATTCTGGCCGATCAGCGTGATCTCGCGCACGCCTCCGCGCACGAGTTTCCCGGCCTCGGCGAGGATCGCCTCCACCGACCGCGAGACCTCGGCCCCTCGGGTGTAGGGCACCACGCAGAAGGCGCAGAACTTGTCGCAACCCTCCTGCACCGTGAGGAAGGCGGTGACGCCGTGCGTCCGGCGAGCGGGGAGATGGTCGAACTTGTCCTCGACGGGGAACTCCGTATCGACCACGCGCCTCGTGCGCGAGCGGGCCAGCAGGTCGGGCAGGCGGTGATAGTTCTGAGGGCCGACGACGACGTCGACGCCGGGGGCGCGCGCCAGGATCTCGGGCCCCTCGGCCTGGGCGACGCAGCCCGCGACGACGATCCGGGTGTCGTGCCCGGCTTCCGCGCGCTCGCCCTTGAGGACGCGCAGGCGGCCGAGTTCGGAATAGACCTTGTCGGCGGCCTTCTCGCGGATGTGGCAGGTGTTCAGGACGACGACATCCGCCTCCTCCACCGCGTCGGTGGCCTCATAGCCCTCGGCACCGAGCACGTCCGCCATGCGGGCGGCATCGTAGGCGTTCATCTGGCAGCCGTAGGATTTGACGAAGGCTTTCTTCAACGGTCGGATTCCGGGGGTTGATCGGACGAACGGATCGCAGGCCCGGCCATAGCACGGATCGTCCGCTGCGTCGCGACGGCCTACCGGCTGGGCAGTCCCGCCTCGGGCAGCGCCGCGCTGCCGCCCTCCGCCTCCCGGCGACGGCCCTGCCAAACCGGCCCGAGGGGCGGACGCCCCGTCGTGCCGCGCTGCACGGCCTCGCGCACGGACGCCTCCGCCAGGGCCGTCGCGCGCTTGCGGTCGGTTCCGGCATCGAAGGCGATCGGCGCCCCCCAGACCACGTGGATGTCGAGGGGGCCGCCGGCCAGGAAGGCGGCGAGATGCGGCGCCAGATCCATGTCGCCGTACCAGGCGACCTCCGGCCGTTCGGTGCGCACCAACGGCAGCCCGTTGCGCCGTGGATAGGTGATGGCGAGCGGCTGAAGGCGGATACGGTCCGGCCCGCCGCCCTCCCCGGCGACGGCGGCGCGGGCGGCGCCCACCAGCGACGAGCGGAACGGCAGCAGCCGGGTTCCGTCCCCCGTCGTCCCTTCGGCAAAGAGCACGATGAGGTCGCCGCCCGCGAGGCGCCGCGCAACGGTGGCATTCACGATGGCGGTGTCGGAGCGGCGCGCCCGGTCGATGAACACAGTGCGCTGAAGCCGCGCCAGCGTCCCGATCACCGGCCAGCCCGCGATCTCGGATTTCGCCACGAAGGAGAGCGGGCGCAGGGAACCGAGGACGATGATGTCGAGCCAGGACACATGGTTCGAGAGCACCAGGGCGGGCTCGCACTCGCCCGGCGGGGATCCGCTCTGGGTGACACGAAGCCCGAACAGCCGCAGGAACACCCGGTGGAAGATCACCGGCATCCGGGCCGCGATCCGCCCCCGCCCGACGCGCAGGCTGAGGAGATGCGGCCCGACGATGACGAGGAAGACGAGGGCGCAGACCAGCAGGCGGGCGATCGTACCGAGGCGGGTCATCGGCGGCTCAGGCGTCGCCGCAGCAGATCACGCCAGCACCGCCGTCATGGTCAGCGCGGTGGCGCGGCCGCCATCGGCGCGGGCGTAGTAGCCCGTCCGCTCGCCCACCTGCCGGAAGCCGTGCCGGGCATAGAGCTTGAGCGCGGGAGCGTTGCCCTCGTCGACCTCTAGATGCACCGTGCGGATGCCGGTTCGCGCCAAGTGCTCGAGATGTGCGCCGACGAGCTTGTGCGAGAGGCCGCCGCCGCGCGCATTCGGCGCGAGCACGACGGTGAGGATCTCGGCCTCGTCGGCGGCACGGCGCGAGAGCACGAAGCCCTGGATGGCGCCGTTCTTCCAGAGGGCGTGCGCCTCGGTGGAGCGCTCGCACAGCATGCGCTCGAACTCGTGGGCGTCCCAGGAACGGGCGAAGGCGGTCGCGTGGATGCGGGCCAGCGCCCGCGCCTGCCCGGAATCGCTGAGGGGCGTCACATAGGCGGCCGTGCCCCAGGCTTCCCACCAGGCGGACCAGACCTCGAACGGCCAGAACGGCGTCAGCGGACGGGTCATCGGCGGGCGAGCCTCGCATGATCCTGCGGCTGGGCGTCGGGGCCGCGCAGGTAGAGGGGACGGGCGAGCGCCTGGGCGGGGTCGGCGAGCATGCCGAGGGACGCGACCCAGGCGATCTCGGCGGCACCCGTCCCGGCGACTTCGGTGTGGAGGCCGCGCGCCTTGGCGGCGGCGGCGATCAGCGGCGCGCCGGACCCGACCAGGGTCACGGTGCCGTCGAGCATCGCGGTGGCCTCGTCCACGGGCACGTGGCTCGGCGGCACGACGATCCCGTCGGTCATGCTCATGGCCTGGAGATAGACGGAACCGTGCCGCGCATCGATGGCGGCGACGATGAGGCCCTCGCCGTTCAAGGCCAGGAGCGGCGCGAGCAGGGCCGAGAGCGTGGTGACGCCGACCACGGGGATGCCGGTGGCGAGCCCGATGGCGCGCGCCGCCGAGAGACCGACGCGCAGGCCCGTGTAGGAGCCGGGGCCGACCGTGACGGCGACGCGGTCCAGGGCCTCGAAGCCGCCCGTGACGCGCGAGACCACGCGCTCGATCATCGGAAGCAGCGCCTCGGCATGGCCGCGACCGAGGATCATCGATTCCTGCGCCAGGAGATCGTCGGTGGTGTCCGATGCGATGCAGACGGAACAGGCGTCGAGCGCCGTGTCGATGGCGAGGATACGCAAACTCACTCCCGGTCGTGCCGCGGGCCCGGGTACGCAGGCGCCCGGGGAGGCATCAGAGTAAGACAAAAACGGCCGCTCCGGCAGAGCGGAGCGGCCTTCGTGGAGAAATTCGGGCGAACCTGTTGCGGCTTTGCGTCGGAAAATCCCGACGCGTGGGCGCTCAGATCGCCTGGACTTCGCGAATCTCGGGCAGGAAGTGGCGGAACAGGTTCTGGACGCCGTGGCGCAGCGTGGCGGTCGACGACGGGCAACCCGAGCAGGCGCCCTTCATCTCCAGGTAGACCACACCTTCCTTGTAGCCCCGGAAGGTGATGTCGCCACCGTCGCCCGCGACGGCGGGGCGCACGCGGGTTTCCAGCAGGTCCTTGATCGTCTCGACGGTCTCGATGTCGGCGGGATCGAAGAATTCCTCCGCGTCGTCGCTGCCCGCGACATGGCCCTCGGCGAGGACGGGCGCACCGGACTGGAAATGCTCCATGATGGCGCCGAGCACCGCCGGCTTGACCTGCGGCCAGAGGTTGTCGTCTTCGGCCTTGGTCACGGAGATGAAGTCGTGGCCGAGATAGACACCGGCGACGCCGGGGACGTCGAACAGGCGGGTCGCGAGGGGCGAACGCGCGGCGGCCTCGGCGTCGCGCGCATCGAAGGTGCCCTCGGGGAGAACGACGCGGCCGGGCAGGAACTTCAGGGTCGCGGGGTTCGGGGTGGCTTCGGTCTGGATGAACATCGGGGGCAGGATCCTCGTCCGCTGCGCCGGTTCAAGGCCGGCCGGGAATGGCGCCGGAACGATCCGTCGCCACCTTCCATGTGGACCGCCGCCGTCGTTTTCTCAACCGCGCGTGCTGCGTAAGCCTGGTCAGGTTCACCGACCCCGCGTGTTGGACAAGAGCGCGCGCCTCGTGTAAGGCCCGCCTCAATTCAAAACAGGATGCCGAAATCCTGACGCAGGCGGTCCCATCCGGGGACCGGCATGCGCGCACCGGCAGGAACTTGACCGATGAACATCATTCAGCAGCTCGAGCAGGAGCAGATCGCTTCGCTCGGCAAGACGATCCCCGATTTCCAGCCCGGCGACACGGTCACCGTGAACGTCAAGGTGAAGGAAGGCGAGCGCACCCGCGTGCAGGCCTACGAAGGCGTCTGCATCGCCCGCTCCGGCGGTGGTTTCAACGAGAGCTTCACCGTCCGCAAGATCTCCTACGGCGAAGGCGTCGAGCGCGTGTTCCCGCTCTACGCCCCCTTGATCGATTCGATCGTCGTCGTCCGTCGCGGCAAGGTGCGTCGCGCCAAGCTGTACTACCTGCGCGACCGTCGCGGTAAGTCCGCCCGTATCGTCGAGCGCGCGGATCGCCCCGCCGAGAAGGCCGCCAAGGCCGATGCCTCGAAGGCGAACAAGGACGCCCGGAAGGCCGAGAAGGCCGCCAAGAGCGCCGCCAAGACCGCCGCCGCCGAGTAAGATTTTCGCAGGGGTGGCGGCGCGAGCCATCCAGGCGAGGAACGAACGTTTCGAGGCCCGTCCGAGCAATCGGGCGGGCCTTTTCCGCATCCGCGTCGCCGACAGCGCCTTCCCTCAGGCGCTCGCCGCCACGGCCAGGCCCCGATCCGCCGGGAGCCGTGATTCGCGACCCGGCGTGAAGCGCGTCGCGCAATCGTTCCGGGCAAGCCAGAGCAGCGCGTCGGTCTCCGGCATGGCGCTGGCGAAGAGGTAGCCCTGCAGGACGGGGCATCCGAGGGCGCGCAGGACGTCGAACTGGGCTTGCGTCTCGACCCCTTCGGCCACCACCATCACGCCGAGCGTGCGGGCGAAGGCGAGGATGGCTTGCATCAGGACGCGATCCTGCGCGTTGTCCGCCACGCCCCGGATGAAGCTTCGATCGACCTTCAGCGTGTCGAAGCGCAGGTTGCGCAAGGATCCAACCGAGGAATAGGCGACACCGAAATCATCGACGATGATGCCGACGCCCATCCGGGTAAGGGTTTCCACGTCGCGGCCGCCGCGCTCGTTGGAATAGACCGCCTCCTCGGTGATCTCGATCGCGAGCCGGGAGGCGGCGAGGCCATGGGCATCGAGTTCGGCGGCGACCAGTTCGGCGATGGGATAGGTCCCGAACTCGTTCGGCGAAACGTTGATCGACACCACGATGGCGCCGTGGCCGCTCGCGTCGAGGCACTGCGCCATGCGGCAGGCATCCTTCAGGATGGCCTGCGTCAGCGCCTTCGACTGACGCGTCCCCGCCGCCGCCGCGACCACGTCTGGCGGAGCGATCCAGCCGAATTTGGGATGCTTCCAGCGCAGCAAGGCCTCGAGTCCGACGGCCCGCCCCGTCATGCAATCGACCTGCGGCTGGAACCAGGCCCGGATCGATCCGTCCTCCAGGGCCTTGGCGAGATCGCGCTCGATCTCCCGCTTCATCCTGGCTTCGAGGTGCATGGCTTCGTCGAACCGGCGCCACGTGCCCCGCCCTTCCGATTTCGCCGCGTAGAGGGCGAGATCGGCGTGGATCTGCAGGTCGGTCGGCGTGCCGCCATCCTGCGGGCAATGGGCGAGGCCGACGCTTGCCCCCGCATGCAGAATCTGTCCGGAGGGGGTGACGAGTTTGCCGAGGCCCCCGACGATGGCGCGGGCCAGATCGCACCCCAGTTCGCGGCGCGCCCCCTCCCCGCCCGGGGGATCGTCGATCAGGGCTGCAAATTCGTCCCCGCCCAGCCGGGCCACGACCGCGTGCGGCCCGAGGATGTCCCGCAGCCGCGCGCCGACTTCCACGAGGAGTTCGTCGCCCACCGCATGCCCGAAGGTGTCGTTGATGGCTTTGAACCGGTCGAGATCGATCAGCATGACCCAGAACGCCTGCCGCTCCGCCACCGCCCTCGTCAGGCGTGCCTCGAAGGCCACCTGATAGGCGGCGCGATTGAACAGGCCGGTCAGGTGATCGTGCTTCGCGGAATGTTCAAGGCGCTGCAGAGCGTGCCCGGCCGCGACGTTCGCGGCCTTGAGGGACGCGGCGAGTTCCGTCGCCTCGTGTCTCAGGCGGCTCGATTGCAGGTAATGCTTTTCCTGCTCGGTGGAGCAGCGGAACATCAGCGCGGTCAGCAGGGTCAGGTTGACGGCGACGATCTGCGAGGACAGCGATCCCTCGATGGCGAAGAGAAAGATGAGGATCGAGGTGTTGGGCAGCACGAACGCGATGGCGGGGGCGCGGGTCGCCTTGTTCTGGATGATCGATCCGGCATTCAGGCCGCAATACGCGAGGGCGACCTCCATCGAGTAGGCCTGCCCGTGATAGGCGCAACCGAGCAGGGCCGCGGCCCAGCAGAGGCCGGACAGAAACGCGCCGATCCAGCAGAACGACAGGATCCGCTCAGGGGCACGGGCGGCGTTGCCCTGTCTCAGCCATCGTTTCGCGAGCAGGGCGCGGGTCACGTTGATGATCGCGTTCGCCGCGAGAAAGGCGAGAATCCGCGGGTGCGGGACGACGTCCCACATCATTCCCGCGAGCGACCCGGAGACGAAGAGGTTCGACACCATGGTCGAGGGCAGGCCCCGCAGAACATCGGAAGCCTGATCCCGCTTGATGATGGCCTCGACGGGATTCTGCTCAATCATAACGGGAGTCGACCCCTGGAACTGCGCCTTGCCAATGTATTGGCGCCCCCATTGAGTCGATCAATCGCGGAAATGTGTGAATATTACGTGATGCCAGCCTCTAGATCCCAAGCTTCAGGAAAATCCACAGTATTGGAGCGCCGTAAGTCCAAAATAGGAATTAGATATTACGGACTGAATATTTGATGAGATAGACTGAAAATATCAAAAGTTAATTCTGCAGACCGAGTACGGTTCGTCCGGTTTCGAAGCCTCCGCCTGGATCGCGACTTGGCGTTCGTCTCTTGCCGTACGTGCGGAGGGAACACGAAAAAGCCTCGCAGGGTCGGATGACCCTGCGAGGCTTCATGAAACGCCTACTGGAGACGTCGAGGTTACTCGGCGGCGATGCTGTGCGCCTGACGGCCGTCGGTATAGGTCTCGGCCTGGAGGCGCTGCCCCGGAGCAGCGCGGCCTGGAAGCGGCGGCAGGGCCTTGGCCTTCTCCAGATCGATGCCCGCGCCCTCGGCGACGCGACGGCCATAATCCTCGTCGGCGTGCCAGAAGTGCCAGACCATGCGCAGCTGGATCGGCTCCGGGCACTGCTTCATGTCGCCGACCAGGTTGGCGATGAGGTCGTCGCGCTCCCAGGTCTCGAACGAGCGATAGCGCACGCCGGCCTGGGTGTAGTCGTCCTCGGTGCGCGAGGTCTGGTAGCGACCGAGCTTGCCCTCGACCGGCTGGTGGTACTCGCGGGCCGGCTTGTCCGCCTCGCGCAGGCCCTCGGCGAGCGTGCTGGGCTCGTAGTTGATGTGGCGATTCGGGCCCGTACCGTCGACGTTGTAGGTCATCTGACCATCACGCTGGTTGGAATAGACCTTCACGCCGGGCTGCGGCGCGTTGATCGGCAGCTGCAGGTAGTTCGCCCCGACGCGGTAGCGCTGCGTGTCGGAGTAGGACAGCGTACGGCCCTGAAGCATCTTGTCGTCCGAGAAGTCGATGCCGTCCACGAGCACGCCCGTGCCGAACGCCGACTGCTCGACCTCTGCAAAGAAGTTGTCCGGTACGCGATCGAGAACCATCCGGCCGACCGGCAGCAGCGGGAAGTCCTCGACGGGCCACAGCTTGGTGTCGTCGAGGGGATCGAACGACAGGTGGTCGTTCGGGCCGTCCGGCATGATCTGCACGCAGAACTCCCACTCGGGGAAGTTGCCGGCCTTGATGTTGTCGTAGAGGTCGCGGGTCGCGTGGCCCACGTCCTTGGCCTGGATTTCCGAGGCCTGGGCCGAGGTCAGGTTGCGGATGCCCTGCTTGGGCTCCCAGTGGAACTTGCAGAGCACCGCCTCGCCCTGGTCGTTGATCAGCTTGTAGGTGTTGACGCCGGAGCCCTCCATCTCGCGGTAGTTCGCGGGAATGCCCCAGGGCGACTTCAGGTGGGTCACCATGTGGATGGCTTCGGGGTGCTGGGCCACGAAGTCGAAGAAGCGCCAGGGCTCCTGCCGGTTCGTCACCGGATCGGGCTTGAACGCGTGGATCATGTCGGGGAACTTGATCGCGTCGCGGATGAAGAAGACCTTCAGGTTGTTGCCGACCAGATCCCAGTTGCCGTCGACGGTCTTGAACTTCACCGCGAAGCCGCGCGGATCGCGCTCGGTCTCAGGCGATTCCTTGGCGCCGGCCACGGTGGAGAAGCGCACGAACATCGGCGTCTTGACGCCGGTCTCGTTCAGCACCCGCGCGCGGGTGTACTTGGAGGCCGGCTCGTTGCCGATCTTGCCATAGGCCTCGAAGTAGCCGTGCGCGCCGGCGCCGCGCGCATGCACCACGCGCTCCGGAATGCGCTCGCGGTCGAAATGCGTGATCTTCTCGATGAACTGGTAGTTTTCGAGGGTCGCGGGCCCGCGCTCGCCGACCGTGCGGGTGCTCTGGTTGTCGCGAACCGGGTGGCCCTGGCGGGTGGTCAGAATCGGGCGCTGATCGCTCATGCGGTGCTTTCTCGCTGACGGAAGGTCGACGCGGCGCTTGCTGCATCCAGACCTTGGAATGGTTCCGAGCGACCCTTATGCCGCCTCGCGATCCATTTGGCCAATGCATCGTGGCGAAGGAGATGATAGACATACCCTATGAACATGTCCGGCCTCTCCCTGCGCGATCTCGAATATGTCGTCGCGGTCGCCGACGAGATGCATTTCGGTCGGGCCGCCGAGCGCTGCAACGTCAGCCAGCCGACCCTGAGCGTCCAGGTGCGCAAGCTGGAGGATCTGCTCGGGCTGGCGCTGTTCGAGCGCGGCAACCGCCGGGTGATGCTGACGCCGGAGGGCCAGTCCATCGTGCGCCAGGCCCGCGTGGTGATGGCGGAGGCGCAGCGGCTCCTTATGCTGGCGAGCGAGGGCCGGGGCGCGCCCCTGACCGGGCGTCTCGTCCTGGCGGCGATCCAGACGCTCGGGCCTTACCTGTTCCCCCTGATCCTGCGACCGCTCCGCCAGGAATTTCCGCTCCTTGCCCTGGCGCTGAGCGAGGCGCGCACGGCGGAGATTCTGGAGGGCTTGCGCAACGGCCGCATCGACGCGGCCCTGGTCTCGTTGCCGGTCCCTGCGTCGGGCCTCACCGTGTCACCGCTCTTCGTCGAGCCGTTCCAGCTCACTTGCCCGGCGGAGCATCCGCTGGCGCGGGGCGGGGCGTTGCGCGCCACCGACATCGCCGGGCCGGACCTTCTCCTCCTCGACGAGGGCAATTGCCTGCGCGACCAGACCGTGGCGGCCTGCGGCGCGGGCTCGGCCGCCGGACGGCACGCCACCAGCCTGGAGACCCTGCGCTCGATGGTGGCGGCGGGCGCCGGCTATACGCTGCTGCCCGCCCTCGCCGTGCCTTCCGGTCCCGATCCCAGCGGCCTCACGGTGACGCGCAGCTTCGACGTCGACGGTCCCGGCCGGACGGTGGCGCTGGCCTGGCGTGGCAGCGACCCGCGCGCCGACGGCCTCTCGCATCTCGCCGCCTTCTTCCGCGCGCACGCACCGGCGGGCACAACCGCCTGTCGCGAGGACGACATGCCCCGCACGCGCGCGACGCGCCGTGACAGCGTGGCCGATCCGGTGTAGCGCCCGGCCGACGGGCCGTCCGGCCCGCAGATCTTCCGGCATTCCCGTGCTCTCACTGCGCTTCCTCGGCCGTTGGGCGGCTCTCCTCGCCGCCTCCGGTCTCCTGGCCTACGCCCTCGACCATGCGCATTTCCCGGCGGCTCTCCTGCTCGGGCCGATGGTGGCGGCGATCGCGTTCGGCGTCGGCGGCGCGGACCTCTTCGTGCCGAAAGCCGGTTTCCAGGCGGCGCAGGCGATGATCGGCTGCCTCGTCGCCCACACGGTCACGGGCGAGATCGTGGCGACGATCACGGATGACGGCTTTCTGATTCTGGCGGTGGTCCTCGTCACGGTGCTGGTCGGCGGCGGCGTGGGCTGGGTCCTGACCCGGCTGCGCGTCCTGCCCGGCACCACGGCGGCCTGGGGCTCCTCGCCCGGCGGGGCCGCCGCCATGGTGGCGATGTCGGAGGAATACGGCGCCGATCCGCGCCTCGTCGCCTTCATGCAGTACGTGCGCGTGGTCGCGGTGGTGCTCTCGGCCTCCGTGATGGCCCGCATGCTCACGGACGTCTCGAATGCGGCACCGATTCCGGCGCCCGTCAGCCATTCGCCGCTCTCCGTCCTGGTGACCCTGGCGGTGGCCGCCTGCGGAGCGGGTTTGGCGAAGCTTCTGCGCCTGCCGGCCTTCGCCCTCACCGGCCCGATGCTGCTCGGGGCGGCCCTGCACGCCTCCGGGCTCGTCGCCATGGCGCTGCCCATGCCGATGCTCGACCTCGCCTACGCCACCATCGGCTGGTACGTGGGCCTGCGATTCCGACGCGAGACCCTGCGCGAGACGGTGAGCGCCCTTCCGGGCATCGCCATCGCCACCCTCGGGGTCATCGCGCTCTGTGGCGGCTGGGCCTACGGGCTGACCTTCCTGCTGCCCATCGACTTCCTCACCGCCTATCTCGCCACGAGCCCCGGCGGCCTCGACTCCGTGGCGATCATCGCGGTGGGCTCGAAGGTCGACGTCTCCTTCGTCCTCGCCGTGCAGACGCTCCGCCTGTTCGTGGTCCTGGTGACTGGTCCGGTCCTGGCGAAGTGGATCGCGCGCGGCGCCCCGGCTGGCCCTTAGGATGCGCGCCCTCTATCTCGCCTTCCTGAATTCCTGGCGCGGTCTGGTGCACGGCGGCCGCACCGAGCGGGCGATCCGGCTGGAACTCGCGCTCCTCGTCCTGGGCGTTCCGCTGGCGCTGCTGCTCGGCGCCTCGCTCTGGGTGCGCGTGGCCCTGATCGCCAGCCTGCTCGGGGTGCTGGCGGCCGAGTTCCTCAACACCGCGATCGAGAAGCTCTGCGACCACCTTCACCCGGGGCATCATCCGGGAATCGGCATCGTCAAGGATCTCGCCTCGGCCGGTGCCTTCGCGGCCCAGGGGATCGCCGCCCTGGCCTGGCTCGCGGCGCTGATCGAACGGCTGGTTTGACCCGCGCCGGCGATTGCCGGTCGGCGCGCCGGTGCAACGGTTGCGCCTGCCGGGACGTTCTCGCTCCCGAGCCCGGATGGACTGGGCGTGTCGGGAGCCGATCATGTTGGTACGTTTTGGACTGGGCCTCTTTCTGGCGACGACCGCGGCGAGCGCGGCCTTCGCGGCTCCCATGACGGCCGAGGAGAAGGCCGTCCTGCAGCAGCAATGCGCCGGTGACTTCACCAACTTCTGCATGGGCCTGCCCCCCGAGGATGGCCCGGAGACGAAGGCCTGTTTCGAGAAGAACATGTCGAAGCTGTCGCCCGGCTGCCAGAACGCAATTCAGGCCTACAAGAAGAAGGGCTGAGCCCACGGCCGGTCGGCAGGCTCCCTGTCCTGCCGACCGGCCCACGGATTCCCTGTCTGCGTTTGGCTTGGTCCGCGGTCGGCTCGATCTCCGTTCCTGCGGCCCTCGATGCCCCGGTTCAGTCACGCGGCCCGTCCACGACGCGCCCGTCGCGGGGCCCTTTGCCGTCGGCCGTTTCCCTCGCTTCTTGCCGGCCGAGGGCCTATGTGCGGGCAACCGCCCTTCGCACAGCCTCGACGCCGGAGCCCGTGTCTCCTTGACCGACTACATCCGCAAGATCCTTACCGCCCGCGTCTACGACGTGGCCATCGAGAGTCCCCTCGACCCGATGCCGCGCATGTCGGCACGCCTGGGCCGGCCGGTGCTCCTGAAGCGCGAGGACCTGCAGCCGGTGTTCTCGTTCAAGCTGCGCGGCGCCTACAACAAGATGTCGGGCCTCGACCCCGAACTGCTCGCACGCGGCGTCGTCTGCGCCTCGGCCGGCAACCACGCGCAAGGGGTGGCGCTCGCCGCCGCCCGCCTGAACGTCCGCGCCGTGATCGTGATGCCGCGCACCACCCCGGCGATCAAGGTCGATGCCTGCCGGGCGCGCGGCGCCGAGGTGATCCTGTTCGGCGACGCCTTCGACGAGGCGCTCGGACACGCGAAGGAAATCGAGGCGCGCGACGGCCTGACCTTCCTCCACCCGTTCGACGATCCGGACGTGATCGCGGGCCAGGGCACCATCGGGATGGAGATCCTGACCCAGCATTCCGGGCCGATCGAGGCGATCTTCGTGCCCGTCGGGGGCGGCGGGCTCGCGGCAGGGATCAGTACCTTCGTGAAGTATCTGCGCCCCGAGACCAAGGTCATCGGTGTCGAGCCGGACGACGCCGCCTGCATGGCGGCGGCTCTCGCGGCGGGCGAGCGGGTGGTGCTGCCCACCGTCGGCCTGTTCGCGGACGGGGTCGCCGTGCGCGAGGCCGGCGCCGAGACCTTCCGGCTCTGCCGGGAATTCCTTGACGAGGTCATCACCGTCGACACCGACGCCATGTGCGCGGCGGTGAAGGACATCTTCGACGACACGCGCGCCATCTCGGAGCCGTCCGGCGCCCTGGCGCTCGCCGGCGCCAAGGCCTACGCGGCCCGGGAAGGCGAAGGCACCGGCACGCTGGTGGCGATCTCGAGCGGCGCCAACCTCAACTTCGACCGCCTGCGCCACATCGCCGAGCGCGCCGAGATCGGCGAGCAGCGCGAGGTTCTCCTTGGGGTCACCATCCCGGAGCGGCCGGGGGCCTATCGCGCCTTCATCCAGACGCTCGGCCCCCGCGCGATCACCGAGTTCAACTATCGCTACGCCGCAGGCACCGCCGCGCAGATCTTCGTCGGTATCAACCTCGCCGGTGGTCGGCGGGAGAAACTCGCCCTGATCGACTCGCTGGCGGCCGCGGGCTACCGCGCGGTCGACATGAGCGACAACGAGATGGCCAAGGTCCATATCCGCTACATGGTCGGGGGCCGCGCCACGGGCCTCGCCCACGAGCGCCTCTACCGCTTCCAGTTCCCGGAGCGCCCCGGCGCGCTGATGAAGTTCCTCGACGCGCTCGGCGACGACTTCGACATCACCCTGTTCCACTACCGCAATCACGGCGCCGATTATGGCCGCGTGCTCGCGGGCATCGGGGTGCCGCCGGCCGACCGCGCCCGCTTCGATGCGGCGATCGACGCTCTGCACTACCCCTGCGTCGACGAGACCGACAATCCGGCCTACCGGATGTTCCTCGACGACGGCCCAGCATCCGGGCAGGCTGCCTGAGAGGCGGAAGCCTTGTCGCCTTGGGCGAACGTGTAACGTGCGTCGCGCGCACCAAGCGGCAGCGATGCGCCTTCGCATTTGAGAGCGGAGCTCCTGCCTCGACTCGCCGGAGGGCGAGCAACGAGCCCTGAAGCTTGCCTTCGGATACGCTGGTGCTGCTTGGTTCGTACCGAGGATGTAAAATTTTTCTTTATCATTTGTGTGCAACACCGGAGATCGATTTTCTCCTCATCGGTGCTGTCCGAATGCCTCGCCTTGCCAGCCTGAACTTCCGCCTTCCCGCGATCACGGTGGGGTTGGCCCTCGTCAGCGCCACCGTCATGGGCGGCCTGAGCTGGTACAGCGCGCGGGCTGGCCTCACGGATGCCGCGCAGGAGCGCCTGCAATTCGCCGCGTCGGCACGTAAGGCCGGGATCGAACTCGTGGCCGAGCGGGTCGCCGGCGATCTCGTCACCGTCGCGGGGAACCCGCAGATCAGCGGCAATTTCGGCGACCTCGTCGAGGCTCTCGATCCGGCCCGAGCCGATGTCGCACAGACCGTCCGGACCTACACGGAAGGCGCCACCGTCGAGGCGCGACTCGGCGCGGAAGCCCCCGGCACGATGTATGGACGCCGCCACGCCAAGGTCCAGGAGGCGGCCCGCAAGCTCCTGGAGCGGCCGGGCTACGCGGATCTGGTGTTCGTCTCCGAGGACGGACGCATCGTCTACACCACGACCAAGGGCGTCGATTTCAGCCATGCCCTCTCGGAGCCGGAACTCCGCGCGACGGGTCTCTCCCGGCTGGTCGAGCGCCTGAAGGCCGCCGGCCCCGACGCGACGCTCTACGAGGATTACGGCGCCTACCCCGCCGACGCCGTGCCCTCCGCGTTCATCGGGCGCGCCATCGCCCGTCGCGCCAACGTCGCCATGGGGACGGGCCAGGAGGCCGCGCGCGTCGGCTTCGTGGTGATGCGCCTGACGCCGGCCCTGTTCGACCGGACCCTCTCGGATCGCGGCGGACTCGGCGAGACGGGCCAGATCATGGCCATCGGCGGTGACGGCACCCTCCGCAGCAACCCGCCGCTCTCCAGCGGGGCAAAAGCCGGCACGACGAAAGCCGGAAGCTCGGTCACGGATCTCGGCCTCGACAAGACCGCGCTCGCCAGCGACCGTCCCTTCGCCTACGCGAACGCGTCCGGCGTCCGCATGGTCGCGACGGCGAAAGTCTCGGTGCTGGGTGCGCCCTGGACCATCCTGGCCGAGCAGGCGGAGGACGAGACGCTGGCGGCCGTCGGCACCCTCACCCGCGCCCTCGCGGTTACGGCACTCGCCGTCCTGGTCGCCACGGCGATCCTCGGGCTTCTGTTCGCCCGCACCATCGTCGGCCCCCTCGGCGCGCTGACGCGCGCATTGCAGGCCCTGGCTCGCCGCGAGACCCTCGCCGAGGTCCCGGGAAGCGGTCGGGCCGACGAGATCGGTGACATCGCACGCGCCGTCGTCACCATCCGCGACATCTCCCTGGAGGAGGCGGCCCAGCAGCTCCAGACCACAGAGGCCGAGCGCCTGCGCCAGGAGACGGAGCGGCGCGCCCTGCTGCGCGACCTCGCCGATCGCTTCGAGCAATCCGTCGGCGGCATCGTCGGCAGCGTCTCGCGCGCCTCGGCCGAACTCCAGGACGCATCGACGGGGATGACCGAGGCCGTGGCCGGCACGGCGCAGCGCTCGAGTTCGGTCGCCGTGACCGCGCAGGAAACCGCGGGCAACGTCAATGCGGTGGCGGCGGCGGCGGAAGAACTCGGCGCGACGGTCAGCGAAATCGGCCGGCAGGTGGAGCAGGCCGCCTCCATGTCCAACCAGGCCGTCGAGGAGGCGAGCCGCACCACCGCGACCATGCAGACGCTCTCCGAGGCCGCCACCAAGATCGGCGACGTGGTGGGTCTGGTCTCGCAGATCGCCAGTCAGACCAACCTGCTGGCGCTCAATGCCACCATCGAGGCGGCGCGGGCCGGCGAGGCGGGACGGGGTTTCGCCGTCGTCGCGGCGGAGGTGAAGAACCTCGCCGAGCAGACGAGCCGCGCCACCACCGAGATCGCCGAGCAGGTGGAGGCGATCCGCTCCGCGACGAGCGGCGCCACGGGGGCGATACGTGGCATCGTCACGCGCATCGAGGGCATGAGCGTCGTGACGGGCAGCATCGCGGCGGCGGTCGAGGAGCAGAGCCTGACCACGCAGGAGATCGTGCGCAACATGGGCCAGGCCTCGGCCGGAACCGGGGCCATGAGCCACGATATCGAGGCGGTGGCCCGCGCGGCGGCGGATGCAGGCACCACGGCCGCGCAGGTGCAGCGCGCGGCTTCCGACCTCTCGCGCCAATCGGACCAGCTGCGCGGGGAAGTCGGCAGCTTCCTCGCCACCGTCCGGGCCGCCTGAGCGCACGCCGCCGGACCCTGAACCGCATGGGCCGGCGGCGTGCGCCGGCCTTGACCCCCCGGCGGGTGTGCGTCCAATGCCCCGGTTCAACCGGGACGAACCGCCGATGCCGCCGCTTCTCGCCCTGCCCTTTCCCGCCATCGATCCGGTGGCGGTCGCGATCGGGCCGATCACCATCAAGTGGTACGCGCTCGCCTACATCGTCGGCCTGCTCGGCGGCTGGTACTATGCCCGCCGGCTGGTGGCGGCGGACCGGTTCTGGGGCGTGGTGCGCCGCCCGAGCCTCAACGACATCGACGACCTCATCGTCTGGGTGGCGCTCGGCGTCGTCCTCGGCGGACGCATCGGCTACGTACTGTTCTACAACCTGCCGCTCTACCTCGCCGACCCCATCGAGATCCTGGCCATCCGCAATGGCGGCATGTCCTTCCACGGCGGTTTTCTCGGCGCCGTGCTGGCGATGGTGCTGTTCGCCCGCGCCCGAAGGCTCCAGCCTTTCACCTTCCTTGATCTCGCCGCCGTGGTGGTGCCGATCGGGCTGTTCTTCGGGCGCATCGCCAATTTCGTGAACGGCGAGCTGTGGGGCCGGATCGCCCCGGACTTCGCCTATGCCGTCGTGTTCCCCACCGGCGGCCCCCTGCCCCGGCACCCGAGCCAGCTCTACGAGGCGGCGACCGAGGGCGCCCTGATGTTCGTCGTCATGGCACTGGCCGTGCGCGCGCAGGGCTTTCGACGCCCCGGCCTGATGGGGGGCATCTTCGTCCTCGGCTACGCGGTGGCGCGGACCTTCTGCGAATTCTTCCGCGAACCGGACCGACAGCTCGGCTACCTCTTCGGCACCGGGGATTGGGCCATCGGCGGCATCACCATGGGCATGGTGCTCTGCGTGCCCATGGCGCTGGTCGGCCTGACCGCGATCGTCCTGGCCCTGCGGGGCGTGACCCGCCCGCGCGTCGCGATCGAGGACCAGCCATCCACGAGCCCCGCCAAGGCGGACGCAGCGTGACGAGCCCGCTCTTCGGGGAGATCCGCGACGAGATCCTGGCCTCCGGCCCGATCGGCCTCGACCGCTACATGGGCCTCTGCCTCGGACATCCGGTGCACGGCTACTACCGCACCCGCGATCCGTTGGGTGCCCGGGGCGACTTCATCACCGCCCCCGAGATCAGCCAGATGTTCGGCGAGTTGATCGGAATCTGGATCGCCGCGACGTGGGCCGCCATGGGCGCGCCCGCCGATTGGGCCCTCGTGGAACTCGGCCCCGGGCGCGGCACCCTGATGCAGGATGCGCTGAGAGCGCTTGCCCGTGCGGCGCCGGGCAAGTCTCCGGCGCTCCACCTCGTGGAGACGAGCCCGGTCCTCCGGGCCGAGCAGGCCGGGCGCCTCGGCGCAGCCGCGCCGACCTGGCACGCCGGCATCGACACGCTGCCGCAGGCGCCGACGATCGTGTTGGCCAACGAATTCTTCGACGCCCTGCCCGTCCGGCAGTTCCAGCGCGCCGAACGCGGCTGGTTCGAACGCCTCGTCGGCCTCGGACCCGACGGGACGGCCCTGACCTTCGGCCTCGCGGCGGAGCCCGACGCGCGTATCACCGCGACCGGTCCCAACGGCGTGCTGATGACCCTGCCGAGCGTCGCCCTCGAGATCGTGCGCGGGCTCGCCCGGCGGATCGTCGCTCATGGGGGAGCCGTGCTCGCCATCGACTATGGACATGTGCGGCCGGGCTTCGGGGACACACTCCAGGCGGTCCAGGGCCATCGCTTCACCGCGCCGCTCGCCGCCCCGGGGGAAGCGGACCTCACCACCCATGTGGATTTTGCGGCCCTGGCCCGTGCCGCGACGGCTGAAGGGGCGAGAACCCACGGCCCTGTCGATCAGCGCGATTTCCTGTTCGCCCTGGGGCTGCGCGAGCGTGCCGAGCGGCTCGGGGCTCGCGCCACACCGGAACAGCGCGACGCAATCACGGCGGCGGTGACGCGGTTGAGCGATCCCACGCGGCGCGGCATGGGCAGCCTGTTCAAGGTGATGGCCTTTACCGACCGGGATCTACAAGCACTGCCCGGGCTTCCGGCTGCAAGCCGGCAAGCCTATCCCGACGACGCTTCAGTGCGCGCGGCGCGCGAACCAAAGGGTCCCGAGCCTGAGCGCAAGGGCGCCGAGCGGACATAGCGGCAGGGTCAAGGTTTGGATGTCCATGACCACAACTCTCGACGCGAACCTCTCGCAGCCCAGTGTCGGGCCCGGCTGACGCCTAAGCAGAGCAGAGAGATGACCGGGGTCAGCCATGGACGATCCGAAGGGGTCGGCACGGCAGGACGCTGCGTGAAGAGCGGCGCCAATCCTCCGACTGCGAGGCCTGCGATGGCGACGCCGTTCACGTAGGTTGCCGTAAGCTTTGCGCGTTCGTTCGCGACGAGCTGGAACCTGTCTTCATCGACGTCATCCATGGTTGCCCGTCGGTGCTGCGTCTAAGCCCGTGCTCTCATCGTATCGAGATATCGAAGGGCGATCTCAGGGTGGTCCTCGAGGTCGTGGCGTTCGCTCACAGCCAGGTCAGCGAACGCGGCCGACGCTTTCGATGCGCAGCCAAAACTTGACTTGGCCCCGGCATCGGACTAACCGCCACTCCATTCATGCGACGGTTTGATCGTCATCACGAACGCCGACCGGCCCTGTGAGGCCGGAGGTCAACGCCCGACAGCGCGATGCGCCCTCGGGCGGGTTTCGCGTTGGAGACAGGGCGTCGGCTCCGCTACTACCGGTTTCGTCGAGTCCCGATGCCCAACGCGCCTGTGACCACGAATTTGCGCATCGAGGATGCGGTGAACGACACCTGCCCCTGGTCGGGCAAGCCGATCGCGGCCGATTCGCTCACCCTCTACAACGGCGCCGTGGTCGGGTTCTGCAACCCGGAGTGCCGGGACAAGTTCGCCACGGCCATCCGGGGCTTCGAGGACGCGCTTCAGGCGCGCCGGGCCGTGAGCGCGGGCGTCAATCAGTGATTCATCTTCAGACGATGCCGGTTCGGGGAGCCTGAAGCATGTTCGAAGGCCTGTCCGATCGCCTCTCCGGAATTCTCTCCGGCCTGACCCGGCGCGGTGCGCTCACCGAGGCCGACGTCACCGCCGCCCTGCGTGAGGTCCGCCGCGCCCTGCTGGAGGCCGACGTCGCCCTCGAGGTGGTGCGCGGCTTTACCGAGAAGGTGCGTGAGAAGGCGGTCGGCGCCGTCGTCCTCAAGTCGGTCACCCCTGGCCAGATGGTCGTCAAGATCGTCAACGACGAGCTCGTGGCGATGCTCGGCTCCGATGTCGGGCTCATCGATCTCAACGCCCCCGCCCCCGTCGCCATCCTGATGGTCGGCCTGCAGGGCTCGGGCAAAACCACCACCACGGCCAAGATCGCCAAGCGCCTCACCGAGCGCTCGAACCGCCGCGTGCTGCTGGCCTCGCTCGACACGCGCCGTCCGGCCGCGATGGAGCAGCTCGCCATCTTGGGCAAGCAGGTCGGCGTCGACACCCTGGCGATCGTGGCCGGCCAATCGGCCGTCCAGATCGCCCGGCGCGCCATGGAGAGCGCCCGGCTCGGCGGCTACGACGTCGTCATGCTCGACACCGCCGGCCGCGTCACGGTCGACGAAGCGCTGATGGCGGAGGCGGCCGAGGTCAAGACCGCCACCGACGCGCATGAAGTCCTGCTCGTCGCCGACGCGCTGACCGGCCAGGACGCCGTCAACACCGCCCGCGCCTTCGACGAGCGCATCGGCGTCACCGGCATCGTGCTGACCCGCATGGACGGCGATGCCCGCGGCGGCGCGGCGCTGTCGATGCGCGCCGTCACCGGCGCCCCCATCCGCCTGCTCGGCGCCGGCGAGAAGCTGGACGCGC
>NZ_JAQGKL010000208.1 GCF_028290105.1 Methylobacterium sp.
CACCGGGAGAGCGCCTGCGCCAACAAAAAACCCGCCACGGCGTGAGCCGGGCGGGGGATCAGGTCATCGAGCTTGGGTCGCCTGAACAACGGGCGGACACCATCGCGGTTCCATGGCGCCCGCGCCCGAATGCATGGTCCCCGATGCGGGGACACCGGACACACCGGACACACCTTACGCTGAGCGATCGGAACCGGGGGCCGGACGGTTTTGGCGGAGTGGCCGGCGCAGGGTCCGAACGCACGCGGCTTGGCCTTTCGAGCGGCAGCTGCCGGCCATCGGTAGTCCGTACGCGGGTCTGCATTCGTGCTGCTCAGTGAGACAGAGAGCACGACCGGGTTGGCCGGGTTTCATCAAGCGGCCGCACATCCACCTGCCGTATCCGGCACTCCAGCTTCCAGCGCAGAAGAATTTAAATAAACATATTGTATCAACTTAAGATAACCGGCGATCGGATATTTGATTTTCGAGAACAATCTCCAGGGCACGCGGGTTGTCCGGTATCCGAATGAATTGAGAGTGGGCATGAAAAATTTTCTGATCGCATCGGCGCTGATGGCCGCGGCACTGACCCTCGGCCCTGTGAACGCAGACGCACGCGACGGTGAGGGACTCAATCGAGGGGGAATCAACAGAGGCGGGAGTGAGGGCCGCCACGAAGGCGGCTATGGCCGCAATCGTGGGGGCGGTTACGGTCGCGGCTATGGACGCAGTCGTGACGGCGGTCTCGGCGGCATTGCCGGAGCCGCCCTCGGGGGTGGTCGTTATGGAGACCGTTCGGGTCGTGGATCCTATGGCCGGCGCGGCGGCTACGGTTACTGAGCCACCATCCACGAAGCATCGATGTCTGCGGTTTTCTGAAGTGACGGGGATCGCCGGCATTCCGATCAACGAAGAGGCTGATGACGTTCCACGGCGCAGGCTGGCAGGCCGGATAGGTTCGTCGTCAGGTCGTCGCGCGCTCGAAGGCGGCGATCATTTTCCCCCGGAACGCGCGGGCAATCGCGGCCTCCGGAAACATCGCATCGAAGCCGTGAAACGCGCCGTCGACCTCGACGATCTCGCATGGAACGCCAGCCGCTCTCAGACGACGTCCGTATTCGAGATCCTCGTCGTGGAAGAGGTCGAGGGTGCCGACGCCGATCCAGGCTGGCGGAAGCCCGGTGAGGTCCTTGCGGCGCGCCGGTACGGCATGCTCGGGCAGCGCGTCGCCGGTCGGGTGGCCGCCGAGGTAGCTCGACCAACCGAAGCGGTTTGACGCTGGCGTCCAGACCAATTGCCCTCGGATGCTCTCGTACCCGGACCGCCCCGTACGATCGTCGAGCATGGGATAGACGAGGATCTGAAGCACCGGTGCCGGGTCCCCGGCATCGTGGATGCGCTGGCAGAGCGAGGCGGTCAAACCGCCTCCGGCACTGTCGCCGCCGACGGTGATCCTCATCGGGTTGATCCCGACTGCTTCCGCTTTCGACAACAGCCAGCGATAGGCCGCATGGACATCCTCCAGCGCCGCCGGGAACGGGTGCTCAGGGGCGAGGCGGTAATCGACGCTCGCGACGAGGACGCCGAGGTCACGCGCGTAGCCCGCAGCCCTGGCGTGGTGTTCGGGTGCCGACCCCATGATCATTCCGCCACCATGAGAGTGGAGCAAAGCCGCGCCGCCCTTCCGACGCCGGTGCGGGTGATAGAGGTAGACCACCAGGGTCGAACCGTCCGACCTCGACAAGCCGATGCATTCGAGATCGACTCCCTCCGCCAGAGGATCATGAACCGGCGCGACGGCCCGGGTCGCCCACCGCGCGAGGGGAAGCAATCTTTGTCCGAGGGACGGACTGCGCAAGCGCCACCCGGGCGACCGAAGCTCCGGGTCGATCATGTCATACCCTCGTGTTCTGCGGGAGAGGACATAGCAACCAGCCAACATCACCAATCCAACAGGCAAAAGCGCCTTCAAAGCCGATTTGCGTTGGATCAAGGGGCTCTCCAGAACGAACGATGTTCAGCGTCGCTATCGAGTCGAGAACGCGTCTGATGTGGCGACGGTCCCATCGCCAGATCCATCCGGATCGTGGCCGGGAGACGGGAGGGACACGACCCGAGCCATCCGACGCGGAACCGGCACGCCTTCCACGATGCCGGTTTGCACCTGAGGCTTCGATGTGACCTCGGGGTCCACGATCGAGACGTGCTTGCGCCACCCAGGGTGACCGGATCGGATCGAAGGCGAGACGTCCGCTTCGGGCTGCGAAAGGCCGGGTGCCGCTTCCCGCAAATGCGGATCTTCGCACGGTCAAGCGGATTGAACTTTGACCTAAGAGATCCCGATCCGAGAAACCCACGTCTTGGACGGCAGACCCTCCCAGGAGAACGACGATGCCGGCAAGCGACGACCGCAGGCGCCTTTATCTGGACGAGCGCGAAGGCCTGATCCGCGCACTGGAGGCCCTCGAGGCCCGGCCGCATCCGGAGGGCCGGGTGTTCACGGACGGCGCCGCGCTCCGGGACACGGGCGCGAGCAGCATGGAGAGCCTGCGCCTGCGCATCCGTGAACTCACCGGCCTGATCGAACGGATCGAGAGCGGCGAGGCCTGACCGGCGGCGCGTTTCCGACCGAGTCTCGTGGCGAAGAAAATCAGCCCGCGCCGGCAGGCGCCGGGCGGGCTGAGGTGGTCCGAACCCTTGGGGTCGAGCCACCATATCCGCCGGAGAGTCCCGTCACATCCCCTGTTTGGGGGAATGTCACCCGCCCGCCACGCACTTCGCGGCGTGTGCCGGGTGCAGCCTTTGCGCAACAACCGGCCCGATCCTATCGCACCGGCGACAAACCGAATTGTCAGACTTATAGCATCGTCTATACCGGCCCTGGGATCGGGAGGGGCGGCATGAGACGACGGCATCGCAGCGGGCGCAACGCCTGCCCAGCCCACCACGCGGTCGCCCCGGTGCTCATGACGCTCGCTGGCCTCGGCGGCGCCTGGGGTGCGGACCTCGCTGCCCCGCGTGCCGCCGGCACAGCGCCGGGTTTCGTCGACTGGTCGGGCGCCTATCTCGGCATCCAGGGCAGCGGCGGCAATTCCTACGGCGCTTTCAACTTTCGCGACACCACCCTCGGCGCCCGCGCTCTGCCGGCCTTCAAGACGGGCGACGCCACGGGCCGGGCGGATTTGGGCCGCAACGCCACGACGGCGGTGGGGGGCCTGTTCGGCGGCTACAACTGGCAGACCGGCCCATGGCTCACCGGCATCGAGGCGGATGTCTCGGGCGCCAACCTCAAGCGGCCGCTCTCGTCGAGCGCGCAGGGCTTCGGCTACGAGGATCTCGATCCCGCCTTCGGCCTGATCCGCGTCAAGACCGACGTCTACGGCTCCCTGCGCGGCCGCTTCGGCTACGCCTTCGAGCGGGCGCTGGTCTATGCCAGCTTCGGCCTCTCCGGCGCCAATGCCCGCGTGCTGGCGACCTACCCGGATCTCGCCACGGGTGTTGCCACGACGGCACGGCGCGACCTGTCCTATCTCGGCTTCACCCTCGGAGCCGGCGTGCAGTTCGCGGTGAGCGAGCACATCGCGCTCGGGATCGACTATCGCTACATGGATCTCGGCTCCAGCGGACGCTTCGATCTCGGCACGGTGCCGGGAATCTCGGGCGGCCCGGTCTCGACCCAGGCCTCAGCCACCGCGCACCAGATGATGGCGCGCCTGTCCTGGCATCCGGGCGGCCTCGTGCTGCCGCCTGAGGCCGACGAGGTCGCGCCGCACGATCCCGGCGACGGATCCGGCGACCGGTTCTCGCTGCACGGGCAGACCACCTTCGTGGCGCAAGGCGTGCCGGGTTTTCGCGCGCCCTACACGGGCCCGGCGAGCCTGATCGGCCATCAGGTCCAGTCGACGACCACCGCCACCGCCTTCCTGGGGCTCAAGCTCTTCGAGGGCACGGAACTCTATTACAACCCGGAATTCAGCCAGGGCTTCGGCCTGAGCCGGACGCTCGGCGTTGCGGGCTTCGTCAACGGCGAGGCGCAGAAGGCCGGGGCGCCCTTCCCGAAGCTGCGCTCCAACCGCTATTTCGTGCGCCAGACCTTCGGGCTCGGCGGCGAGACCGAGGACGTGCCGGACGGCCCCAACCAGGTCGCGACCCGGCGCGACATCGAGCGCATCACCGTCGTGGCGGGCAAGTTCGCGCTCGGCGATTATTTCGACGGCAACGTCTACGCCCACGACCCCCGCGTGGACTTCATGAACTGGGGCATCTGGGCGTCCGGCGCCTACGACTTTCCGGCCAACCTGCCGGGCTTCACCCAAGGCGTGATGGTCGAATACAACCGCGCCGAATTCGCGATCCGGGCCGCCTACACGCAGGTGCCGAAGGAGCCGTCCAGCGACGTGCTCGACCCGCGCGTGTTCCGCCGCTCGGGCACCACCATCGAGTTCGAGGAGCGCCACGTGCTTCCCGTGCTGAACCAGCCCGGCAAATTGCGCATCGGCTTCTTCACCAATGTCGGCAACACCGCGGACTTTCGCGAGGTCGTGGGGCTTACGCAGGCGGGCGTGTTCGGCGACATCAACGACGCGGCGGCCGCCACCCGCGCGGCCCGGCGCAAGACCGGCTTCTACCTCAACCTCGAACAGGCGGTGACGCCCGATCTCGGCGTCTTCGCCCGGGTCAGCGCCAATGACGGGCGCACCGAGAGCCTGTCCTTCACCGATATCGACCAATCCGTTTCGGGCGGCGTCTCGCTGAAGGGCACCGCCTGGGGCCGCCCGGGCGACACCGTCGGCCTCGGCACCTCGCAGAACGGGATCTCGCCGAGCCACCGTGCCTTCTTCGCCAATGGCGGAATCGGCCTCCTCATCGGCGACGGGCGGCTGAACTACGCGCCGGAGCGGGCCATCGAGGCGTATTACGCGCTGGCCCTCAACAAGACGCTGACGGTATCCTTCAACTACCAGCACATCGAGAACCCGGCCTACAACAAGGATCGCGGGCCGGCCGACTTCTTCGGCACCCGCATCCACGCCGACTTCTGAAGGGGTGCGCTACCGCCCGGGCCGCTCGCAGCGATAGCCGCCGCGTCCCGTGGCCGAGGCGACCGGCAGGAAGCGCCCGCCCGAGGCCCGGCACTCGGCCGCGTGCGCGTCCATGGCCCACTTGTCCGCGAGCGCGAGGCTGAGGGGCACCACCGTCACCACCAGGAGCAGGGCCACCACCGCCCCGACCGCCCAGCCGACCCCGCGCGGCGGCTCCGGCGGAATGTAGCGTTCCGCCGGCAGGGGCGCGAGGAAGGCAAGGGCCGTGAGCCCGAGGAGTTGGGCCGCGATCATGGTCACCCCGTCTGTCAGGCCCGTGAGGGTAGCGGACCCGGCGCCTGGGGCGAGGCGACGATACGAAGCAGCGTTCGGCCCGAAGGCCCTATGCCGCCGGCCCGGTGCCGAGATAGGCCGCGATGTTGCGCCGGATGCGGTCGAGCGGGATCTCGGCCGGGTCGGGCAGCACGAAGCGCTCGCCCGTGATGGTCTCGTAGGCCCGGATGTAGACGCAAGCCGTCTCCAGCACGACCTCGGCCGGGATCTCCGGGATTGGATCGCGGTAGGGGTCGCAGCGGGCGACCACCCAGTTGCGCACGAAGTCCTTGTCGAAGCTCTCCGGTGCCGCGCCGGCGGCAAAACGCGCCGCGTAGGTCTCGGCGAACCAATAGCGGCTGCTGTCCGGGGTGTGGATCTCGTCGGCGAGCACGATGCGCCCCTCCGCATCGGTGCCGAACTCGTACTTGGTGTCGGCGAGGATCAGGCCCCGCGTGGCCGCGAGCTCCTGGCCGCGCGCGAACAGGGCCAGCGCGGCTCGCGAGACCGTGCGCCACTGCTCGGGCGTGAGGAGCCCCTGCCCCAGGATCTCGGCCTCGGTGAGCGGTTCGTCGTGTCCGCCGTCGAAGGCCTTGGTGGTGGGCGTGATGATGGCGTGTGCGAGACGCTGGTTCGCGCGCATCCCTTCGGGAAAGTCGTGGCCGTACATCGCCCGCTCGCCGGCCTTGTAGCGCGTCAGGATCGAGGTCGAGGTCGTGCCCGCCAGATAGCCCCGCACCACGATCTCCACGGGCAGGATGGCGAGGCGCCGCCCGACCACGACGTTCGGGTCGGGATAGGCCAGTACGTGGTTGGGGCAGAGGTCGGCGGTGCGCTCGAACCAGAACCGGGCGGTCTGGGTCAGCACCCGACCCTTGAAGGGGATGGCGGCCAGCGCGACGTCGAAGGCGCTGATCCGGTCCGAGGTGATGAGGATGCGCCGGTCGTCGGGCAAGTCGTAATTGTCCCGGACCTTGCCGCGATAGTGGTTCGGCAGTTCGGGCAGCGTCGCGTCGCGCAAGACCTGATGGGCGTGCGGGACGAGGTCGGCGATATCCATCCGGGACGCTCCATGCGGCGCGAGGCGGTGACAGTAGGGCTGCCCGCCTTGTGCGCGCAGGAACGCGCGAATTCCAGCCTCCCGCACGGGGTTTGCGGTGGCCAAACCGCCGGCGTGGCCGGCCTCACGACGAAACGGCCCCGCACCTCGCGGAGCCGTTCCGGGTTGCCTCCCTATCGCGGCCGGGGTCGTCAGCCCTCGCGGCCGCCCATCATCCCCTGCATCTGGGTGAGCTGCGAGATGTGCAGGCGCAGGAGCGGCAGTGCGCCGCGCGCGATGCGCCGCAACTCCGGGTCCTCGCCGGATTCGGCGTAGGAGCCGTGGATCGCGTAGGCCTCCTGGTGGCCCTGCAGCGAGGCCGCGACGAAGGTGGCGTCGTATTGTGGGCCGCCCGGCATCGCGGAGAGCTGCGACAGGAGCTGCGCCTTCTGCTCGTCCGTGGTCATGGCGCCGGGCTGGGTTCCACCGAGGACACCGCCGACGGCACCCACGGTGGCGCCCGCGACCGCCAGCGGCGCGGCGACCAGTCCACCGATCAGGCCGCCCGGCCCGGCGGCCGCGCCCCCCGCCATCGCACCCGCGTAAGGCGAGAGCTTGCGCGAGAGGTTGACCTGCTCGACCACCTCGGCCCGGGCGAACTTCTTCACCCGGGGGCTGCCGGTCTTCTCGAAGGCATCGCGTGCCGTGTTCTCGAGGAACAGGCCGCCCTTGGTCGCCATGTTGAGGTAGACGGGCGTCGGCAGCGCGCCGGCCGGGGTCGGCTGTGCGACGGCGGTTCGCGTCACGGCCAGCGCGGCCGTTGCGGTGAGCATACCGAGAACGAAATGACGACGATGCATGGAGGCACTCCAGGATCAAAGGGCCGCACCCGACCAGCAAAGCCGAGCCTGGAGCGTTGTCACCGTAACATCGCGCCAACAGGCCATGTTCCCAGAAGCCTCTCATCCGACTCGGAGACATCTTTTTTCGCATCACGTAGGGTACGAATACTGATCCGAACCGATTTCACCTATGTTATTCTAACGGCCAGAGAGCGTTTCGCGACATTTCGGGCGGGTGCAGGCTCACAAGGGCCCATCCCATTGCCGCGGGCCGATCGTCCGCCAGATAAGCGGGATGGCCAGCGATCACCCGCATGATTCTAGAGCATTCCCCGACGAACCCATCGGGCCGGTGCTCACCGAGGCGACCCGCCTGCGGCTCGGGCGGCAGCTGCAGGCCCTCTACGAGCCGATCATCGACGAGCCGCTCGACCCACGCCTGGCCGAATTGCTGCAGCAGCTGGACAGCGACCGCCGGCAGTAACCGATGAGGTCGTGGAGCGGGGGCTCTCCCGCTTCGCTGGGCCGCCGGCCTCGGGCGAACCGGTGGGAAGCGACGCGGACATCGGCATAAAAAAGCCGCCGCGGCCGAAGCCGGGCGGTTCGAAGTGCAGCCTCCAAGCTTCGGGAGGTGCTGGGTAGACGTGCGACCGTTGGCTCTTCATCCCGGATCACGGACCGGGAACGCGAACCTCTCGGCGCGCCATCCGTTGGTGCCCGTGCCGCGTGACGAGGAGTTCCCCATGAGCCAGACCGCCGATCCGGGCGCTTCGAAATCCAGAGGGGTCACGTTCCGGGGGCGTGGATTCGCCCGTCTGGCCGGCACCAAGCTGTCCCTGCTGATCTGCCCGCACTGCTCGCAGCGCAACGCCCCGAAGACGGTCGAGAAGGGTTATTGCAACTGGTGCAGCTACGAGCCGTCCCGAGAGGATATCGAGCCGGCGTTGTGAGCCTTCCGACCGCGAAGCGCGGTTTGGATCACGAACCTCCCGCGCTCCACAGGACCGGCACGGCGGCACCCGCAGCCGATGCTGCGAGGCCGTCCCAATGTGCTGGAGGGGTCCATCAACCCTGCGGCTGAGATCCACCCTGCTGCTTATCCTTCTTGTTGGCCTTGCTGTGCCCGACAGCGCATCCGGCGGCGGCCCCCATCTTCCCATGCCCGGCCATATGCCCGGCAACTCCGCCGACGAGGGCGCCCTTGATGCAGCCCTTGGCCTCGGCGGCGCCGGCGGAGGCGAAAAGGCCGAGGGTGAGGCTGGCGGCGAGGGCGAGGGTGGTCTTCATGGCGAGTTTCTCCGGTTGACGTGAGCGGCCAACCCGAAGCGGGCGCAGAGTGTTCCGGGCGCTCGTGCCATCCGCGACGATGAACGGAAGGGGCGGATCCGGGCGCGCAGGCCGACAGAACTTTTTCCCAGGTCGCCTGCTTCTCAAGGAGGGACAGGACCGGGAATCGCCATGCGCGTCGCCACGACAAGGCTGCTCCTCGCAGCCGCCGCTTTTCTGCCGGCGATCGCCAGCGCGGAAGGCGATCCGCCACCTGCCGGCAAACCCGCCAATCTCTGCCAGGAACTCGTCGCCTTCGTGCGCCAGCCCGAGGCCGCCACTAAGGCCGTCGAGACACCGCCGCAACTCGCGACCGCCGTGACGGCGAAGAAGAGTGACGACGCGTCCGCGAAGCCCTCCGCGCCCGGCACACCGCAGAACACGTCGGGGCAGAGCGGGCAGATCACGGCCTCGGGGCCGGGTGCGGCCGGACCGCAGGGCGATTCGCAGAACAAGGCAGCCTCGACCGGGTCGACGGCGACGGCGACGGCGACGGGGGCCGCGAAGGACGCGCCGGCGGCACTCAAGCCCACACCAGAGATCCTCCAGCAAATCGAAGGAGCCGCCGGAACCAACGATCTTCAGGGGTGCCGGGCCGCCGCTCAGAGCATGCGGCGGGCCGGGATCGTCATGCCGGGGCCGCTCCTGGCCCTGGCCGCGATGTCCCCGAAGCTCCTCGAAGCCGCCGCGCGCCCCTGACGGACGGGTTCGCCCCTCGCGCCGAATGCGACCTCGTGAATGGGGACGCCTCTGAATTGGATTGGACCACACCATGACCCGTCGCACGACCACGCCCTGGCTGGTTCCCGCCCTCCTCGGGACGGCCGCAGCCCTCGGGGCGTCCGCGCTCCATGCCGTCTCGAAGGCCCGCGAAGCCGAACGGCGGACGCCGCCGATCGGAGAGTTCATGACCGTGGACGGGGTCCGCCTGCACTATGTCCTGCGTGGGCATGGACAGCCCCTGGTTCTGATCCACGGCAACGGGACCATGATCCAGGACTTCCTCGTCAGCGGAATCGTGGACGAACTCGCCAAGCGCTACCGCGTCATCATCTTCGACCGGCCGGGCTACGGCTACAGCGACCGGCCCCGTGGGCTCTGGACACCGCGCGCCCACGCGACCCTGTTCGCCAAGGCTCTGGAGCGGCTCGGCGTGTCGCGCGCCGTCGTCCTTGGGCATTCCTGGGGCAGCTTGGTCGCGGTCGCGCTGGCGCTGCAGGCACCAAGCCTCGTGCGCAGCCTCGTCCTGGCGTCGGGCTACTACTACCCGACCCTGCGCGCCGACGTGATCCTCGCCTCGCCCCCCGCGATCCCTGTCCTGGGAGATGTGCTGCGCTACACGGTCTCGCCGCTGGTCGGACGGGTCCTGCTGCCCGCCATGATCAAGGGGATGTTCGCGCCGGCCCCGGTTCCGGAACGCTTCGACCGCGCGTTCCCGAAGGACATGATGCTGAGGCCCCTGCAGCTGCGTGCCTCGGCCGAGGACGCAGCCCTGATGACCCCGGTGACGGTGGACATGCAGGCGCATTACCGCGACCTGACGCTGCCGGTCGTGATCATCGCCGGGGCGGACGATCAGATCGTCGATGTCGGCCGGCAGTCGGAGCGCCTGCACCACGCGCTGCCTCGCAGTGAGTTCATCGTCGTTCCGGGAATGGGCCACATGATCCATCACCTGGCGCCCGATCGGGTCATCGCGGCCATCGACCATGCCTTCGAGAGGGGCCGCGACCCTGCCGCAAGTCCGGCACGGACCTGACGCCACCATTTCCGTGGTCACACCCCGTGGAATAGCGGCAATCCGGCCCCCGCGATGCAGAGGCCCGTTATGAACAGGCTGCCTCTCGAGGGCATCGCGTCGGCGGGGCGTGCCGAGGCGCACAGCCCTCGCCCTCGGCCGGGCCGCATGGTGACGACGGCCGCCATCGCCCCCTCGGCGGCCGAAACCAACGGCGCAGCGGCTCGCCCGCCCTGCGCCGTTGGACTTTCGGATGCGCGACGCATCCCGCCCGCGATCGATCAGCTCGCGAGGCGCTGGGCCTGGCGTTTCGTCTGGTCGAAGGCCTGAAGGTCGAGGGCCAGATTGATGATCTGGGCACTCTTCAGCCGGCCAGGCTCGATGGCGCTGCCGATGCCGTGCTGCAGGTAGACTTCCTCGACCTCCGGGGTCCGCATCGCGCCGCCCATGGTCCAGTTGGGGAAGGAGCGGCCCTGAACATTGCGCGCATCCATGATGGTCGCCGTCGAGTGACGCGGGTCACGCGCGATGCGGGTGTAAGTGGCGCTGACCTGCGCCTGCTCACCCTCCAGGACCTGGATGAACCAGGTCTTGTCGAAAATCAGGAATCCGGTGATGCCGTCGCGACTGTTGTTGCGCTGGGAGGCGGAGACGATCTCGCGCAAATTGGTGAGCATGGCCCGATCGTTGCCGGCCACGACGTTGCGGCTATAGTACACAAGCTGATGGATCATCGTGCGATTTCACTTTTGTTGAAAAGCATAGCGCGATCGGACCATCGTCTATCGCGGCAAGGCAAACCTATAACGCGGCTTCCTTCCGATTGTTTAAGCCGGAGAAATTTGTTTTGTGTCTTAAGTTAATGAAATTTCGAACTCTACCCTGGATCGTTACGTACGACCGGAGCGCGAATACGTTTTAACATTTGCGCAGGCGATCGGAGCCGGACATCGCGGCTGGACGCAGCGTAAACGTGCCGGTCCAGCGCAGGTCGTTAGGCGGACGCCGCGACCTGGGAAGCGAAGTCGCGGTACGAACGCAGCGGGCGGCCCAACATGGCGGTGAGGCGGTCGGCATCGCCGGCCTCGGACAGCATCCCCACGCTGAGGAAGCGCTCGCACATCAGGCGCATGTCGAAGGCCATCCAACCCGGCACGTGCTTCTGCCGGAGGTTCTGCTCGAAGGCGGCGGCGGCGTCGCCCCCATAGTTGATCGGGCGGCCTAGGACGTCGGACCAGATTGCGGCGACGGCCGAGCCCGTCAGCGTCTCGGGACCGACGACATTGATCCGCTCGAAGGGGAGCGGCGCCTCGGCCTGCTCGCGTCGGATGAGTTCCAGGGCCGCGATCTCGCCGAGGTCGGCGGCGTCGATCATCGCGAGCCCTATGGCCCCGATGGGCGTCGGGTAGACGCCGTAGTCGCGCACCACGTCCTTGATCATGTGGTCGTTGTTCATGAAGTAGGCCGGGCGCAGGACGGTGGCGTGGAAGCCCATCGCCTCGATCATCCGCTCGACCCCGAACTTGCCCGCGAAGTGCGGCACGTTCACGTAGAGGTCGCTGTGGATCACCGACAGGTAGACGATCCGCTCGATCCCGGCTTCGCGGGCGAGGTTGAGCGCGATCAGGGCCTGGGTGACCTCGTCGGGTACGACCGCGTTCAGCAGGAACAGGGTGGAGACGCCCGACAGGGCCTGACGCATGGCGTCCACGTCGAGCAGGTCACCCTGGACTGCGGTTACGCCCGTCGGCAACTTTGCCTTCGCGGTGTCACGAACCAGGGCGCGCACATCGGTGCCGCGCTTCACGAGGTGTTCGACGACATGGCCGCCGACGGTGCCGGTCGCGCCGATTACGAGAATGGTCATGGGGGTAACTCCAGGTTTGCCACTGAGGACATCCGTTAGATGCTCGATCCACTCGCGATCCGGGAGACGGGCTGTTAGGACAGACCGTCCCGCTGGTGGAACGCATGGACCTCCTCGCCCTCGCCGATTTCAATCTCGTGGCCCGGTATGGGGGCTTCGGCCGGGCCGCCCGAGCCGCTGGACGTCCGAAGGCGACCCTGTCCCGCCGGGTCGCGGAACTAGAGGCCAGCCTCGCCTCGCGCCTGTTCGAACGTGGGGCGCGCGTATTGAAGCTGACCGAGGAAGGCCGGGCCCTCCACGAGCGGACGAGGGTCCTGCTGACGGAGCTCGACGAGACGGCGGCGGCCATCGCTTCGGGCGGTGGCAGGCCACGGGGCCGGCTGCGCATCAGCGCGCCCGTGTTCTTCTCGCAGACCGCGATGGGAAAGCTCGCGGCGGAGTTCGCCCTGAAGCACCCCGAGGTCCGGCTTGAGGTCACCACGGAGGACCGTGCCGTCGACATGGTGGAAGAGGGCCACGACCTCGCGATCCGGGTCAATCCCGCCCCGGACGAGAGCCTCGTCGGACGCATCTTCCTGCGCGACCGGCTGGT
The DNA here is from genome assembly GCF_028290105.1 of Methylobacterium sp. GTDB lineage: Bacteria > Pseudomonadota > Alphaproteobacteria > Rhizobiales > Beijerinckiaceae > Methylobacterium. The sequence continues at coordinate 12,741 of NZ_JAQGKL010000208.1, forward strand.
CGTCGTCGCGGCTCCGAGCTTGGTCCGCCCGGAGGGCGACGCGGCCGCCCCGGCCGTCGTACGCGGGGCGATGGCGGACCCCATGACTTGGACCATGAGATCGCCGGCGGGCATGTCGAGCGTCACGGCCGAGCCCGTCCTCGGTCTTCCATCGCTGATGATGGTCCGCGACGCGGTCAAAGCCGGCGTGGGGGCCGGACGCCTTCCCATCTCGCTCGTCAGCCACGACCTGGCCGCCGGCAGGCTTGTCCTCTGGGGCGATCTCGACAGACCGGAGATAGCCCTCTGGACCCTTTATCCGTCCCGACGGCTGTTGAGCGCGCGCGTGTCCGCCTTCCTCGATCACCTCAAGGAAGCGTTTCCGATGGGAACACCCGAGGAATTGGCCGCGTATATCGCGGAATGAACAGCGGTCAATGGTGCGCGTCGTTTGGCCAGGCGGTGCCGCAACCTTCAGCGTCGAGGGATGGTCTAGTCCCCCTTTATCACGCCTTCGCGACGTTCGCCTTCACCCGCGGCATCACCTCGGTGCCCTGCAGCGCGATCGAGCGCTCCATCGCGTCCGGCTCCTGCATCGGCGAGCTCATCTGGAACTCGATGGAGGTTGCGTCGGTCATGGCGGAGCCCTGAAGCACATACGGGCGATGTCCGCCTTTTGCCGATTTCGTGCAAGGGCCGATAGCGCCACCGCGGAATGCTGTTCGACCCTGTGACACGCCCGAGGCCGTCCGAATACCGTCCGAGTGAACGCGAGACGATGCCTACGCGGCCGGTCTGTGCAGGACGGAATAGCGGCAGTCGTACATTCAATCAGTCGCTTAGAATGCAGCTGCACTACGCCGACGATGGTATTCCAGTGGTATCCAAACCTAACTAGATACCACCAACCTCGGCTAAGTGCCTGAAGTTGAATGGAGCGGGCGATCGGGATCGAACCGACGACATTCAGCTTGGGAAGCTGACGTTCTACCACTGAACTACGCCCGCATCAGATTGCTTCTTGAACGGCTTCAGCGGCCCGTGTCAACGCCCTTTCTGGCCGATTGGGATTGCCGTAGCTGGCGGGCAGCAAAGCGGGACAGCTCCCCTCGCCTTCGAATGGCTAACGGATCCGCCTGCTGCTTTGGCGTGCCGGAATCAGTTGCCGTGCGGCATTGTCATCCGAAACACGTTGATCGTGATGCTCGCCGTCCTCCACCCGCTAGCGCCATGAGCGGAAGACGCAGGACCGCTCCATGCCAATCCTAGAAACGGCCGCTCGTGGTCGGGCATCCAAGCTCGAAACGACATCCCCCGCCGGGACCGTCGCTGACGGTCAGCGAGAACGCATGCAGCTTGGCGATGGCGGCGACGAGCCCGAGCCCGAGCCCGTTGCCCTGGGTCTGACGGGCCCGCTCCGTGCGATAGAACCGCTTGAACACCTGTGCGCGTTCGCCGGCGGCGATTCCCGGCCCCGTATCCTCGATATACATAACGGTCTCGCCGTCACGCCGGACGAGACCGACCCGAACCTTGCCGCGGGGTGGCGTGAACTTCACCGCATTGTCCAGAAGGTTCGCGATCGCCTCGAAGATCAGGCTGCGGTCGCCCTCGATGGCGGGGGCGGTGCCGTCGAGGTCGATGCTGAGGGCGATTCCCTTCTCCTCGGCAAGCGGCTCGAACAGGTCCACCGCCTCGCTCACCACGAGGCCGAGGTCGACCGAACCGAAGGCGGCACAGCGCCGTCCATGCTCGATCTCGCCGATGCGCAGCACCGCCGTCACCATCTCCAGGGTCTGGTCGATCCAGACCAGTCCCTGGTCCACCGCGTCGCGCAGTTCCTCGATGTCGCGGGCCTGCTCGCGGCCGCGCTCCAGCCGGAGCCGCAGGCGCGTGAGCGGGGTTCGGAGGTCGTGGGCGACGGCGTCACCCACACCCCGCACCTCCTCCATCAGGCGCTCGATCTCGTCGAGCATCCCGTTCACGTCCTGGGCCAGCCGGTCGAACTCGTCACCGGCCTCGCCCACCGGCAGGCGCTGGCGCAGATCCCCGCGCATCACCCGCGCGACGGCCGCCTCCGTGGAGGCCAGGCGGCGCCGGGCTCGCCCGGCGAGCAGCATGCCACCGAGGAGGGAGAAGGCCAGGGTCGGCACGAGGGCGAGGCCGAGGGCACGGACGACGGTGGCCTTGGCGCGGTCGATCTCGTCGGTGTCGTGGGCCACCACCACGACTTTGCCATCGCTCAGGGACGCGGCCGCCGACCAGAGATCCTCCTGCAGGCGCCGTCCCGCGATGGCGACCTGCATGCCGATCCGCCGAACCTCGCCATCCGGGGGCAAATCCAGGGGCCGCCCATCGAGGTTGCCCGCGAGCTTGGCCCCATCGGGTCCGAACAGGCCGGCGAAGTGAACGCTGTGCAGGTCCTCGCTGATCCAGGTCTCGATGCGGTTCGCCGCCTTTTCCGGGTCGCGGGCCGCGTACCGCACCTCGTGGCGCAGCACCTGGTCGAGTTCGTCCTGCATGAACGCGGCGGTCTGCCAGTAGACGAAGGCAAACAGGGTCAGCGACAGAAGGGTCGACCACAGCGCGATGCCGAGTGCCCAGCGGAACGCGAAGGAGCGCACGAGCCTAGACATCGGGCGTCAAGGTAAAACCCTCTCCCCGGACGTTGTGGATCAGGACCGGCTCGCCCTCGGCCTCGAGTTTCCGGCGAAGACGTCCGACATGGACGTCGATGAGATTGGATTTTGGCGCGAACCGGTAGTTCCAGACTTCCTCGAACATCATCGCACGGGTCACCACCTGGCCCGGCCGGCGCATGAGATACGCGAGGAGCTTCAACTCGCGCGGCAGCAAATCGAGGGCGCGCAAGCCCCGGCGCACGCTCCCGGCGATGAGGTCGAGTTCCAGGCTGCCGACCCGCAGCACCGTCTCGCGGGTGTCCGTGGGCCGCCGCAGCAGGGCCTCGATCCGGGCCGCGAGCTCTGCGAGGACGAAGGGCTTGCCGAGGTAGTCGTCCCCACCGGCGCGCAGGCCGCGGATACGCTCATCGACGTCGCTGAGCGCGCTCAGGACCAGCGCCGGCGTCCGGTCTCCCGCGGCCCGCAGGTCCCTCAGCAGGGTGAGCCCGTCCAGCCCGGGCAGCATCCGGTCGAGGACGATCGCATTCCAGTCCGCCGAACGGGCGGCGGCCGCACCGGCCGGGCCCGTGGCGGCCCAATCGACCGCGTGTCCGCGCCCGCGAAGATCGCCCAGAACCTCCGCGGCCGTGGCGGCATCGTCCTCGATCAGAAGCAGCTTCGCCAATGGGTCATCTCCCGGGCTCCCGCCCCTGTCCCGATGGATGATGTGGTTCCGACCCGGTTCGAGACCACGCGTGTGAACGCGAATTTAATGGCACGCATCGCCGTCCGTCCTATGTCTTAGAACAACTCTAATCTGATCGACGGACGGTGGCGTGCTTCAGGAGGCGGAGACAGACGTGGCTGCGGACGGGGAGGCGCGGAGTGCAAACCGCGATACGCTTCGCGAACAGCCCAAATCCTCGACACTGAGCCCGCCGCCCACGGGAGCCCGACGTCGCTGGACGTCGGTCCGGATCGTCGGGCTCATCGCCCTCGGGCTGGCCGGGTGGTGGTATCGCGAGGCCGCGCGGCCCATCCTCGAACCCGTGCTGAGCCTCGTCGGGCTCGCCTCAGCCGAACCCGAGCCCCCCCAGGCCTCCGGCGAGACCGCTTCCGGGCAGCCGGCGGAGGAGAATGTGGTCAGGCTCGACGCCCAGGGCCAGGCGCGCCTCGGACTGGCGTTCGGACAGGCGGAAAATCGACGGATCGTGTTGCCCGTGCGCACGCCCGGCATGGTCGCCTTCGACGAGCGCCGGGTCACCCGCCTCAAGCCCCGCACCTCGGGCCGGGTTCTCAGCCTGTCCGTGCAGCCGGGCGACCGGGTGAGCGCCGGCCAGACCCTGGCCACGCTCGACGCAGCCGGGGTCCTCGACGCCCGCAACGGCCTTGCCGCCGCCCAGGCCAGCCTCGGGGAGGCGCAGGCCACGGAGAACGTCGCCGAGACCAACCTGAAGCGCGGCAGCGACCTCGTGAAGATGGGTGGGATCGCCCAGGCCGAGGTCGACCGGCGGCAGGTCGATCTCGCCAAGGCCCACGCGGCCACCCTGTCGGCCAAGTCGCAGGTCGATCTCTACCGCGCCCAGTACGAGCGCCTCGCCCCGGCCGCAGGCGAAGCCCCCGGCACCAGCGCCATCGTCTCGCCGATCGACGGCGTGGTGACGACGGCCGGCATCACGCTCGGCGAAGTGGTCGATACCAACCGCGACGCGTTCACGGTCGCCGACCCCTCGCAGATCCAGGTCCTGGCCAACCTCTACGGGCACGACATCGCCACCGTGAAGCCGGGCGACCGGGCGACGGTCGAGGCGCCGATCGAAGCCCATCCCCGCTTCGAGGGACGTGTGCGTTCGGTCAACGCCGCCATCGACCCGATGACGAACACCGCCCCCGCCCGGATCGAGATCGGCAATCCGGACGGGAGCTTGCGCGCCAATATGTTCGTCTCCGTGGAGATCGCCGCCGATCTCGGGCGCGAGGGCGTCACCGTACCGGCCGGCGCGATCCAGCAGACCGAGGGCGGCCCCATCGCCTTCGTGCGCACCGGCGACGACCGCTTCGAGAAGCGGGACCTCGACCTCGGGGTCCAACGCGCCGACTGGGTCGAGGTGAAATCCGGACTACAGGTCGGCGACACGGTGGCGACCCAAGGCAGCTTCGGCCTCAAGGCCATCCTGATGCGCGCATTGCTCGGTTCGACGGATTGAGGCCGCGATGAACGCTTGGTTCTCCCTTCTCATCCGCCGCCGCTGGCTCGTCCTCGTGCTGGCGCTCGCCGGCGCGGTCGGCGGCATCGTCAATCTCGAAGGCCTATCCATCGACGCCGTTCCGGATGTCTCCCCGAAGCAGGTGATGGTCCTGACCCTGTCGCCGGGCCTCGGGCCGCTCGAGGTCGAGCGTCTCGTCAGCTTCCCCGTCGAGAACGCCATGGCGGGGGCGCCGGGCCTGACCGGCATCCGCTCCACCTCGCGCTACGGCGTCTCGGCGGTCTACGTCACCTTCGACGATTCCATGTCGATCAGCGAAGCGCGGGCGCAGGTGTTCCAGCGCCTGCCGCTGGCGAAGTCCATGATGCCGGGCGTGGTCGGCGATCCGCAGATGGGGCCGATGGCGACGGGCCTCGGCGAAATCTACCAGTTCGAGGTGCGCGGACCGGCGTATTCGCCGATGGCGCTCAAGCGCATCCTGCAATGGACCATCGCGCCGAAGCTCAAGCTGACGCCCGGCATCACCGACGTGAACGTCTACGGCGGCCAGATGCCGACCTACGAGGTCCGCATCTCCGCCGAGAGCCTGCATCGCTACGGCGTGACGATGGCGCAGGTCTACACGGCTCTGTCCGAGAACAACGCCGCGCGCGGGGGCGCCTACATCGAGCACAACGACCAGCAGGAGGTCATCCGCGGCCTCGGCCTCGCCAAGGACACGAAGGATCTGGCCAACGTCGTCGTGACGACGGGCCCCGGCGGCGTGCCCGTGACGGTCGCGACCCTGGGCGAGGTCGTCGAAGCTCCGAAGGTCCGCCTCGGGGCGGTGACGCACGACGCCGCCGGTGAGACGGTGGTCGGCATCGCCATGATGCAGCAGGGCGAGAACGCCAGCGCCGTGGTCGAGGGCGTGAAGCGGACCATCGAGACCCTGCGCCCGCAACTGCCGCCGGGCGTGGAGATCGTGCCGTACTACGACCGCAGCACCCTGGTGGCGCGCACCATCCGCACGGTGGAGCACAACCTCATGGAGGGGGCGGTGCTCGTCATCGTGGTGCTTCTCCTGCTGCTGGGCAATCTCCGGGCCGGTCTCGTGGTGGCGGCCGCGATCCCCCTGTCGATGCTCATGGCGTTCGCGGGGATGCGATTGTTCGGACTCTCCGGCAACCTCATGAGCCTCGGCGCCATCGATTTCGGCCTCATCGTGGATGGTGCCGTGGTGATGATCGAGAACGTCCTGCGCGCCCGCGGCGAGCACCCGGAGCGCCCGGCCGAGGAGGTCATCCGTCAGGCCACCGTCGAGGTGGCGCGCCCCATCCTGTTCGCGGTCGCCATCATCATCATGGTCTACCTGCCCATCCTCGCCCTCGAAGGGGTTGCCGGCAAGATGTTCCGGCCGATGGCGCTCACCGTCATCCTGGCGCTGGCGGGCTCCCTCGTCCTCACCATGACCCTGATGCCGGCGCTCGCCGCCATCGTGCTGGCCGGACCCAGGATCGGCGAGCGCGAGACCCGCCTCGTCCATTGGGCGCGCAGCGCCTACACCCCCGTTCTCCGGCTCGCCGAGCGCCGCACCGGGATCACCGTACTCGTGACGATCGGGCTCTTCGCCGGAAGCTGCTGGCTGGCGACGCGGCTGGGGGGCGAGTTCCTGCCCAAGCTCTCCGAAGGCTCCATCGTCATCACGTCCGAGAAGCTGCCGGGCATCAACCTCGATGCCTCGCTCAAGGTCATGCACCGCATCGAGCAGACCCTGAAGAGCTTCCCCGAGGTCAAGCGGATCGTCTCGCTCACCGGCAGCGCCGAGATCCCCACCGACCCGATGGGGGTGGAATCCACCGACAGCTTCATCACGCTGGCCGACCCGTCGACCTGGACGACGGCGGACACCCAGGAAGGCCTCGTCGCCGCCTTCGACAAGCGCCTGCGCGAGATGGTGCCGGGGGTGTCCTACGCCTTCTCGCAGCCGATCCAGATGCGGATGGACGACCTGCTGGAGGGCGTGCGCGGCGACGTGGCCATCAGCCTGTACGGCGACGACCTCAAGGTGCTGAAGGACAAGGCCGACGCCATCGTGCGCGTGGTCTCGGGCATCTCCGGCGCGGCGGACGTCAAGGCCGAAGCACAGGCGGGCATGCCGGCGCTCTCCATCCAGGTCGACCGGGGGGCGGCCGCCCGCTACGGCGTCAACGTCAGCGACATTCTCGATGTGGTCGAGAGCATCGGCGGGCGCAATGCCGGGATGATCTATGGCGACGACAATTCCATCACCGACATCGTGGTCCGGCTGAAGGCCGTCGACCGCAGCGACATCGAGCGCATCCGTGACCTGCCCGTCGGCCGGACCGGCAAGGCGCTGGTGCCGCTCTCGCTGGTGGCCTCCGTCGAGGTCGCGACGGGCCCCGCGCAGATCAGCCGCGAAAAGCTCCAGCGCCGGATCTCGGTCCAGGCCAACGTGCGGGGGCGCGACGTCCAGAGCTTCGTGCGTGACGCCCAGGCCGCCGTTCAAGCCCAGGTGCCCCTGCCGCCGCGCTACTCCCTGCAATGGAGCGGGCAGTTCCAGAACCTGCAGGAGGCCACGAGCCGACTCTCGGTGGTGGTTCCGGCCGCGATGGCGGCGATCCTGGTGCTGCTCGTGGTGATGTTCGGCGACATCCGCCTCGCCGGGCTGATCTTCCTCAACGTGCCGGTGGCCGCGACCGGCGGCATCGTCGCCCTGTACCTGCGCGGGCTGCCCTTCTCGATCTCGGCCGCGATCGGCTTCATCGCGACCTTCGGCATCGCCATCCTCAACGGCGTCGTGCTGACGAGCTACATCCGCGACCTCGAACGGGTCGGCCTCGATGCCCGCGAGGCGGCGACGCGGGCGGCCGAGATGCGCCTGCGCCCGGTCCTGATGACGGCGCTGGTGGCGGCGCTGGGGTTCCTGCCGATGGCACTCTCGACGAGTGCCGGCGCCGAGGTGCAGCGCCCGCTCGCCACGGTGGTGATCGGCGGCCTCGTCACGGCGACACTGCTCACCCTGATCGTTCTGCCCGCCGTCTATCCGTACCTCGCCCATCTCCGGTTGCCGGGGCGCCGTCGGACCACCGGCCGGCCGGACCTGGGCGCGAGAGGCGAGCAGCGGGCGGGCGCCGATGGCTAGGACCCGGAGAGCTGTCCGGATTTGGGCGTTCGCGACCGCGCTCCTTCTCGCGTTCGGGGCTGGAGCCGCATCGTCCGCCGACTTCGCGTGCGGCGGTTTCCTGAGGATGCACGGCATGCTCCGAAGAGCGACGGCGGCCTGTGGCTTTACCGCCTACAACCCGGCCATCGTCGAACGAGCGCATGCCTGCTTCGATGCTCTCGGAAGCCGTCTCGGCGCCGAGGAGATGTACGCGGGCGCGGCTGAGTTCGAACGGTGGCAATCCGTCCGCCGACGGGACGCGCTCTGCGCGATCCTGGCCGGCAAGTTCCCGATGGTCGTCCGGCCCTGATGGAAGCATGAAGCGATGCTCCGCTACATGGGCACTGTGCCAATCAGAATTTCCCGGAAACGGTCCTCGGGATGGGCTCTTGCCGTTTCGACCGCACTTTCCGACCGCTCGACAAGGAATGTGAGCCGCTGCGCCCGCCTGGTTCCTGCCACAAGGCTCGAAAGGCCAATCGGCGCATCGGCATGCAACCTGCAGTGATCCTTCGGAACGCGCATGAACAGTCCCGCGACTGTGCCAGTCTGGTACGGGTAAGGCGAACGCTTCGGGCTTCGTCGAAATGGAGCAGAGATGACGTCCGATCGGTACGATGCGATCATTATCGGCGCCGGGCTCGCCGGCGCGAGTACCGCGTACAGCCTAGCGAACGCGGGCCACCGTGTCGCGATCCTGGATCTTC
>NZ_JAQGKL010000211.1 GCF_028290105.1 Methylobacterium sp.
ACCGCCAGGGAGGCCGGCAGGTCGGCGATCTCGAACAGGGTGTCGGTGGTGAGCACGCGGTCCCCGAGGTCGCGCAGGGGCCCCGGTACCACCGGGCGCGAGCCCGTGGCGACGATGGCGGCGCGGAAGCTGAGCCGCGTGCGCGCGTCGACGATCAGCGTGGCGGCGCCGTCGAAGCGGGCGCGGCCGTCGATGTGGGCCGATTCCGGGAAGCGCGCGACGCCCTCGCGCACGCCCGCGACGAAGCGGTCGCGTTCCTCGCGCACCCGCGCCAGGACGGCCGGCCCGTCGACCCGGACCGGGCCGGTCTCGATGCCGAAGCGACCGGACCGGCGCGCCGCGTCGGCCGCGTCGGCGGCGGTGATCAGCAGCTTCGAGGGCATGCAGCCGACGCGGGCGCAGGTGGTGCCCCCGGGGCCGGCCTCGATCAGGACCGCGTCCGCGCCGGCTTCGCGCGCGGCGCGAAACGCCGCGAGGCCGGCGGTGCCCGCCCCGATCACCGCGATGTCACAGCTGCGTTCGTGCATCGCGTACGGTCCCGGGGCGCGGTCCCGCTTGAGCGGGGTCGCGGGCCAACCCGGGGGTTCGGCGAACGTTCCGGTCCGCCCCGATCACGTCTCGGGCGTCGTCAGTCCGGCTCGGCGAGCAGGCCTTCCACGAAGGGCGCGAGGCCCGTGCGCCGCGCCCGCTTCAGGCGCTCGGCGATGAGGATGCCTTCGAGGGAGTGGAAGGCGTCGTTGAGATCGTCGTTGACGATGACGTAGTCGTACTCGCTCCAGCGCTGGATCTCGACGCGGGCGTTGGCGAGGCGCTTCTCGATGGTGTCGGAGGAATCCTCGGCGCGGCGCTCGAGGCGGTGGCGCAGTTCCGCGAGGCTGGGGGGCAGGATGAAGACCGTGACCACGTCGTGGGTGAGCTTCGAGCGCACCTGCCGGGTGCCCTGGTAGTCGATGTCGAAGATCATGTCCCGGCCGGCGCCCAGCACCTTTTCCACGGGCCTGCGCGGCGTGCCGTAGAAATTGCCGTGCACCTCGGCCCATTCGAGGAGGTTGTCGGCGGCGCGCAAGGCGTCGAAGGCCTCCCGGTCGATGAAGTTGTAGTGCTTGCCGTCGATCTCGGAGGGGCGGCGCTGGCGGGTCGTCACCGAGATGGAGAGGTCGAGGCCCCATTTCGGCGCCTCGGCCACCGCCCGGGTCAGCGTGGTCTTGCCCGCGCCGGAGGGCGAGGACAGTATGAGGATGAATCCCCGCCGCTCGATCGCCGTCGCCTGCATCGCCTCACACACCTACTCGACGTTCTGAACCTGCTCCCGGAATTGCTCCACCACGGCCTTCAAGTCGAGTCCGATCCGCGAGAGCGCGATGTCGTTGGCCTTCGCGCACAGGGTATTGGCCTCGCGCCCGAGCTCCTGGGCCAGGAAGTCGAGCTTGCGGCCGACGGCGCCGCCCGCGGCGAGGAGGTCGGCCCCGCTGGCGAGATGCGCCTGCAGCCGGTCGAGTTCCTCGCGCACGTCCGCCTTGGCCGCCAGCAGCACCGCCTCCTGGTGCAGGCGGTCGGGGTCGAGGTTGCCGGCGTCCAGAAGGCTGGCGACGGCAGCGGCGAGGCGCGCCTTCACCGCCTCGGGCTTGCGGGCGGGGCAGGCCTCCGCCGCCGCCGTGAGGCGGGCCATCTCGGCGAGCTGGTCTTCGATGACGGCCTTGAGCGCGCGCCCTTCCGCGCGGCGCGCCTCCACGAGGTCGGCCACCAGCCGGACCACGCCCTCGGCGAGGTCGCGGGCCAGTGCCTCGGTGTCGGCGCCGGGCTCCTCGTCGGCTTCGATCACGCCGCGAATGGACAGGAGCCCATCGAGGCTCGCCGGCGCCAAGCCCTCGGGGCGGGGCACGCGGGCCACCGAGGCGGCGAGTTCGGCGAGCAGCGCCTCGTTGATCCGCACGCGCGGGGCGGCGTCGGATTTGCTCAGGCTGAGGTTGAGTTGGCACTGGCCCCGCGCCAGGGCCTTCTGCAGGGCGGCGCGGGCGACCTCGCCCACCGCGTCGTAGCCGTTCGGCACGCGCAGGCGCACGTCGAGCCCGCGCCCGTTCACGCTGCGGACCTCCCAGGCCCAGTGCACCGGCCCGGTGCTGCCGGCGGCGCGGGCGAAGCCCGTCATGCTGGTGAGGATCATGGCTCTCCGGTCCGCCTAGGGCTGCTTCAGCACCGGCACGGTCTTGGGCGAATTGAGGTCGAAGGTCTTGTTGCGCAGGGGATCGAGGCGGGTCCCCTCCGAGGCGTCGAAGGCCTTCGGGCGGGCCGGGCCGTCGCCCCCGGCGGCGAAGTTGGTGCCCTCCGGCGCGTAGGCCGAGGCGGTGCCGGGCACGCTCGCCGCGCCCGGCGGGTCGGCCTTGTCGACGGTGGCGTCCGGGGACGGGGTCTGGCGGGCCTTCTCAACCTGGCGCCAGCGGGCGACGTTGCGGGAATGGCCCTCGAGGTTCTCCGCGAAGGCGTGGCCGCCGGTGCCGTCGGCCACGAAGAACAGGTCCTTGGTGCGCGAGGGGTTGGCCACCGCCTCCAGCGCCGCGCGGCCTGGATTGGCGATGGGGCCCGGGGGCAGGCCCTCGATCACGTAGGTGTTGTAGGGCGTCGCGCGCTCGATCTCGGCGCGCTGGATGCCGCGTCCGAGGGTGCCGCGCCCGCCCACCAGCCCGTACACGATGGTGGGGTCCGATTGCAGCTTCATGCGCTTGTTGAGGCGGTTGACGAAGACGCCGGCGACGCGGGGGCGCTCGTCGGCCCGGCCCGTCTCCTTCTCGACGATGGAGGCCAGCGTCACCATCTCGGCGGGCGTCTTGACCGGGATCTCGGCGGAGCGGCGCAGCCAGATCTGGTTGAGGACCTCGCGCTGCTTGGCGCGCATCAGGTTGACGATCTGCTGGCGGGTGGCGCCGCGCTCGAACTTGTAGGTGTCGGGCAGGAGCGAGCCCTCGGGGGGGATCTCGTTGATGTCGCCGGTGAGGATGTCGTTGTCGTTGAGGCGCACCACGATCTGCTCGGAGGTCAGCCCCTCCGGGAAGGTGATCGCGTGCTGCACCTGCCGGCCCGAGGACAGGGTGTCGATGGCCTCGCCGATGCTCGCATGCGCCTTGAAGGTGTACTCGCCGGCCTTCAGGGCCTTGCCGGAGAAGCGCGAAGCCCATTCGAACAGGGCGGTGTGGCTGATGACGCCCTCGCGGGCGAGCGCCTCGGCGATCTCAGAGGTGCCGCTGCGGGGTGGGATCACCACGACCTTGTCGGCGGACAGCGGCCCCGGCTCGCGGGTCTGGCGCTCGAACAGGGTCACGCCGATCATCACCGCGATGGCGAGCACCACGGAGGCGGTGAGCAGGCCGGAGATGCGGGCGAGCAGGCCCCCGCGCTCACGGACCGGACGGTCGGGCGGCGGCGGCGCGGCGGTGGGCTTGATCGCCTCGCTCGGGCTGCGGGGCGACAGGCGGTTGGGCAGGGCCGGCTCGTCGGAGGGCGCCGGGATCGACGCCGGGGTCGTGTCGCGCTTGCGGAAGAACATGGACATCCTGTTCGGGCCTCAGGTCCCCGCCCCGGCCGCCGCCGGAAGGTTGGGGATTTTGCGTTCCCGAGTCGAGTCGATGAACACACGGGGCCGCCAGCTTGGCGCGCGAACTTGGTGGGTTTTGTGGCGGATCGCTTATCGAATTAGCTGGATGCGTTTGATGTGCGACGGCGCGGTTGCAGGTTTCAGTACCGCCATCTAGGGTACGAGAGCCTAGACTAGAAAAAATACCTATAATGCTTTTAAGGATAGTAAGGGTATGAATGCGCCGAAGCTAATAGGATATCCGGGTAGTTGGTTCGCGAAGTTCGAGGGTGAACTTCTATCCTGCGTGCACAGAGAGCGATTCACAGATGAAGCTTACACGGAACCTTATGTTAAAGCTGGCAAAGGCAAGTGGCTGAAATTTCTCTCAGCAATCACAGAGGTCCGTCGAGTAATCGTCACCAGAAGTGTCATGAAGAACGGCGAGCCGCAACGCCGCGCCGGCTATGTCGGCATATACCGGATCGAGGATTTCTCGCTCAATGGCTCAGTAATGAAATTTTGAACTACTGATTATCTGCAGAAGTTCGAGTAGGTTTCAAAGTTTTAATCCACCCGCCGCATCACCAAGCTCGCATTCGTCCCACCGAACCCAAACGAATTCGACAGCACGGTATCCACCCGCTTGCGCTTGGCCTCGTGCGGCACGAGGTCGATGGCGGTCTCCACCGACGGGTTGTCGAGGTTGAGGGTCGGCGGGAGGATGCCGTCGCGGATCGTGAGGATCGAAAAGATCGCTTCCACAGAGCCGGCCGCACCCAGCAGGTGGCCGATGGAGGACTTGGTGGAGGACATCGAGGCCTTGGCGGCGTGGTCGCCGAGGAGGCGCTCCACGGCCTTCAGCTCCAGCTCGTCGCCCATGGGCGTCGAGGTGCCGTGGGCGTTGATGTAGTCGAGGTCGCTCGCCTGGATGCCGGCGCGCTTCACGGCGGCGCTCATGCAGCGGAAGGCGCCGTCGCCGTCCGGGGCCGGCGAGGTGATGTGGTAGGCGTCGCCCGTGAGGCCGTAGCCGACCACCTCGGCGTAGATCTTGGCGCCACGCGCCTTGGCGTGCTCGTACTCTTCGAGCACCACGACCCCGGCGCCCTCGCCCATGACGAAGCCGTCGCGGTCCTTGTCGTAGGGGCGGGAAGCCCGGGTCGGGTCTTCGTTGAAGCCGGTGGAGAGGGCGCGGCAGGCGGCGAAGCCCGCGAGCGCCAGGCGGTTCACGGGGGATTCGGCGCCGCCCGCCACCATCACGTCGGCATCGCCGAGCATGATCAGGCGCCCCGCATCGCCGATCGCATGCGCGCCGGTCGAGCAGGCCGTGACGACCGAATGATTCGGACCCTTGAGCCCGTGCTGTATGGAGACATAACCCGAAGCGAGATTGATCAGCCGACCGGGAATGAAGAAGGGCGAGATGCGGCGCGGGCCTTTTTCCTTCAGCAGGATCGAGGCTTCGTAAATGCCGCCGAGGCCGCCGATGCCGGAGCCGATCATCACGCCGGATGTCGTCTGCTCTTCGTAGGTCTTGGGAGCCCAACCGGCATCGCTTAGCGCCTGCGTGGCGGCCGCGATGGCGAAGATGATGAAATCATCGACCTTGCGCTGCTCTTTCGGCTCCATCCAGGCGTCGGCGTTGAAGGAGCCATCCGCTTCATCGCCGCGCGGAACCTGGCAGGCGATCTGGCACGGCAGGTCGGAGACTTCGAAATTCTCGACACGGGCCGCTCCGCTCTGACCATCGATCAGGCGCTTCCAGACATTTTCGACGCCGCTGCCGAGAGGCGTGACGAGGCCAAGCCCGGTGACAACGACCCTTCTCATATTTCTTTTCCCATGTGCAGCGTGCTGGCGCAGCGACATGCTCGCGCGCCGTCAACGAGGATGACCGCGCGGGACGCGGATAACGGACGAGGGCCAGCAGAGCCGGCCCTCCCGTAGCGACCCGATCGCAACCGGGTCAGGCCCTCAGGCCGTGGCCTTCTCGAGGAACTTCACGGCGTCGCCGACCGTGACGATCGTCTCGGCCGCGTCATCGGGAATCTCGACGCCGAATTCTTCTTCGAACGCCATGACCAGTTCGACAGTGTCGAGCGAGTCGGCGCCGAGGTCGTC
>NZ_JAQGKL010000217.1 GCF_028290105.1 Methylobacterium sp.
TGGCGCGGGCGACGGGACTCGAACCCGCGACCTCCGGCGTGACAGGCCGGCACTCTAACCAACTGAGCTACGCCCGCTTGACGTCCCGCCCCGTTTCCGGCGGTGTCGGCGGTTTATGGTCACCGCCCTGGGCTGTCAAGCAATCCGGCGGCGCATTCCGAGGGAATCGCGTGCCTTGCTCGGCTGGCCCGAATGGGCGGGCCGGATAAGACGGCGAGGGCCGCGATCGGCCGGCATTGAAACCGGGTCGCTTTTCTGTCATACGCGCCTCGCGTTGAACCGCCCGGCCGATCGGGCTGCCGTGGCGGCTCGTGCTGCTCCATCAGAAGCATCAACCGAGCGCATCTCTTCGATCCCAACTGGATCGGAGCCGCTGCGCGTTCAGGAGAGCCAAATGCCCAAGCTGAAAACCAAGTCGGGCGCGAAGAAGCGCTTCAAGATCACCGGCACCGGCAAGGTCATGTATGCCCAGGCCGGCAAGCGCCACGGGATGATCAAGCGGACGACGAAGCAGATCCGCAACCTGCGCGGCACCACCACCCTGTTCGAGGGCGATGCCGCCAACGTGAAGAAGTACTTTTTGCCGAACAGCCGGTAATTCGTCCTTCACCTGCCGAGACTGCTTTTTCTGATCCAGGAGATACCCAATGGCCCGCGTCAAGCGCGGCGTGACCAGTCACGCGAAGCACAAGAAAGTCCTCAAGGCCGCCCGTGGTTATTACGGTCGCCGCAAGAATACGATCCGGATCGCCAAGCAGGCGGTCGAGAAGGGCATGCAGTATGCCTACCGCGATCGGAAGAACAAGAAGCGCACGTTCCGCGCTCTCTGGATCCAGCGCCTCAACGCCGCCGTCCGTGAGCATGGCCTGACCTATTCGCGCTTCATCAATGGCCTGTCGATCTCCGGCATCGAGGTAGACCGCAAGGCCCTGTCCGAGCTCGCCATCCACGAGCCGGCCTCCTTCGCCGCCGTGGTCGAACTCGCCAAGGCTGCCCTTCCGGCCACCAAGGCCGCTTGAGTCGAGCGTGCGGCTCGTCCTGAGCCGAGCGCTGTTCTTCCTGACAAGGCGTGGCGCCCATGCGGAGCCGCGCCTTTTCGTTTTCCGAGACAGCCTGGGGCTTTACGGGCATCGCCCGCTTGCATTGCGGGTCGCGACCCGCAAAACCCTCGGCCAAGCCCGATCGCGCCCGCCCGATCCGTGAGGACCGGTGCATCAGCCGGTGAGTTGAACCGATGACCGACCTCGACACCTTGGAAGCCGACCTGCTGCGTCAGGTCGCGGAAGCCTCGGACGAGCCGACGCTCGATGCCGTGCGCGTCGCAGCGCTGGGCAAGAAGGGGTCTGTCTCCGAACTCCTGAAGACCCTGGGCGCGATGACCCCGGACGAGCGTAAGGCGCGTGGTCCCCTCATCAACGGTCTGCGAGACCGGGTCCAGGGTGCTATCGGCACGCGGCGGGACGCCCTCGCCGAGGCCGCTTTGAGTGCTCGCCTCGCGGCCGAGCGCATCGACGTGACCCTGCCGGTGCGCGAGGCGCCCGAGGCGCGGGGCCGCATTCATCCGATCAGCCAGGTCATGGACGAGATTACCGCGATCTTCGCGGATATGGGCTTCTCGGTCGCCGAAGGCCCCGACATCGAGACGGACGATTACAACTTCACCGCCCTCAACTTCCCCCCTGGCCATCCGGCCCGCGAGATGCACGACACCTTCTTCCTGGCCCCCGACCGGAACGGCCAGCGCAAGGTGTTGCGCACTCACACCTCGCCGGTCCAGATCCGCACCATGCGGTCGCACGAGCCGCCGATCCGGGTGATCTGCCCGGGGCGCACCTATCGCCATGATTCCGACCAGACCCACACCCCGATGTTTCATCAGGTCGAAGGGCTGGTGATCGACAAGGCGGCCAACATCGCAAACCTGAAATGGGTGCTGGAGGAGTTCTGCCGCACGTTCTTCGAGGTCGAGGCCGTGAAGATGCGCTTCCGGCCGTCGTTCTTCCCGTTCACCGAGCCCTCGGCCGAAGTCGACATCCAGTGCTCGCGAAAGGGTGGCGAGATCCGCTTCGGAGAGGGCACCGACTGGCTGGAGATCCTCGGCTGCGGCATGGTCCACCCCAACGTCCTGCGCAATTGCGGCCTCGACCCCGACAGCGTTCAGGGGTTCGCCTTCGGCGTCGGCATCGATCGCATCGCCATGCTGAAATACGGGATGCCGGACCTGCGCCCGTTCTTCGAGGCGGATGTGCGCTGGCTCGACCATTACGGCTTCCGGCCGCTCGATATACCGAGCCTGGTCGCTGGGTTGACGGGCTGATCCGCCGCCCTCGCGGTCCGGCGAGACCGGGCCACCCTTCTCCATTCTGCTGGGCGACGGACCAGCCCGCGTGACCGGGCGCCGGAACGCCGAGGGACCCAAGCGATGAAATTCACCCTCTCCTGGCTCAAGGACCACCTCGACGCGGAGGCTTCCCTCGAGACGATCAGCGAGACGCTGACGCGGATCG
The DNA here is from genome assembly GCF_028290105.1 of Methylobacterium sp. Classification (GTDB taxonomy): domain Bacteria; phylum Pseudomonadota; class Alphaproteobacteria; order Rhizobiales; family Beijerinckiaceae; genus Methylobacterium. Next base: position 2,508 of record NZ_JAQGKL010000217.1, read on the forward strand.
GCCTCGAGGTCGAGGGTATCGAGGATAAGGCCGCGAGCCTGAAGCCCTACGTTGTGGCGCATGTGCTCAGCGCCGAGCAGCATCCGAACGCCGATCGCCTGCGCGTCTGCTCGGTGGATGCCGGCGACGGCCGGCCCGTGCAGGTGGTCTGCGGCGCACCCAATGCCCGCGCGGGCATGAAGACGGTCTTTGCTCCCCCCGGCACCTACGTGCCGGGCAAGAACATCACCCTGTCGGTGGGCAACATCCGCGGCGTCGAGAGCCTGGGTATGCTTTGCTCCGGCGCCGAACTCGGTCTGGGCGAAGAGTCCGACGGCATCCTCGACCTGCCCGAGGATGCGCCGACGGGCCAGCCCTACGCGGTCTACGCCAAGCTCGACGACCCCGTCATCGAGATTAACCTGACGCCGAACCGACCGGATTGCACCGCGATCCACGGCATCGCCCGCGATCTCGCCGCCACCGGTCTCGGCAGCCTGAAGCGCCCGACGCAGCCGCCGGTGCGCGGCGAGGGCGACTGCCACGTGTCCGTCACCCTCGATTTCGAGCCGGTCGATCAGGGCCTCTGCCCCTACTTCACCCTGCGTCTCGTGCGCGGCGTGCGGAACGGTCCGTCGCCGGACTGGATGCAGGCCCGCCTGCGCGCCATCGGCCTGCGTCCGATCAATGCGCTCGTCGACATCACCAACTACCTGACCTTCGACCGGGGTCGCCCGCTCCACGTCTTCGACGCCGCCAAGGTGCAGGGCGGCCTGGTCGTGCGCCGCGCCCGTGACGGCGAAGGCCTCAAGGCCCTCGACGGCAAGACGTACGCGCTCACCAGCGACACCGTCATCATCGCCGATGCGAACGGCGTCGAATCGATCGGCGGCATCATCGGCGGCGAGGCTTCCGGCTGCGACGCGGGCACGGTCGACGTGCTGATCGAATCGGCGCTCTGGGACCCGGTCAACATCGCCCAGTCCGGGCGCCGCCTCGGCATCATCACGGATGCCCGCTACCGCTTCGAGCGCGGGGTCGACCCGACCTACACCCTTCCGGGCCTCGACCTCGCCACCCGCCTCGTCCTGGAGATCTGCGGCGGCACGCCGAGCCAGCCGTTAATCGTCGGCGAGCCGCCGGCGACCGAGCGCGTCATCGACTTCCCATGGACGGAGACCCGTCGTCTGGCCGGCATCGAGCTCTCCCGCGCCGAAATGAAGGTGACCCTGGAGGCCCTCGGGTTCCACGTCGTCGGCACCGGCGACCGGGTGAAGGTGCTCACCCCGTCCTGGCGCCCGGACGTCGAGGGGAAGGCCGATCTCGTCGAGGAGATCATCCGCATCGCCGGGCTCGATCGCATCGAGCCCAAACCCCTGCCGCGCATCGAGGCGGCCGTGGGCAAGCCGGTGCTGACCGTGATGCAGAAGCGCACGCGGTTGGCCAAGCGCGCGCTGGCGAGCCGCGGCCTCGTCGAGGCGGTGACCTGGTCGTTCATTCCCCATGACGACGCGGTCCTGTTCGGCGGTGGCGGCACGGATCTGGCGCTCGCCAACCCGATCGCCGCCGACCTGTCGGATATGCGCCCGAGCCTCGTCCCGGGACTGCTCAGGGCAGGCCAGCGCAACGCCGATCGCGGCAGTGCGGACGTCGCCCTGTTCGAGGTCGGACAGTGCTTCGCCACCGATCAGCCGGAGGGACAGACCATCCGGGCGGCCGCGATCCGCCGGGGCAGCGCGAGCCATGCGGGTGCCGGGCGCCACTGGGACGGGCGCACGGTCACCGTCGATGCCTTCGACGCCAAGGCCGACGCCCTGGCTCTCCTGGCGAGCTTCGGTATCCCGACCGGAGGTCTGCAGATCGTGGCCGGCGGGCCCGACTGGCTCCATCCCGGTCGCTCCGGCACCCTGCAGTTCGGACCGAAGAACCCGGTCGGATATTTCGGTGAGGTGCATCCGCGCGTGATGAAGGCCCTCGATCTCAAGGGCCAGCTCGTCGCCTTCGAGATCACCCTCGACGCGGTGCCGCTGCCGAAGCATCGGCCGACTAAGGTCAAGCCAGCGCTTGCGCTCTCGGACTTCCAGGCGATCTCGCGCGACTTCGCCTTCGTGGTCTCCCGCGACGTCGCGGCCGGCGACATGGTCAAGGCCGCGCAGGCGGCCGAGCGCAAGCTGATCGCCGGCATCGACGTGTTCGACGTGTACGAGGGCGTCGGAATTCCGGACGGCTCGAAATCGGTGGCGATCGCGGTTCGCCTCCAGCCCGTGGAGCGCACCCTGACCGACGCGGAGATCGAGGCGGTGACCGCTCGGATCGTCGCCGAGGTCGGTCGCAAGACCGGCGCGACGTTACGCTCCTGACGAGGGACATCCCCATGATAGACCCGGACCTCGTCGCAGCCCTCTCTGCGGCCAAGCACCTCCCGGCGGCCGAGATCCGGCTGGCGCTCGCCGAGCCGGAACGGATCGCGGATACGGTACTCGACGTGCTGCGCCGCGCAGGGGCGGGTGACGAACTGCCGGAATCCGAGGCTGACCTCCTGTTCTGGGGCATCCATGTGCTCGCGACCGTGCGCGACACGCGCCTGTTTCGCCCGTTCCTCGCGCTGCTGCGTCACGACGGCGACACTCTCGACGCGCTTCTCGGGGACGCCGTCACCGAAACGCTGGCCCCGATCCTGAACAGTGTCTTCGATGGCGATTCCAGCTCTCTCATCGCGCTACTCCTCGATTCCACGGTCGACGATGACGTCCGCAACGAGCTGTTCGCGGTTCTCACCTACCTGACCCAGACCAAGCAGATCTCACGGCAAGAGACGCACGATCTCCTGGTGCGCTTCGACGACAAGCGCGCGGCGGTCGAACGCGACATCGCCTGGTTCGGCTGGGAGGAAACCATCGGGCTCCTCGGTTTCAACGACCTCGTGCCGAGGGTCGAGGTGGCGCGCAACGACGGGCGCATCGAAGCCGACGTCAGCGACGCACCCTGGCTTCGCAAGGTCCTGCGCGAGGCGGAATCCAAGCCCGACGACCTGGCTCGCTTCGACCCCGTTCGCCACGCGACCCTGGACGATCCGATCGCGGCACTCTCCTGGACGGCGGAGGATTTCGGGCAGCCGGTGCGCAACCCGTTTAAGCATGTCGGCCGCAACGACCCGTGCCCATGCGGAAGCGGCAAGAAATTCAAGAAGTGCTGCCTGGATACGCTCCCCGCCTGAGCGAGGAGAACTCCGCCAGCAGGTGAGGGCGGAGCAGCACCCAGGGTTATTCCTGAAGCCACCAAATTTTCGACCGGTGAACGACCGCTTTAATCCCTGCGCACCCGAATAAAATACCAGCACAGCAATGTGCGATTCGGTCCTTTCAGCCTTGGCGGGCCCCTTGTGCGCGGCAGCGTGACCGAACATATTTCGCTGCGAGGCGTCGCACGGCGCCAGAGGTCGTATGCGTGAGCCTCATTCCGAAATCACACGCTGAGAGAGCTTCCAAAGGAAACTCCCATGGCATTCGATAACAGCCCCTTCCGGTACGGCGCTCAGCCGACCGGGTACGCCGGCAGCCAGGTCGAGATCGACCAGGGCCTGCGCACCTTCATGCTGGGCGTCTACAACAACATGGTCGTCGGCCTCGGGATCTCGGGTCTCGTGGCGCTGGGCCTCAACATGGCCGCCGTCGCGCAGACCGCGACCGGCCGCGTCGCCCTGACCCCGTTCGGTCAGCTCCTCTACACGAGCCCGCTCAAGTGGGTGATCATGCTGGCGCCGCTCGCCTTCATCTTCATCTTCTCGATGAAGATGGACCGGATGTCCGCCTCTTCGGCGCGCCTGACCTTCTTCGCCTTCGCGGCGGTGATGGGTGCCTCGATGTCCTCGCTCCTTCTCGTGTTCACGGGCGCGAGCGTGGTTCGGGTGTTCTTCATCACGGCGGCGACGTTCGGTGGCTTGAGCCTCTACGGCTACACCACCAAGCGCAGCCTGTCGGGCATGGGCTCGTTCCTGGTGATGGGCCTGATCGGTCTCGTCATCGCCTCGCTGGTGAACATCTTTTTCGCTTCCTCGGCGCTTCAGTTCGCGATCTCGGTGATCGGCGTCCTGATCTTCGCAGGCCTCACCGCGTACGACACGCAGAAGCTCAAGGAGATGTTCCTCTACAGCGGCGCCGATGCCGAGGGCGCCGCGAAACTCTCCGTGAACGGTGCTCTGACACTGTATCTGGACTTCATCAACATGTTCCAGATGCTGCTCTCGCTCCTTGGTGATCGCCGCTAAGCGACGATTATACCGCAGACCAACGAAGAGGCCCCGGCGGAAACCGCAGGGGCCTTTTTGCTGGCTACAGGAATAAATCTGTTCGGTGTTGAAGCGCCTCAGACCGCCCGCAGCGGCGGTTCCAGGACCGCGAGCACCCGGGCTAGATCCGTCCCGCGCTTCATTACCAGACCGGATGCCGCGACCACCGCATAGGCGCCCTGGCGCCGCGCGAGCTTCGGGTCCTTCTCGACCCGGTACAGTGGCATCTCGGAACTTCGCCGGTAGATCGAGAACACCGCCTTGTCGCGCCGGAAATCGAGGGCGTAGTCGCGCCACTCCCCCTGGGAGACCATCCGTCCGTAGAGATTGAAGATGACGCGCAGCTCCGTGCGGTCGAAGGCAATCTGGGGCGTAACCGGCGCTGTCGGGAATGGAATGACCCGGGCCGCGGGCTCGGATGATCGCGGGTCGGCACCGGTAGGCTCGGTCATCGTCACTCCTGTTCCGGGTCTCGGTCTTCATCATGGTGTCGCGCTTTGAACCCCGCAAGGGCAGCGATTCGGTGGCGCGCTCGGAAACACATCACCACGATTTTGCCGCCATCGGGCCCAGCGTCGGCCTTGATGAAACGCGACACCTGTGTCCGAAACTTCGTCGATCCTGCCCCCGGCGCGGCGTCCGATCTTACCGGCTCCCCAGCTCTTCGGCCGGCGCCCGGCTCGGCAGGACCGACACTCCAGAGGTTTCGAGACCCAAGGACTTCAGGCCGCCTCTTCGGAGTGCGGCCCTTTTTTTGCCCCTTGCGAGAATGTCAGTCTGCGGCGAGAAACACGGCATCCGAACAGGGACTGGATCTCCCGCTCAGGGACCGCCGTGGTCAGCTTCGATGCCGCCTTTCGTCAGACGCTCGCGGAGTTGTTCGCGTGGCGGCGCGACGTGCGCCGGTTTCGCACCGATCCGGTGGACGAGCCGCTGCTGCGCCGCTGCCTCGACCTCGCAGCCCTCAGCCCCTCGGTCGGGAACAGCCAGCCCTGGCGCTTCGTGCGCGTCTCCGATCCGCTGCGACGCGCGGAAGTCGTCGCCAGCTTCGAGCGCTGCAACGCCGATGCGGCCGAAGCCTACGGGGCCGAGCGGCGGGAAGCCTACGTCCGCCTGAAGCTCGCAGGCCTGCGCGAGGCGCCGGTCCACCTTGCGGTGTTTTGCGACGAGGCCACCGAGACGGGGCACGGTCTGGGCCGCGCCACCATGCCGGAGATGCTGCGCTACTCGGTGGTCACCGCGGTCCAGACGTTCTGGCTCGCAGCCCGCGCGCAAGGGCTGGGCGTGGGCTGGGTCTCCATCCTGGAGCCGGAGACGGTGTGTGAGACGCTCGGCGTGCCGTGTGCCTGGCACCTCGTCGCCTATCTCTGCGTGGGCTATCCCGTCGAGGAACACGCCGACCCGGAGCTCGTCCGGCACGGCTGGCAGCAACGCCTCGAGACCGGCATGCCCCTCATCGAGCGCTGATCCGGCAGGGTTACCAAGGCCCGAACATCATCGCGCGCTTTTATGCGAACGATGCGGGAGCGGTTTTACCGCGCTCGCCAATACCTCCGGGATAACCCCTCGCGTCCACCGCGAATTACCGGAACGCCAACCGGCGCCTGCCGATTGTCAGCGGGCTCGCGGTCACGCTTTCGGAGTTACGGGTCATGGTGCGTCAGGGAATTTTGGGTGCGGTCGCGGCGGTCGCGATCCTGGGACAGGGGCTCGCGGCGGCGCCGGCCCAGGCCCGCGAGGTTGTCGCCTTCCACGAGGGCGTGATGCCGGGTTCGATCGTCGTGCGCACATCCGAGCGCCGGCTCTACCTCGTCAACGGAGACGGCACCGCGATCCGCTACCCCGTGGCGGTGGGAAAGCCCGGTAAGCAGTGGAGTGGCGCCACCCAGATCGACGGAAAATACGTGGAGCCCGCCTGGGCACCACCGCGCGAGGTCAAGCGCGACAATCCCCGCCTACCGTCCGTCATCGCCGGCGGTTCACCCTCGAACCCGATGGGTTCGGCGGCGATGACCCTCGCGGGCGGCGAATATGCCATCCACGGGACCAACCGGCCGAACTCCATCGGGACCTACGCGTCCTATGGCTGCATCCGCATGTACAACCAGGACGTGGTCGATCTCTACGAGCGCGTCTCGGTGGGGACGCAGGTCTACGTCACCCGCTGAAGCGCGCCAGGTCCGGTCTCAGCGTGCAGGCGGGGACGTCGCCTCGATCGCCGTGAAGGTTTCGAGGATGGCATAGGTGTGTTCGGCGCCCTGCGGCACCAGCCAGGAATCGCCCGCCTCCAACACCACCCGCTCGCCGCTGACCGTGAGTTCGGCCCGGCCCGAGATCACATAGCCGACCGTCTCGTAGGGGCGGCTCGCAACGGGCTTCTCCGTGCCGGGCGGCTCGTCGCGCCACATCCGCATCGCCACCGTCAGCCCACGCGCCAGGGCGACTTCGCCATGCGGGCCTTCGCACGCGTTCCCGCTGGAAATCTTCACGGCCATGATCGTCGCTCCCGTCATCCGCCTCGTGGCCGGGACAACGGGGGGCGGTTGCGGACGTTCCGGTCCCGCCTGCGTCCGTGCGGACTCCAGGGGGCTCAGAAGTCGACAGCGATGCCCTTGATCTCCCAATCGTCGTAGCGCACCGGCTCCAGACCACCCCGGCCCTGGCGCTCTCTTGCGGCGGCGATCTCGGCCGCGCGGGCGTCGATGGCGGCGCGCCGTTCGGAAGCCTCCGCCAGGGCCCGGGCGGCTTCCGGCGTCAGGGCACGCTGCGGCGGGGCCGGTGGCGTCGCATCGGCGTGGTTTTCCTTTCGCTCCGGGCTCGTCATGGCTTGCATCTCGGTGTGGCGGGTGGAAGGGCAGGGGCAACGGACTACAGAAGCGGCCCGCCTCGCGCGGACCCATGCTCCAGGAAGTGGCATTCATGGCGACACGCCGCAATACGGATGCGCCGACGGCGCCGATCGACCACAGCGTCGCGGGCCTGGCCGCGCGCCAGGTCGCGCACGGCGCGGTGGCCGATCTCATCGGCAAGACCCGGGGGTTCGCCCTGGAGGACGCGCTCGCGCAGGCTGGGCAGGCCGCCGGCCTGGATGCCGCCGATGCGGGTCTGGCGCGGGCCATCGCCACCGCGACCTTCCGGCGTCTCGGTTTCCTGCGCCGGGTGCTGGCCGCGCGGCTGTCGCAGGGCTTGCCGGAGGACCAGCCGCGCCTCGTCGCGCTTCTGGCCACCGGCGCCGTGCAGATCCTCGACCTCAACGTGCCCGACCATGCCGCCGTCGATCTCGGCGTGCGCCTCGCCAAGGCCGACCCGCAGCTCCAGCACCTTTCCGGGCTCGTGAACGCCGTGTTGCGCCGGATCGTGCGCGAGCGCGCCGAGATCTTGGCCCAGCCCGGGGATCCGCTCTCCGACAACACGCCGGATTGGCTCGCCCGGCGCTGGAACGCCGCCTACGGCCAGGAAACGGCCCGCGCCATCGCGGCAGCCCATCTTCAGGGGGCCGCCCTCGACATCACCGTGCAGAGCGACGCGGCGGAATGGGCCGAGCGCCTCGGCGGCGTCGCCCTGCCGACGGGGAGCGTGCGCCTGCATGAAATCCGCTCCCCCGTCGCCGAACTGCCGGGCTATGCCGAGGGGCAGTGGTGGGTGCAGGACGCCGCCGCCGCGCTCCCGGCGATCCTCCTCGGCGTGAAGCCGGGGGACCGGGTAGCCGATCTCTGCGCCGCGCCTGGTGGCAAGACGGCGCAGCTCGCCGCAGCCGGCGCTTCGGTGCTCGCGGTCGACCGCTCCAGTCCGCGCCTCGAACGCCTGTCGCAGAACTTTTCGCGCCTCGGGCTGGAGGCCGAGATCCGCGTTGGCGACGCCCTGGCGCTGCCCGACGAAGCGGCCTTCGACGCGGTGCTTCTCGATGCGCCGTGCTCGGCCACCGGCACCCTGCGGCGCCATCCCGACGTCGCCTGGACGAAGACCGAAAGCGACATCGGCCGGCTCATCGGTCTGCAGAAGCGCCTGTTCGACAAGGCCGCGACCCTGGTTCGCCCCGGCGGCCGTCTCGTCTATTGCACCTGCTCCCTGGAGCGGGAGGAGGGCGAGGCGCAGGTCACGACCTTCCTCACCCGCAACCCCGACTTCGAGCGCGTCCCGGTGCGGCCGGAGGAACTCGGCGGCCTCTCCGAGGTCATCGACCCATCGGGTGACCTGCGAACGCTGCCCGCCCACCTCAACGGCGTGGCGCCCGAGGCTCGCGGGGGGCTCGACGGCTTCTTCGCGACCCGCCTTCGTCGAAAGGCGTGAGGCATGCGGGCTGGACGCGTCGCCCCGGTATGGTGCGCCGCCGTCGCGGCAGCCTACGCCTTTGGGGCGACTCCCGCCGAAGCTCAGGTCGATCCGCGCATTCTCCCGCAGCGCCCGGCCTATGCGCGCAATCCCACCTGCGCCCCGGTCGAGACCAGTATCCCGCTCGAGGAGCATGAGGGCACACGCGACGTCGGCCTCTCGCCCTCACCGCGCGAGATGCCGCTTAACCAGGGCGAGAGCGCGATCTGCTTTGCCTACGCCACCGCCGACATGATCTCGCATCGGCTCGGCCGCCCGATCTCGCCCCTCGACGTCGCCACGAAGAACTACTTCGCCGATCCGGAGCGTCTGGCATCGATCCCCGCGCTGCGCGATCACCTGAGGGCTCACCCGAACTGGCGTGCCGATATCGCCTGGAGCCGCAACTCCGCCGAGATGTCGAACATCGGCAACCCGAAGCTGCTGCCGTACTTCGACAAGATCGAGGGCGGGGAGGAGGACACAGCGGCACTCCTCTACAATGTCGGCGGCCTGTGCGAGGACCGCGACCTGCCCTCGAACGACGGCTACCGCTACGCCAATCCGACCCTGAGCCGCCTGCGCTATCGCAGCCGCCTCGCGCCCCGGCGTATGAGCTTCCGAAGTCTTTCCGGAACCGTGCCGCACCTGCGTGACCTGCGCACCGACACCTTCAACGCCGGTTGGATCGCTCATGTCGAGTCGCGCTGCCGGCGCGTGCCCCTGCCGGTACCGCTGCTTCCCGTCAGCTACCGGGTCGCCGCCAACCAGGCCGAGTTCGTCGAAATGCGGGACTCCGGCACGCCGCCGAGCCCGCAATCCATCGGCCGCATCCTGGCGATGATCGATTACGCCCTGGATCACGGCCGGGTACCGACCATCGGCTACAGCTGGTACCTGCTGGAGGACCGAGATCCGAAGGATCCGGACCTGCACGCCGACCATGCCAGCCCCGTCATTGCCCGGCGCAAGGTCGGCGGCACCTGCGAGTACCGGGTTCAGGACAACACCGGCGAGTATTGCGCCCGCATGCGCCCCGGAATGCGGGAGGCCTGCGAGAACGGTCGGGTCTGGGTCGGCGAGGATGCCCTGCGCCGCACCCTCTACAGCGTCACCTACTTGCGCTGATCGCCCCGTCTGAGCCATCCGCTCGAACAAAGGGCTCCGGGGGCCGTTGTGCCGTTAACCATGAGGACGAAAAGCATGCAGACGCGCTGGATGACGTTGCGAGACATCGCCGAGGACCGCCACATCACCCTCGCGGAGGCACGGGCACTCGTCGACGCCTTGCGCTGCCCGAAGGTGTTTCGCCCGGATTCGACGCTCTATCTCGTCTGATCTCCGGCTCAGAGAATGCGCCGGTCGAGGCGGATGATCCGGCAAGGCTCGCCGGCCTTCGCGGCGGGCGCGTGCGGCGCGCGGACCAGCAGTGCCTCCGCCGAGCCGAGGATGAACAGCATCGACGAATCCTGGCGGTTCTCCGGGTGGACGATCGGGAGCCTGTCCGGCGCGGTCTCGATTCGAGCGCGCAGATAATCCTGGCGCAGGTCGTTCTGCGCAAGATCACAGCCGAGGATTGCCGGCTCCGATCGATCCGCCGCCGCGTGTGGGTCACCGAGGAGCGCCCGGAGCACCGGGACGACGAAGAGCAGCCCGCAGACCACCGACGCCACCGGGTTTCCGGGCAGACCGAGCACCGCCATGCGGCCGAGCCGCCCGTGCATCAGGGGCTTGCCGGGGCGCAGGGCCACCCGCCAGAATCCCAGTTCGAGGCCCTGCGCATGCAGGGCCGATTGCACGAGATCGTGGTCGCCCACCGAGGCGCCGCCGAGGGTGACGAGCAGGTCGGCCTCCGCAGCCACCGCGCGGCCTATGGCCTGGTCGAGGGCCGCGAGCGTATCTCCGGCGATGCCGAGATCGACCGCCTCCGCCCCGGCCTCCCGGACCAGGGCCGCCACCGCGAGTCCGTTGGAGGCGACGATCTGATCCCAGCGCGCGGGCTCTCCCGGTGCGACGAGTTCGTCCCCGGTGGCGAGGATCGCGACGCGCGGGCGTCGCCGAACGCTCAAGTTCCCGTGGCCGCCGGCTGCCGCCAGCGCGATGCGGCGGGGATCGAGGGTGTCGCCGGCGCGCAGCAGCCGGTCGCCCACTTTGAAGTCGAGGCCGCTCGGACGAATGAAGCGGCCGGGTGCCGCGGGCTCGCGGGCCGTGACGGCCTGCGGCGTCGCCTCGGCGTTTTCCTGGATCAGGATCGCGTCGGCGCCGTCCGGCACCGGGGCTCCGGTGAAGATCCGTACCGCCTCACCGGCCGCGATCGTGCCGGTGAAACCATGTCCGGCCGAGCTGACGCCGACCAGCCGGAGGGTCGCGGGCGGGGTCGCGACGTCGGTGCTGCGTACCGCGTAACCATCCATCGCAGACGCCCGGAAGGGCGGTTGCGTACGGGTGGCGCAGACGTCCTCGGCCAGCGTTCGACCGGCGGCTTCGGCAATCTTGACGGTCTCGGCCGAGACGGGGCCTGGAATGCCGGCGAGGACGCGCGCGAGCGCCTCGGCGACCGGGATCATCCCGCTCAAACGTCGCCCTCGGCGCGGTAGGTGCCAGAGCGCCCGCCATCCTTGGCGAGCAACCGGATGCCCTCGATACGCATGCCGCGATCGGCCGCTTTGACCATGTCGTAGATGGTGAGGCAGGCGACGGAGACGGCGGTGAGCGCCTCCATCTCGACGCCCGTCGGACCCAGCACCTTCACCTCGGCCGTCACGCGCAGGCCGGGCAGGCTCTCGTCGATCTCGCAATCCACCCGGATCTTCGAGAGGAGCAATGGGTGGCAGAGGGGGATGAGTTCGTGCGTCCGCTTCGAAGCCATGATGCCGGCGAGCCGCGCCGTGCCGATCACGTCTCCCTTCTTGGCGTCGCCCTCGCGGATCAGCCGCAGCGTCTCGGGCAACATGACCACGGCGCCCGTGGCGCGCGCGGTGCGGGTGGTGGCGTCCTTCTCCGAGACGTCGACCATGTTGGCCGCGCCCGAGGCGTCGAGATGCGTGAGTTCGGCCATACCTCGTCCTCAGGCTTTCGCGTCACCGAAGAGCAGGCGGCGGGTGGCCGCCGTCACGTCGGCCTCGCGCATCAGGCTTTCCCCAACTAGGATGGTGTCGAGACCGCTCTTGGCGAGGCGTACCACGTCGGCATGGCCCGCGATGCCGCTCTCGGCTACCGCGATCCGGTCCTTCGGCACGCCTTCGGCCAGCCGGATCGCCGTCTCGAACGAGACCTCGAAGGTCTTGAGGTTCCGGTTGTTGATGCCCACCAGACGAGTGTCGAGGGGGAGGGCACGCGCCAGTTCCTCGGTGTCGTGGACCTCGACGAGCACGTCCATGCCGAGGTCGTGGGCGGTCTCCACGAGGGCGGCGGCCTCGTCGTCGTCCAGGCACGCCATGATGACGAGGATGCAGTCGGCGCCCCAGGCGCGCGCTTCGAACACCTGGTAGGGCTCGAACAGGAAGTCCTTGCGCAGCACCGGCAGACCGCAGGCCGCGCGCGCCTCGGTGAGGTATTCGGGCTTGCCTTGGAACGAGGGCGTGTCGGTGAGCACCGACAGGCAGGTGGCGCCCCCGGCCTCGTAGGCGGCGGCGAGGATGGCGGGATCGAAATCCGCCCGGATCAGTCCCTTCGAGGGAGAGGCTTTCTTCACCTCGGCGATCAGCGCCGGTCGCTTCTGCGCGATATGCGCCGCGATGGCATCGGCAAAGCCGCGTGGGGGCGAGACGTCGGCGATGCGCTTCTCGAGCTTGGTCTGCGGCACCCGCAGCTTGGCCTCGGCGATCTCGCGGCGCTTGTAGGTCTCGATGCGGGCGAGAACGTCCTTGCGCTCGGCCGGGGCATCGGGGGCATGCTCGGACATGGGAGGCCTTCAGGCGTTCGAGCGAAGGTTCGAGAAGAGGACGAGTTTGTCCAGGGTGGTGCGCGCGGCGCCGCTGTCCAGGGCCGCGCCAGCCCGGATCACGCCCTCGGCGAGCGTCTGCGCCGCCTCCGCGACTACGAGGGCCGCGCCCGCATTCAGCACCGCGATGTCGCGATAGGCGTTGCGCGCGCCCTCCAGGACCCGGCCCAGGGCGGTGGCGTTGTGCTCCGGGTCGCCGCCGCGCAGATCTTCGAGACCGTGCAGGGGTATGCCGACCTCGCGCGGGTCGATGGTGAAGCGCGAGACGCGGCCGGCTTCCAACGCCACCACGGCGGTCGGGCCCGTCACCGTGATTTCGTCGAGGCCGTCGCTGCCGTGAACGGTCCAGACCCGGTCGCTGCCGAGTTCGGCGAGGACGCCGGTCAGCGGCTCGGCCCAGGCAGGCGACGAGACGCCGAAGAGCTGTCGCCTCACCCCCGCCGGGTTCGCCAGAGGGCCGAGCATGTTGAAGATGGTCCGCGTCGGCAGTTCGGCGCGCACGGGCGCCACGTGGCGCATGGCGGCGTGGTGGGTCTGGGCGAACATGAAGCACAGGCCGGCTTGCGCGAGGCACAGGCTCAGTTCGTCGGGGCCCAGGCCGATGCGCACCCCCAACGCCGCGAGCACGTCGGCGGCGCCGGAGCGCGAGGTCGCCGCGCGGTTGCCGTGTTTGGCCACCGGCACGCCGCAGGCGGCCACGATGATCGCGGCCAGCGTCGAGACGTTGTAGCTTCCCGAATGGTCGCCGCCCGTGCCGACCACGTCTATGGCGCCCGAGACCGCATCCACGGGGATCATCCGCGCGCGCATGGCTTCGACCGCGCCGACGATCTCGTCGGGGGCCTCGCCGCGCACCTTGAGCGCCATCAGAAATGCGCTGGCCTGGACCGGCGTGACCTCGCCGGAGAGCAGGTGGTCGAAGGCGCGTCGCGCCTCGTCGCGGTTCAGGCCCGCGCCGGTGGCGACCTTCGCGAGGAGGGGCTTGAACGATTCCATGGGGCTCGGGCGCAGGGGGCTTCGGGCGCAGGATCCGGCGCTGACGACCGGAAACATTTCTGAAGGACGACGTCGCCCGTCAATGCACGCCGTCGCGGTCCTTGTCACGCGCCGCGTTCCAGGCACTCGCGATGTCCAGGAAATTGCGCAGGATCTGCGATCCGTGATGCGAGAGGATGCTCTCGGGGTGGAACTGCACTCCGTGAACGGGCAGGTGCGCGTGCTCCAGGCCCATGATCAGGCCGTCCGCCTCGGCCGTCACGGTGAGATCGGCCGGGCAGCCACCGCGCTCCACCACCAGGGAGTGATAGCGCGTCGCGTCGAAGGGTCCGTTCAGGCCGCGGAAGATGCCGGACGCCCGGTGCCGGATGCTGGAGACCTTGCCGTGCATGGGCGTCGGCGCCCGCACCACGTCGCCGCCGAAGGCCTGCCCGATGGCCTGGAGACCCAGGCAGACCCCGAAGATCGGAATCTCGGCGGACAAGTCCTTGACCACGTCGAGGCAGATGCCGGCCTCGTTGGGCGAGCAGGGGCCGGGCGACAGCACCACGGCGTCGGGGCGGCGCGCGCGGATCTGGTCCGTGGTGATCGCATCGTTGCGCACCACGTCGATCGAGCCGCAGAGCGGACCGATGAGATGGACGAGATTCCACGTGAAGGAATCGTAGTTGTCGATGACGAGGACGTCGGACATCTGTGCTTCGCGCGCGGGCATGATCGCGGTTTGGCCCGAGTCCCGCGCGTGGTCAACCGACGCTTTCGCTCGCTACTGCCCCCGCCGTGCCCGGCTCGCGAACACCACCGCGTCTTCCGCCGCGCGGAACAACGCCTTGGCCTTGTTGACGCATTCCTGCTGTTCGGAAGCCGGGTCGGAATCGTAGACGATGCCGGCGCCCGCCTGGACGTGCATGCGACCGTCCTTCACCAGCGCCGTGCGCAGCACGATGCAGGTGTCCATTTCGCCGCGCGCGCCGAAATAGCCGATGCAGCCACCATAGGGCCCGCGCTTCTCGCGCTCCAGTTCGTCGATGATCTCCATCGCCCGCACCTTGGGCGCGCCCGAGACCGTGCCGGCGGGAAATCCGGCGGCGAGCGCCGCCAGCGTATCGTGCTTCGGGTCGAGGTCGCCCTCGACGTTCGAGACGATGTGCATGACCTGGCTGTAGAATTCGAGGAAGAACGACCCCGTCACCGTGACGCTGCCGATGCGCGCGACGCGGCCGACATCGTTGCGGCCGAGATCGAGCAGCATGAGGTGCTCGGAGCGCTCCTTCGGATCGGCCAGGAGTTCCTCGGCCAGCGCCTTGTCCTCGGCCGGGTTCGCGCCGCGCCGGCGCGTCCCCGCGATGGGCCGGATGGTGACGCGGCCCTCGCGCACCCGCACCAGGATTTCGGGGGAGGAGCAGACGAGCTGGAAGGACTCGAAGTCGAGGTAGCACAGGAAGGGTGCCGGGTTCGTCCGGCGCAGGGAGCGGTAGAGCGCCAGGGCCGGCAGGGTGAAGGGCGCCTCGAAGCGCTGCGACAGCACCACCTGAAAGACGTCCCCGGCGACGATGTACTCCTTGGCCCGGGCCACCATCGCCAGGTACTTCTCAGGCGTGGTGTTCGACACAGGCTCAGGATGCGCGATCTCGCGCGGGTCGATGCGGGCCTCGACCGGCAGGGGGCCTTCGAGCGCTTCGGCGACGCCCTCCAGTCGCGCAAGCGCCGCCTCGTAGGCAGCGCGCGCGGAGATCCCGGGGGCAGGGCGCACGGGGCCGACCACCGTGATGAGGTCGCGCACGGAATCGAACACCACCATGACGCGCGGGCGCACCAGGATGGCGTCCGGCACCCCGAGCGGGTCGGGATTCGGCTGCCCCAGATTCTCCATGGCTCGGACCATGTCATAGCCGAGATAGCCGAACAGGCCCGCGGCCATCGGCGGAAGGGCGTCGGTGTCGCCCTCGGCCCCGATGGCGCTCTCGGCGATGAGCGCACGCAGGCTCGCCAGGGGCGCTGCGCATTCGGGCGTGAATTGCGTCAACCCGGGGTCGCGCGCGATCTCCGCCCGACCCTCGCGGCAGCGCCAGGCGAGATCGGGGTCGAGGCCGATCATCGAGTAGCGTCCGCGCACGGCACCGCCCTCGACGGATTCGAGCAGGAAGGCAGGGCCGGCATGGCCCGCCCGCAATTTCAGGAAGGCCGCCACCGGCGTCTCTAGGTCCGCCACCAGGGTGAGGTGGAGGAGGGAGGGCCGGCCGGTCTCGTAGGCTTCGGCGAAATCCGTGAAGGCGGGGTCCTGATGCATCGCCGCGTCAGTACTCGCCGCCGCCGATGGCCCGGCGGAAGGCCGCCTGGTTGACGGTGACGCCCACCGCGTTCTGCACGTCGCCGATATACTGACCGAGCACATCGTCGGCGATGGTCGGCTGGAAACGCTTGGTGATCGCCTCGTCGGCGGGCGTTCCCGGCACGTAGGCCGGCATGGTCGCGGAGGTGACCTTGAATAGGGCGCGGCTCTCGCCGGCTTCCGCCGACGCGGACTTGCCGGTCGCGGTCGCGAAGACGCGGTTGACGACCTCGGCGGTGAGGTCGCCCTGCGCCTGGTTGCGGGCCAGATCGTTCAGGGTCTGGACGGTGAGCCCGGCTTCCGCCGCCACGGCCTCCACGGCCTCGCCCTTGTCGAGGCGGGCGGAGAGGTCCTTGGCCTTGGCGACGAGACGGCGCTGCGTCTCGGCCGCGCGCCACCGGGTGACGACCTCGTCACGGACGTCCGTGAGCGGCTTGTCGTGGGCCCGGTCGATGTTCGCGATGTCGTACCAGATATAGCCGCCGTTCTTGGTGCGAAGGGGCTCGTTGTCCCCGCCCATCTCGGCGCGGAACAAGGCGGTCAAAGTGGTGTCGCGGTCTGGAATGCCCTCCACCGCGTTCCCCGCCGGGTCGAGCCCCTGGGCGGTCACGGCCGGGATCGTGCGCAGCGGCAGGTCGCGGTCCTTGGCGATGTCGGCCAGCGGCTTGGTGTTGGCGCGCTGATCCTCGATGGCGTCATGCGCGGCGTCGATGCCGCTGGTGGCACGCTCGAGCGCGATGGCTTTGGCGATGTCCGCCGAGACGTCGGCCAGGGGCTTGACCGTCTCCGGTTCGATCGCGGTGACGCGCAGGAGCACCGTGCCGAAGCGACCCTTCACGGGCTGGCTGATGCCGTTCAGCGGCAGGCTGAAGGCCGCCTCCGACACGGCGGGATCGAAGAGCTCGGCCTTCGAGAGCGTGCCGAGGGAGAGGTTCTTGGCGTCGGCGCCGGTCTCGGCGGCGACCGCCTCGAACGGCTTCTCGCCGGCCTCGAGCGTCTTGCGCGCGGCCTCTGCGGCTGCGGCGTCGGGGAAGACGATCTGCTGGATGGTGCGGCGTTCCGGGGTGCCGTAGCGTGCCTTGTCGGCGGCGTAGCGCTTGGCGATGTCCTCGGCGCTCACCGCGTCGGCCTTCGCCATCGCCTGCGGGTCGAGGACCAGCAGGGTCACGTTGCGGGTCTCGGGCGCGCGGAAGGCGAAGGTGTTTTCCGTGTAATAGGCCTTCACCTCGTCCTCGGTCGGCGCCGGGATCTCGCCGGCCACGGAGGGGGGCAGCATCATCAGCGCCACGCCGCGCCGCTCCGTGGTATAGCGATGCACCGCCTCGCGCAGGGCCTCCGGCACGTGCAGGTCGGCGGCCACCGCCTCGGCGAGCTGGAGGCGGGCGGCCACGGCGCGCTGCTCGCGCACGAAGGTGGCTTCGGTAATGCCGGCGCGCTGGAGCGTCTGGTAGAACAGGGCCGGATCGAACTTGCCGTCCGCGCCCTGGAAGCTCTTCTCTTCCTGGATCGCCCGCAGCACCGCGGCGTCCGGGATGCTGAGGCCCAGGGCCGCCGTCTGCTGGTCGAGGGACGCCTCGCTGACGAGCTGCGCCAGCACCTGCCGGTCGATCCCGAGGGCGCGGGCCTGGTCCGGGGTCAGCGTCCGGCGGGTCTGGCTCTGATAGCGCTGGAGCTGGTTCTGGTAGGCCGTGCGCACGGCCTCGGCCGAGATCTGGGCCTTGCCCACGGTGGCGACCGTGTTCGAGGATCCTGCCCGGAAGAACTCCTCGACGCCGAAGATCGCGACGCCTGCGATGAGGAAGGTGAAGACCACCGTGAGGATGATCTTGCCGAGCCAGTGCTGGCTGGCCTTGCGCATGTTCTGCAGCATCGAACGTCCGGGTACCCGTGAGCAGGCGCGGCCTCGCGCCCATCCTTCCAGGGAAAGCCGCTCGCGATAGACCATCCGGGCTGTCATCGCAAAGGCCGTCTGCCGGTTTGCGCCGCCCCCGGGGCTCTGTTAGGGGCGGGCCAACCGCGAAGCGACGCCCTATCAGCGAGGACCGGAATGACGAAGTCGGGGCGACGGCCTCTGGTTGCCGGCAACTGGAAGATGAATGGCCTGCGCGGATCGATCGCGATGGTGGAAGCCGTGCGCAACGGCATGACCCCCGAACTGTTCGAGGCGGTCGATCTCCTGATCTGCCCGCCCTCCACGCTGATCGCGTCCTGCGTCGCGGCGACCTACGGGTCGCCCATCGCCATCGGCGGCCAGAACCTGCACGCCAAGCCGAACGGCGCCTTCACGGGCAGCATCTCGGCGGAGATGCTCGGCGATCTCGGCGCGACCTACGTCATCGTCGGGCATTCCGAGCGCCGCGCCTATCATCACGAGACCGACGACGGCGTCCACGCCAAGGCGCTGGCCGCCCGTCGGGCGGGCCTCTGCGGCATCATCTGCGTCGGCGAGACCAAGGAAGAGCGCGAGGAGGGACGCACCCTCGACATCGTGCGCGCGCAGCTCGCCATCGGCGTGCCGAAGGGCGCCAGCGCCAAGGACACGGTCATCGCCTACGAGCCGGTCTGGGCCATCGGCACCGGCCTGACCCCGACGCCCGCCGACATCGCCGAGGTGCATGCGAGCTTGCGCGAGATGCTGGGTCAGCTCATCGGCGCCGAGGCTCAGGCGGTGCGGATTCTCTACGGCGGCTCGGTCAAGCCGAGCAACGCCCGCGAGCTGATGGCGGTCGACAATGTCGACGGTGCCCTGGTCGGTGGCGCCAGCCTCGTCGCCGACGATTTCCTCGGGATCGCCCGCGCCTACCTGCGCTGAGCCCGGCTGCCTGCCTTTCGCTCGCGCTTTGGCGCCAAACCGGTCGGGCTTCGAGGCGGGTGACGTCATGGCCTGGCATTCGGATGACGATCTGGCCTGGGCCGTCGAGGAGGCTTGCCTCAACGCGCGTCCTTCGCCCGTGGAGATCAGCCTCGGCGGTTGGCTCCTGCGCGCCTCCGGCGGGCCGACCCGCCGGACGAATTCCCTTAACCCCCTGCGTGGACGGCGCGACGATCCGGCGGCGGTGATCGCGGCGGCCGAGGCGGTCTATCAGGGGCTCGGCCGACCGCTGATCGTCCGCGTCCCCGATCTCGCGCCCGAGATGGACGCCCTGCTCGACCGCCTCGGCTACCGTGCGGAGGGCGAGACGGTGACGCTGTTCGCTGATCTGGCAGGTTCGGACGGTGAGGCGCCGGATGGCCTCGTCCTGTCCCGCGATCCGGACGAGGCCTGGTTTGCCGCGCGTGCCGCCTGTGAGGGAGCGGTCTCCGCCCTGGCCGAGGACACCTACCGAGCTTCCCTGGCCTGCCTCATCCTGCCACGTGCCTTCGTGCGCCTGATGCGTGATGACACGTCCGTGGCGGTCGCCTTCGGCGCCGTGCATCGCGGGCTTCTCGTCCTCGAATCGGTGGCGACGCATCCGGAACACCGCCGGGCCGGATACGCGATCCTGCTGGTCGACGCACTGATGGCCTGGGCCCGGCGACAGGGGGCAGACGGGGCCTGCCTCCAGGTCGTGGCCGGGAATGCGCCGGCCCGCGCGCTCTACGCCAGTCTCGGGTTTTCCCGGACGCTCTACGGGTATCGCTACCGGCGACGCGACTGACGGCATCCGTTGCGCGTGCCCGACCTTGAAGGCTTGTCAGAGCTTGAAGGCTTGGCGCGCGAGCAAGCGCCAGCGTCCGCCATCCCGGTGCCAGACCTGAAGCACGCCGATATGGACGGGCACGGTCTTGCCGTTGGCCACCGTCTCGCCGTCGAAGACATGCCGGACCACCGCATTCTCGCCAACGACGGCCGCCGTCCGGTTCGACAAGACGATGCTGGGGAAACTGGAGCGCCGGCTCGTCAGGGCCTCCACGAACGCGGATTTGTCCTGCACGGCGCCGCTCGAATGCCCGTAGCTCAGGCCATCGAGGACGAGATCGTTCAGCGCCGTTCCGTCGGCGGAGAGAATCGCCTGCGTCAGTGCGTCCACCGCCGCCTCCACCTCGACCTCCGGGCCGGCGGCGTGAAGGGCTGACGGCGCGAGGCAGGCGGCCCCAAGTCCGGCACCGAGTGCGGCACCCAGCAGGGCGGCACGGAGGCTCGAACGACGGGTTGCGAACATGGCTGTCCTCCGGTGCGGCGTCGGGGCGGCGCATGCGAGGCACCGCGTCTCGCGCGAACACAGCATATTCGCCCCGCTCAAGCGAGGAGCGAGGCCACACCGCCGTCGTATCTCTGCGGGCGACCCGGCGGTTGGCGAGGCCAGCCATCTGGTGTATGGCCCACCCAATATGTCGGTGGTGCCGGGACTTTCTCGTCCGTGGCCTGCCCGCGTTCGATCCCACTTCTTCGCCAGTTCGGGGTCTGTGCGCGCATGGTGAAGACTCCGGAAAGCCGATGCAGACCGTCCTGATCTCGATTCACCTCATCGTCGTCCTCGGCCTCATCGCCGTGGTCCTGCTCCAGCGCTCCGAGGGCGGCCTCGGGCTCGGCGGCGGCGGCAGCGGCGGTGTCGCGGGGTTCATGACCGGGCGCGGTCAAGCCAATGCCCTGACGCGCGCGACCGCGATTTTGGCCGCGCTGTTCTTCACCACCAGCATGGCCCTTGCGATCCTGTCGCATCGCGGCGCCGCGCCCCGCTCGATCCTCGAGGGCAGCGCGACCGGCCAGCCCGCGACCCAGCCGAATGCCGGCAACCTGCTCGACACCCTGCGTGGTCAGGGCGGCGCGGCGCAGCCGGGGACACCGGCCGACGTCCCCGTGACGCAGCCGGCCCAGCCGGCCGTGCCGCAGGCGCCGCAATCGCGCTGATCGACGGTTCTTCTCTACCGGCAACGTCCGGTTGAAGTCTTCGTGTGAGCGTGCAGGACGCCCGCAGAACAGATTTCCAGATCAAGACAGCAAGACAAGACACGGCGTCCGAGTGATCGGGCGCCGAATATCGTTCCGAAGCCATCCCGGGATCGCCGCCTCTCTGCGTGTATGCACTCGCATCGCGGGGGATAAGCGTTTTTGTGGTTTGGCGAATCGTCCCCCCTTGTTTATGGACCGAGGCCCATGACGCGGTACGTTTTCATCACCGGCGGCGTGGTCTCCTCGCTCGGCAAGGGTCTCGCATCGGCAGCGCTCGCGGCCCTGCTCCAGGCGCGCGGCTACAAGGTCCGCCTGCGCAAGCTCGACCCCTATCTCAACGTCGATCCGGGGACGATGAGTCCCTACCAGCACGGCGAGGTCTTCGTGACCGACGACGGTGCGGAGACGGATCTCGACCTCGGTCATTACGAGCGCTTCA
>NZ_JAQGKL010000220.1 GCF_028290105.1 Methylobacterium sp.
ACCGTGCAGGACCTGCGCGCCCGCGCATCCAGTGCCGTCGATGACGCCCGAGGCTGGGTCGAGGACACGCACAGGTCCGGCCGTCGCCAGATTGGCGACCTCGGCGAGCGTGGCAGCGCCCGCCTCCAGGATGGCCGCTCCGCCGTCGAGGACTTCGTGGCGGAGCATCCGCTGCTGGTCGGCGTGGTCGGTCTCGCGGCCGGCATGCTGATCGGTGCTCTCCTGCCGCGCACTCGCACCGAGGACCAGAACGTCGGTCCCTGGGCCGACGAGGTTCGCGGCCAGGGGCTGCGCTACGCACGCGACTTCACCGATCGCGGTCGTGAATTCGTGGCAAGCGCCCTCGATCCCGAGAACCTGAATGCCGTGGTCCAGCGTGCCAGCGGCACCGAAGAGCCAGGCCCTGCGCCTCGCGCCGGAGGCACCGCGCCGCAGCAGCGTTGAGATCGGTCAGGTCAAGAATCGGACGTCCCGGAAGGGGTGGCATCGAAGGGTGCCACCCCTTTTCCGCATTCGCATCGTGAAGTCTTGGAAGGGCCTAGCCCCTCGACGCTTTCGGAGCGAGGCGCTATCGGACGACGCATGAAGATTGCCGATTGCGACATCCTGATCTTGCCCGGCTATGCCGGTTCCGAGGATGAACACTGGCAGGCCCGCTGGGCCGACCGTCTCTCGACCGGCCGGATCGTCGAGCAGGACGATTGGCACGAGCCCGACGCGGAAGCCTGGCGCACGCGCATCGCGGCGGCGGTGAATGCGGCGACCCGTCCCGTTATGCTCATCGCCCACAGCCTCGGGGTCGTCGCGGCGGTGCAGGCGGCGCCTCAGTTCCGGGCCGGCGCCGTGAAGGGTGCCCTCTTGGTCGCATTCCCGGACGTGGAGACCACACCGAAGCTCCCCCCCAGCGTGACCGCGTTCGCGCCGGTGCCCCGTGATCCCCTACCCTTTCCGTCGCTCCTGGTCGCGAGCCGGAACGACCCGTATTGCAGCTACGCGCGGGCGGAGGATTTCGCCTACGCCTGGGGTGCCGTCGTGGTCGATGCCGGCGAGTCGGGACACATCAATGTCGCGAGCGGGCACGGCCCCTGGCCGGAGGGACTGATGCGGCTCGCCGGTTTCATGAAGAACCTTTGAAACCACGCCCTCGGACCTCAGGCCTTCGGCTCGTCGCCGAGGGGTTTCAGCAACTCGCCGGCGACGTCCGACAGACGCGGCGGTGTTTCTCTCACGAACGGTAAGGGCCGGCACACCGCCATGGCGGCGAGGCCGAAGCGCGCCGTCATGAGCCCGTTGAGGACGCCCTCCCCGAGCTTGGCCGAGACCCGCGCGGCGATGCCGAGGCCCAGCACCTGCTGGATCATGCTCTCGCCCACCGCCATACCGCCGGTGACGGTGAGATGCGCGAAGGCCGCGCGCGCCAACCGCAGGAAGCCGAGGAAACCCGGGCGCCCGCCATAGATCGCCGCGATCCGGCGCAGCAGGCGCACGGCGGCGAACACCACGAACGCGACGTCGACGATGGCGCGCGGGCTCAGGGCCGTCACGGCCGAGACCTGCTTTGCCGCACCCGCGATGGCATTGCGCACCTGCCGGTCGAGGGGCGCCAGGAGTTCGTGCTCGGCCAGGCCGATCCGGTCATCGACGTCGAGGATCGCGTCGCCGAGGGTCTCCAGCCGGGAACGGCCCGCCGCCAGCGCCGCGTGGTCAGCGTAGAGCGCGGTCAGATCGCGCACCACGGCCTGCGCTGAGGTATGGTCGCGCGTCGCGATGGCCTCGATCGCCTGACCGCGCACGCGCTCGATCTGACGCTCGCGCCAGATGCCGGAGAGTTCGCGCGCCACGATGGCGAGAAAGGCCACGGCGGCCAGCACCAGCAACACCAGGGCGACGGCCCCGAGCCACGGCGCGGCGCTGAACAGGTCGGCGATCAGACGCTCGACCGAGAGCCCGATGCCGAGCGAGACGAGTCCGCCGAGGGCAAGCAGGAGCAGGCTGAGCCAGGGCGCGCGGCGCTTCGGGGCCACCGGCACCGCGACCCCGTCGGCGGCCTCCACGATCTCGAAAGGCTCCTCGACGATCCGCACCTGAGAGGGCGGTGGAGGGGCGACACCCTCCGCATTCGCGAGCGGCGCGGCCGCCGGGATGCGGAAGGCGCGGGGGCGGTTCGTCGGACCGTTCATGGTCGAGCTCATGGGCGGAACATCCTGACAGGCATCACGCGAGCTTGTCGCCGATGAGGAACTGCATGGCGCGGTCGAGCCGGATCTGCGGCAGGGCACCGGGGCGCCCTAACGCGTCGGGCTTCACCAACGGCGGTCGAAAGCGCGGAAAGCGCAGGGAGCCCGGCGGCACGCCGCCCTCCAGCACCGCTTCGGGTCGGGGCGGCAGCTCGCCGGGGAAGACCGCCGCTTCGCTCAAGCCGTCGAAGACCTCCTCACCGACGGTTTCGCCCGCTTCCGGCGTGCCCGAGACCGCCCGCAGGATCTCGTCCCCGTCGTGGATGGTGGTCTCGCGCGTCGCCCTTACGGAGGCGAGCGCCACGGTGCCGACGCGGGCACCGGCGGCTTCCGTCCGGCGCATGGCGCGGGAGACGAGCAGGCGCAGCAACGCGTCGAGACGGTCGTGGCTGGTCTGGTGCAGGTGGTCCGCCTTGGTGGCGGCGAACAGGATGCGCTCGGCACGCGGTGCGAACAGACGCGACAGGATGGAGTTGCGACCGATGCGGAAGCTCAGAAGCACCGAGTCCAGGGCTTCCTCGAGTTCCGCGAGGGCGGCCGGACCGGCATCCACCGCCGCCAGGACGTCGACCAGCACGATCTGTCGATCGACCCGCTGAAAGTGGTTGCGAAAGAACGGCTCGACGACCTTGGCCTTGTAGGCCTCGAAGCGCCGCTCCATGAGCCCGGCGAGGCTGCTCGGCACCAGAATCTCGGGCAGGTTGTCGAGGGGCGCGAAAGTCAGGGCCGGCGATCCAGCAAGATCGCCGGGCATCAGGAACCGGCCGGGCGGCGTCGTCGCCACCGCCTCCGGCCCGGCCCGCAGGGCAGACAGGTAGGTCTTGAAGGCGGTGCTCGCATGTTCGGCCACCACCTCGTCGAGGGGCCCTCGCGGATCGAGGTTCTTCAGAGTTTCGAGCCAGGGCGCGGCCATCGCGCCGCGTCCGCTGCGCCGTGTGCCCGCGATGGTGGCCCGCGACCATGCCGTGTAGGTCTGGTCGATCAGGGCGAGGTCGAGGAGCCACTCGCCGGGATAGTCGACCACATCGAGCATCAGGGTGCCCGGCCCCGAGCGCCAGGTCCCGCTGCGCTCGTACTCGATGGCGAGCCGGAACTGACTGATCCGGTCGGTGGAGCGCGGCCACAGGCGCTGCTCGGTCAGCGCCGCGTAGTGCTCCTCGTAGGGAAAGCGGGGAATGTCGTCGTCGGGCTGAGGCACCAGCCGGGCGCGGCGCAGGCGGCCCTCGTGCGCCGGCGCGAAGGCTGGCATGGCATGCGCCTCGACGAGGTGATGGATCAGCGCCGTCGTGAACACGGTCTTGCCGGAGCGCGCCAGGCCGGTGACGCCGAGGCGCAGGGTCGGCTGGATCAACAGGTCGCTCGACGCCTCGGCGAAGGCCTTGACCGCGGAACCCGCACGCGCGGCGAAGCTGTTCATGGCAACCTGTCGAGGGAGGACGAAAAGGACGGCGACGCGGGACGCCCGGCGCGATGCCGCTGAGGTGGCGCGCCGCATACGCCACCGCAAGGCTTGTCGGACGCGGACGGGACCATCAGGGCTGGCGTGTGGAGAGCGCGGCCAGGGTGATCGCATCGAGGCGCGCAATCGCGGCCTCGACCAGGGCCGGCCCGGCGCGCAGGCTCCCCAATTCGACGCTCGACATCGCGAGCATCACCGCCCGCAGGTTGGGCAAAGGGCGGCCCTCGGGGCTGAAAAGCGCCAGATCGTCGTCGACCTTGAGCCCGACGCTACCGGCGATGCGCGCGGCATAGTTGCGGATGCGCGTCTCGTCGTTGGCGCAGAGCGGCGCCGGCACGCTGAGATCGAGGAGCGGGATCGCCGGGACACCGGCCGCGATAGCCGGCAGCGCGGCGGATTCGGCGACGAAGCGTTTCTGCAGGAGCGTGGTCGACGAGGCAGGACCCCGTGTCTCCGGGCGCGAGGCGGCGCTCGCTTGGCCGAGGACGGCGCTGGGCTCCACGAGCAGCACCGACGGCTTGGCGATGATCGTGGAAGGTTTTGCCAGGAGTTGCGACGGCCGCACCAGCAGGTTGCTCTTCGCAGGCACGCCTCCGCTGGATGCCCGTGCGGTCGCCCCCTGCGATTCGGTGGCGGGCTTCGGTAAGGCGGCCGCCATCCTGCGCGGGTGCGCGCCCATCCGGGCCAGCGGCGACCAGGGCTGGATGCGCAAGGGCCCACCTCGTCCAGCGATAGCCGCGCGCGGCACGCCGCCGCGCGTGTTGCGGGCGAGAAAGCGCGCCCGCAGCGTTCGGCCGATCCCACGCGGTGCGAGATCGCCCGATACCTTCGAAGAGGGCCCGCGCGCCGCCGGCATCCCGCCACCGATCCGGCACTCCGCCGGAGCCCAGCGCCGGACGATCGCCAGCGCGGAACGTCTCCCGAACTCGCGGTAATAGCGCCGGAGCAATTGTGCCGCCGCGTCAGCACCGTCGGCGGCGGTGGCGAACCCCGTATGGCCCTCGGCATCCGCGCCGATCTCACCGTTCCAGCGCG
The DNA here is from genome assembly GCF_028290105.1 of Methylobacterium sp. GTDB lineage: Bacteria > Pseudomonadota > Alphaproteobacteria > Rhizobiales > Beijerinckiaceae > Methylobacterium. The sequence goes on from NZ_JAQGKL010000220.1 coordinate 4,732, forward strand.
CGCGCTTGATGCACCAGTAATTGTTCAGCTTCACGCAGCGCGCCACGAAAGCCGGCTCGGTCGCGGCGTAACGCGCCACCAAGGCGAGGGATGCCGGGCGCAAGGCGTCCCCGGCCTGCACGCGCCAGTTCGAGACCGCCCGCGCCTCGGGCTGGAAGACAGGGAAAGCCACGGGCTTTTCCTCCAGCCCCTGCAGGGCCGCGCTCCACATCCGAAGGTTGAGTCGGAGGTCCGGCACCGCCTCGTCGAGGCGCGGCAGCAGCGTCGTCAGGACGAGGAGCGTGGTCAGGAGCACGGGATCTGCGAAGCTTGCCGGGGACCAGGGCAACGGCCCGCGCCGTCGAACGGTTCATTCTACGTCGTTACGCCGGGTTCGCTCAGTCGTTGATGTCGAGTTCTCGCGGGGCGACGAAGCGCTCCAGCCGGCCGCTGCCCGCCGCGACCGAACCCCAGGTCTCGCCCTCGAAATCGATGACCGCGACGGCAGCCGTGGGAAATTCGACGGTGAGGCGCTTGCGTCCCGTCTTGTCGCCGGAGCCCGCGAGACGCAGCGCCAGTTCCTGAAGCCCGGGATTGTGCCCGATCATCAGGAGGCTCGCCGCCGTGTCGGGGGTCGACCGCAGGACGGCGAGCAGGGCGGAATCCGGCGCCTCGTAGATCGCCTGCACGATCTCCGGCTCCGGCCCCTTCAAGGCCGGCTGTACCGCGTCCCAGGTCTGGCGCGTCCGCAAGGAGGGCGAGACCACGACGGCATCCGGCCGCAAGCCTTCCGCCGCGAGATATTCTCCGACGCGCGGCGCCGTGCGCTTGCCACGCGAATTCAGGGGGCGGTCGAGGTCGGAAACGCCCGCCGGACGATCGGACTTGGCGTGACGTAGGAGAATGAGGCGACGCATGCGGACTGAGACTTTCCGAACAGAGACGTGCAGATCGGAGCAGCGGCAATAAAGCGAGCGCCGGACTGTCCGCGATCCTAGCTGAAACCGACGACGGGGTGCGGGGTGTAGGGCGCTTCGAGGGCCAGCATCTCCTCCGGCGTCAGCACGAGATCCAGGGCCGCCACCGCGTCGTCCAGGTGGCTGGTTTTGGACGCTCCGATGATCGGCGCGGTCACGGCGGATTTCTGCAGGACCCAGGCCAGGGCCACCTGTGCCCGGGGGACACCGCGCGCGGCGGCGATGGCTGCCACCTGCTCCACGATGGCGCGGTCCGCTGCCTCTGCCGAGGCGTAGAGGTGCCGACCAACATCGTCGCTGTCCTGGCGAGCGCTGCGGACATCCCAGTCGCGGGTCAGGCGCCCGCGCGCCAGGGGGCTCCACGGCAAAACGGCGATGTCCTGGTCGACGCAGAGCGGTAGCATCTCCCGCTCCTCCTCCCGGTGGAGGAGGTTGTAGTGGTCCTGCATCGTCGCGAACCGGGTCCAGCCGTAGCGGTCGGCGGTGAACAGCGCCTTGGCGAACTGCCAGGCGAACATCGAGGACGCGCCGATGTAGCGGGCCTTGCCGGCCTTCACCACGTCGTGCAGCGCCTCCAGCGTCACCTCGATCGGCGTGCCGTAATCCCAGCGATGGATCTGGAACAGGTCGACATGGTCGGTCCCGAGCCGCTTCAGGCTCGCATCGATGGAGGCGAAGATGGCTTTTCGCGAAAGGCCGCCGGCATTGGGCTGGCTCTTGAGGGGGAAGTAGCATTTCGTCGCGAGCACGATGGCATCGCGATCGGCAAAGTCGCGCAGCGCCCGGCCGACGATCTCCTCGCTCGTCCCGTCCGAGTAGTAGTTGGCGGTGTCGAAGAAGTTGATGCCGAGATCGAGGGCCTGGCGGATCAGCACACGGCTCTCATCCTCGCGCAGGGTCCAGGGATGGGGCCCGCGCTCGGGCACGCCGTAGGTCATGCAACCGAGGCAGAGGGGCGAGATGTCGAGGCCTGTGCGGCCGAGCTTCTTCAGTTTCATGGGGACGTTCCGCTGCGAGGACAGACGCGGTGACCCGACCTATCTGGTCCCGCGCCGTGTCCGCGCCAGGGGTCGTTTCGACGGGCCGGTCAGCTGCCGCGCTGTTCACGCCGCATCATGAAGGCGAGCTTCTCGAACAGGCCGACGTCCTGCTCGTTCTTCAGGAGCGCGCCGTGCAGCGGCGGGATGAACTTGCGGCCGTCGCGCTCGCGTAGCGTCTCGGGCGCGATGTCCTCGGAGACGAGGAGCTTGAGCCAGTCGAGCAGTTCCGAGGTCGAGGGCTTCTTCTTGAGGCCGGGCACCTCGCGGGTTTCGAGGAAGACGCGCAGGGCCACTTCGACGAGGCGATGCTTGATGCCGGGATAATGCACCTCGACGATGGCCTTCAGGGTCTCGGCGTCCGGAAACTTGATGTAGTGGAAGAAGCAGCGGCGCAGGAAGGCGTCCGGCAGTTCCTTTTCGTTGTTGGAGGTGATGAACACCACCGGCCGGTGCACGGCCTTGACCATCTCGTGCGTCTCGTAGACGTAGAACTCCATGCGGTCCAGCTCGCGCAGCAGGTCGTTGGGGAATTCGATGTCGGCCTTGTCGATCTCGTCGATCAGCAGCGCCACCGGCCGGTCGGCCGTGAAGGCCTGCCACAGCACACCGCGCAGGATGTAGTTGTGGATGTCCTTGACCTTCTCGCCGCCTTCGAGGTCCTTGAGCTGCGAGTCGCGCAGGCGGGACACCGCGTCGTACTCGTACAGGCCCTGCTGCGCCTTGGTCGTCGACTTGATGTGCCACTGCAGCAGCGGCATGTCGAGCGCCTGCGCAACCTCCTCGGCCAGCATGGTCTTGCCGGTGCCCGGCTCGCCCTTGACGAGCAGTGGGCGCCTGAGCGTGAT
>NZ_JAQGKL010000301.1 GCF_028290105.1 Methylobacterium sp.
TGCCCGGCGACAGCGTGACCATGGACGTCACCCTGATCGTCCCGGTGGCCATGGAAGAGAAGCTGCGCTTCGCCATCCGTGAAGGCGGACGTACCGTCGGCGCAGGCGTCGTCGCCGCCATCAACGAGTAGGCAAAACCGGCGGCAGCTCACGCTGCGTCGGTTCGCGTTCGATCGTCATGTCGAGGCCCGCGATCCGCTTGACGGATCGTGGGCTTCGTCGTTTGATAACCCCAGGTTGTAGGCCGGGGTCTGTTTCATGGGCAAGAAGCCGGAATCACTTACCCGTCGGTTCATTCTTGCGGCCGGAGCCACAACTTTCGCGAGCATGGCGGCGGGGCGGGTACGCGCCGACGATCTGCGCAGCGGGGCGCTGCGCGACGAGATCGTGGCGATCCTGCGCAGCGATTTCCCCGGCGTGGCGTTCACCCTCGACCCCGACCCGAGGCAGATCACCCTCGGCAACAAGACACTGTTCCTCGACAACCTGAATGCCATGGTCGCCGACCTGACGGGCACGCGACGCCGGGCGGTGATCCTCGATTTCGTGCGTCCGGTGGCGAGCCCGACGACCACCAAGGGCGGCACGCGCGAAGGCTTTCTGCTGGCCTCGAAGCGCCTGCGCATCCAGCTCGTCCCCAACGAATATCGCGAACAGGCGCCTGACCTCACCTGCCGCAGCTTCTCGGAGCGGCTCCTCGTGGCCTACGCCCTCGACGAGGCGAATCGCTACCAGCTCGTGAACCGGCCGATCTTCGACGCCTGGGGCGTGGATCAGAGCACCATCGAGCGGATCGCCATCGAGAACCTCGCGCAAGCCTCAGGTGGCGCCGAAATCCACATTTCGGAGACGGGTGTGCGCGGTAAGTATGCCACCCACGCCGACGAGAGCAGCTATGCGGGCGCGCGCCTTCTGGTCCCCATGGTCATGGACCAGATCCGCGAGGGCCTCGGCACGCCCAGCATCGTCGTCACCGTCCCGACCCGGGACATCCTGATCGCCTGGACGCCCGACAGCGCCGAGAAAGTCAGCCTCGCCAGGACCGCCGCCGACTTCATGCAGCGAGGTCCCTACAGCCGCAGCCGCGAGCTGTTCTCCTATTCCGCGACCGGTCTGCGTCCGCTCACGCCGTTCGAACTCTCCCAGCACGGCCGATCGTAGGATCGGACAACGCCGGCACCACGAGCGGCCCATAGACTGGAAGACAAGGCGAAGCGTCGACCGGTGTCGGGATTTTTCCGTCTCGACGCTTCCCCCTCTTGCGCCCGCCCCGGGGATCGGGCATTGGAGCGCGGCGCGTAGGAGTGTAGCTCAACTGGTCAGAGCGCCGGTCTCCAAAACCGGAGGTTGCGGGTTCGAGTCCCTCCACTCCTGCCATTTGGATCCTTGCCACTTGGCCGCGTCAGATCTTCAGACCCTCCCCATCTTCTTCATTTCTAGCAGATCGCTTCATCGCGACATCCGGCCGGGCGCAGTCGACAAGCCCGGTGACTTGCGTTAGAGCGGTCGCCTTCCGAGATCGATGAAGGCCGTCGATGCAGGCTCCTCCTGGAGCCGCCGCATCGTGCTTTCCCGAAGCTCGGGTCGATTTCCCTGTTGTTGGCGCCATGGCATCGAACGAAGCATCGAAGAAAGTGGACCTTGCGCGCACCCCGCAGCGCGGCTCCACCACGCCGACGCCCCCCCGGGCCACCCCGCCGGCGCGTCCCGCGCCCAAGCGCGTCGGTCCCGCCGAGTTCCTGGCCCAGGTTCGCGACGAGGGCCGGAAGGTCACGTGGCCGACCCGCAAGGAGACCGTGGTGACCACCGTGATGGTGTTCATCATGGTGGTGGTGGCGAGCATCTTCTTCACGGTCGTGGATCAGGCGCTGCGCTATCTCGTGACCCTGATCCTCGGGGTCGGCGCCTAAAATAACTCCTCGATCCGAACGCGCTGGCGCGAACGGGTCGACCGACGTCAGGATTTGGTGAGAACCGTGTCGAAGCGCTGGTACATCGTCCACGCCTACTCGAATTTCGAGAACAAGGTCGCGCAATCCATCAAGGATCAGGCGGCCCAGCGTGGCCTGATGGAGCTGTTCGACGAGGTCTTGGTCCCGACCGAGAAGGTCGTCGAGGTACGTCGTGGCCGCAAGGTCGATGCCGAGCGCAAGTTCTTCCCCGGCTACGTCCTCGTGAAGTGCGACCTGACCGACGAGGTCTACCACCTCATCAAGAACACCCCGAAGGTGACGGGCTTCCTCGGCGCCGACAAGTCGAAGCCGGTTCCGATCCCGGATTCGGAGGCCGAGCGCATCAAGGGTCAGGTCGCCGAGGGCGTCGATCGTCCGAAGCCTTCCGTCTCCTTCGAGATCGGCGAGACGGTGCGCGTCTCCGACGGTCCCTTCGCCTCCTTCAACGGCACCGTCGAGGAAATCGATGAGAGCCGGTCGCGCCTCAAGGTCGCCGTGTCGATCTTCGGCCGCGCCACGCCGGTCGAGCTGGAATACGCCCAGGTCGAAAAGACCTCCTGAGGTCGCAGGCCTGAGGCGGCGCGGCGGGGATGACGGCGAGCGCCGCCCTGTCGGCTGAGCAGCGGCGGGCGCTGATCGCGGCCTACCGCGCCAATCCCGTCCTGCCCGACGCGCCGGCGCTGCCGCTGATCGCGGCTTTGC
>NZ_JAQGKL010000016.1 GCF_028290105.1 Methylobacterium sp.
CGGCGCCCCGCCGGCGGAGCCCGCCCCGGGGAAGCCGGGCGCCTGGGCACGCCTGTGGTCCGCCCTGCGAAGCCGCACGGGCCGGGACGCCTGATCCCGCCGCGATCCCCTTTCCCTTCCCGACACTCCCCTTCCCTCCCCTCCCCGACCCTCATGCTCCCGGAGCGTCCCATGAACATCCTGTCCCTGCGCCGTTCCCGCCCGCTCGCCCTCGGCGTCGCGATGCTGGTGGCCCTCGCCAGCCCGTGCGCCGCACAGGGCGCGGCCGTCGCCCTGCCCTGGGGCGACGTCCTCGCCAGCGCCGTCCAGGGCCTGGGCTCCGTGCTGGTGCCCCTGGCCGCGACCGCCGCGCTGGCGGCCCTGGCGCGCCTGGCCGGGCCGCTGCGGGTGCTCGTCACCACCACCCTGGTCGAGCGCCTCGTGCGCAACGTCGGCGATTACGCGATCAACGCCGTGGCGGGCGCGGTGCGCGGGCGGACCCTGACGGTGCCGGTGGGCTCGGCGGTGATCGCGGGCGCGGTGCAGCACGCCCTCGACCAGGCGCCCGGCTGGCTCGTGCGCGCGGCCGGCGGAATCGACGGGCTCGGCGAGAAGGTCTTCCGCAGCCTGCCCCTCGAAGAGGCGGCGACGGAGGCCAACACCCTCGCCCCGGCCTTGCGGGCGACGCGGGCGTCCCGGTCGCGGTCCGCGCCCTGACGGCGCGGCGTCGCGATGGGGATCGCGCCTTTTGAGGAGATCGGACCCCTTTTGAGGAGATCGGACCTTGGAAAAGATCGCCCTCGAAGCCGCGCGTCTCCTCGTCTCCCAGGAAGGCGCCGGCTGGATCGTCGCCGTCCTGCTCGGGCTCGCCTGCCTCCACCTGCACCGAGAATCGCTTCGCGCGCAGGAGGCGCGCCTCGGCGATACGGGGGCGACCGCCACGGCGCTCGAACGCGCCTCGCAGACCAACGCCGCCGTGGCGGCGGCCCTCGAGAGCCGGACCCGCGTGCTCGAGGACCTGTCGCGGCTCGCGGCCGAGATCGCGCGCGGCATCGAGCGCAACGACGAGCGCGCGCGCGAGAAATTCGACGAGATCCTGCGCCGGCTCGCCGAGCCCCGGCCCCGCCCCTGAGGACGACGCCATGAACCGCATCCGCCGCCTGCTCACCCGGCACCCGGATCGCCGCCGCAGCGCGGCCCTACGCCTGCGGGTCGCCCGCGGGCGCTTCGAGCGCTCGACGCAGGCCCTGCGTAAAGCCGCCCTCGATCACATCGACGATCAGGTTCCGATCGGCACGATGCTGGAGGCGACCCTGGCCCGCCTGACCACGCCGGACGGCGGCCTCGGCTGACCCCGCCGTCCCGACGCCCGCGCAGCCCGACCCTGCCCGCGCGGCCGGGTCGGGAACCGAATGGCCGAGGTTGTGCTTGGCTCCGCATTCAGGGCGCATTCAGTGCCCCGAGCCTAGATCTCCGGTCCATGCGTATCCTCCTCGCCCTGTTGTTGATCGGACTGACCGTCGCGGGGTTCGCGACGGGTTCGATCGACACGCTCGCGGAGGAGACCCCCGGGACCGGCACCGTCGCGGTGCCGCTGACCGCCATGCCCCGCAGCGAGACCTGCCTCAGCGCGGCGGACCTGCGCGAGGCGGTGGCCGACAAGCGGGTGATCGCCCCCGTGGCGGCGATCCGCGCCGCGCGACAGGTCATCCCGCGGGCGGAGATCCAGCGGGCGCGCCTCTGCCGGAACGACGAGACGCTGGTCTATTTCCTGACCGCCCTGCGCCGGGACGGGCAGTTCGTCCACGTCATGGTCGATGCCACCACCGGGCAGGTGACCGGTCCGTGAGGTCGGCAAGCGTGTTTCGCGTAAGGCGGGAGCCGTCTAACGTGCGGCACTCGGGCAGGACGTGTTCCAGGCCAGTATCGTAGGAGTTCGGGACCGTGCGCTTGCTCGTGGTGGAGGACGACCGGGACATCAACCGGCAGGTGGTGAACGCCCTCGAGGAGGCCGGCTACGTGGCCGACAAGGCCTTCGACGGCGAGGAGGGCGGCTATCTCGGCGAGAACGAGCCCTACGACGCGATCATCCTCGACATGGGCCTGCCCAAGACCGACGGCGTCAGCGTGCTCCAGAAATGGCGCCGGGCCGGCATCAAGACGCCCGTCATCATCCTCACCGCGCGGGACCGCTGGTCGGACAAGGTCGACGGCTTCGACGCCGGCGCCGACGACTACGTCACCAAGCCGTTCCACATGGAGGAGCTGATGGCCCGCGTGCGCGCCCTCCTGCGGCGCGCGGCCGGCCACGCCACCAGCCAGATCGCCTGCGGGCCGGTGGTGCTAGACACCCGCTCGGGCCGCGTCTTCGTGGACGGAAACCCCGTCAAGCTGACGAGCCACGAGTACCGCCTGCTGTCCTACCTGATGCACCACACCGGCCGCGTGGTCTCGCGGGCCGAACTCACCGAGCACCTCTACGACCAGGATTTCGACCGCGACTCGAACACCATTGAGGTCTTCGTCGGCCGCCTGCGCAAGAAGCTCGCGGTGGACCTGATCCAGACCGTGCGGGGCCTCGGCTACCTCGTGGACCCGACCCAGCCGCCGCCGCGGGTGTGATGTCAGCGCGTTCCGGCGAGGTCGGTCTGCGAAAAGTCGTTTCCCTTGAAGAGCAGGGGAGCGGCCTGGATCGTCGCCATCGCATAGGCGAAGCAATCACCCATGTTGAGTTGGGCCGGATGACCTGTTCCCTTGCCGTAGCGAGCGAAGGCTTCGATCGCCCGCACGCCCGCCTCCGGTGGAATCGCCACAAGGTGGATGTCGGCGGCCTTCAGGAAGGCGGACAGGTCCGCCTGCACGATGTCGACATGGCTCTGCCGCTTCCGGCACAACGCCAGCACCGTTTCATAGACGGCAATAGCGGACGTGCATCGGTCGGAGGCGAGTTCCAGGCGATCGAGGAGTTCGTCGCTGCCGGTCTCCGATGTCAGGATCGCCACGAGGGCCGACGCGTCGACAAACATCAGGCATCACCGCTGAGTTCGTCGTAGAAGGCTTTGTCGGCTTCGAGCCCGGTGGGTGGGTAGGAGGCGATGCGTTCCTGGATCGGCCGAATCCGGTCGCGCAAGCTGGGCTTTTCGGTCTCGCGGCGCAATTCGTTTCCGACAGCCAGCTTGATCGCGTCCGTGAGGGCGATGCCTTTCTGTTCCGCGAGCGCGCGCACGAGGCGGTCGGTCTCCGGGTCACGGATGTGAAGCGCCATGGTCGATCCTTTCATCCCACGCATGTACATAAGGCTGTCGCCGCGTCTACACCAATCCGTCGCCGTATCGGGCGCATAACGAGACGCGGATCACGCATGACGACGAGACCCGCATGATCGCCTTTCCCAACTGGCTCCCGATGCGTCGGCGCTCCATCGCCGTGCGCCTCGCCACCTCGGCGCTGCTGGCGAGTTCCGCGATCCTGCTCATCGCCGCCTGGATCCTCACCACCCTGTACCGCGAGAACACCGAGCGCGCCTTCGACAGCCGGCTCCTCGTTTATGCCAACAACCTCGCCACCGACCTCGTCTCGCCCAACGATCCCGAGAGCCGCTCCTTCACCCTGAGCGACCCGCGCTTCGACCTGCCGCTCTCCGGCTGGTACTGGCAGATCGGGCGGGCGGACGCGAAGCCCCGCGACCTGCGCACCTCGCGCTCGCTGGTCGGCGTGCCCCTGAAGGCGGCGGGCACCCCCGACACCAAGGCCGGCGTCGGCCAGATCCGCCAGGGCTACGGCCGGGCGCAGGACGAGCGCCGCCTGCGCATCATCGAGCGGGACGTCGATCTCGGCGAGGAGGGCCGCTACACCGTTCGGGTGGCCGGGCCCGCCGACGAGATCGAGAACGACGTCGACCGCTTCCGGTTCTCGCTGATGGTCACCTTCGGCCTGCTGGGCCTGTCGCTGGCACTCACCACGCTGCTGCAGATCCGCTTCGGTCTGGCGCCGCTCGCCAAGCTGCGCACGGCGCTCGGCGCCATCCGGCGGGGCGAATCCGACCGGATCACCGGCGAGTATCCGCGTGACATCGCGCCCCTGGCGGGGGAGGTGAACCTGCTCATCGAGACCAATCGCGAGATCCTGGAGCGGGCGCGCACCCAGGTCGGCAACCTCGCGCATGCCCTCAAGACCCCGCTCTCGATCATCGTCAACGAGGTGGGTGCCGCCGACGCGCCGGGGGAAGTCGCGGCCAAGATCCGCGAGCAGGCCGCGGTGATGCGCGACCAGGTGAACTATCACCTCGACCGCGCCCGCGCCGCCGCGCTCGCCGGCACGCTCGGCACCTCGACGGAGGTCGAGCCGGCGCTCGCCGGCCTGGTGCGCACCTTCGGCAAGATCTACCGCGACAAGGACATCGCCTACGAGGTCCACGTGCCGGCGGGCCTGCGCTTCCGGGGCGAGCGTCAGGATTTCGAGGAGATGATCGGCAACCTCGTCGACAACGCCTCGAAATGGGCCCAGGGCCGCGTGGCGATCCGGGCCGAGGCCGTGGGCAAGGACGATTATCCCCACCTTCTCGTGGCCATCGAGGATGACGGGCCGGGCCTCGCCCCCGAGGACCGGGCGGCGGTGCTCGGGCGCGGCCGCCGCCTCGACGAGACCAAGCCGGGATCCGGGCTCGGCCTCTCCATCGTGGCCGATCTCGCCGCCCTCTATCGCGGGCGCTTCCGCCTGGAGGAGGCGACCCTCGGGGGCCTGCGGGCGGTGATCGAAGTGCCGGGCGACGCGCCGGCGGGCGTCACCCCGCACTGAGGCCGAGCCAGGGCGTCCGATTGATCCGCCGGACGTATCCGCTAAGGTTGCAACCCGCTCACCGACAGCCGCGCGTGACACCGTGTCGCCCGAGGTCCGCATCGTGCCGGCGGAGAGCCGCGTCTACATGCGGGCGGGGCAGCATCTGGGGCGTGATGACGGCACTCTGGTTCATTCTGGCGTTCATGACCGGCGCGGCGGTGCTCGCCCTGCTCTGGCCGATGTCGCGCCGTCCGCATCCGGCCGTCACGCCGGAGACCGGCGGACTCGCCACCGAGACGGGCTTCTACGAGGATCAGCTGCGCGAGATCGCACGCGACGAGGCGCGCGGCCTGATCGCCGCCCCCGAGGCCGAGGCCGCCCGTACGGAAGCGGCGCGCCGCCTGTTGCGGGCCAACCGGGCCGGCGTCCCCGTCGTTCCCGGCATGGCCGAGCCGGCCCTGCGCCAGCGCCGCGCGGCCTCCGCCTTCGCCCTCTCCACCATCCCCCTCGTGGCGCTGATCGCCTACGGGATCTACGGCTCGCCGCACATGCCGGCCCAGGGCGCGGCCGAGCGCCAATCCGTGCAGAACGCCGACCAGGATCTCCTCAAGGCCATCGCCCAGATCGAGGCCCGGCTCGCCGCCGAGCCCACGGACGGGCGCGGCTGGTCGGTGCTGGCCCCCGTCTACATGCGGATGGGGCGCTTCGACGACGCGGCGCACGCCTACGAGGCCGCGACCCGGCTGCTCGGCGAGACGCCACTGCGCCTGTCCGATTGGGGCGAAGCCCTGGTGGCTGGCGCCAACGGCGCCATTCCACCTCAGGCCAAGACCATCTTCCAGCGCGCGATCGACCTCGACGGCCAAGTCGCCAAGCCGCAATTCTACCTGGCGCGGGCGGCCGAACTCGACGGCGACATCCCCGGGGCGATCCGGCGCCTCCAGGCCATGGCGGACGCGGCACCCGCCGATGCACCCTGGCTTCCCCTCGTCACCGAGAACCTGACGCGCCTGAGGGGGGAGGCCCCAGGCCAGGCCCCCGATTCCGGCGCGGCCGCCGCGCTCCAGGCCCTTCCACCGGCCAGCCGTGACGGCGCCATCCGCGCCATGGTCGACAGCCTCGACAAGCGGCTCGTCGACCGGGGCGGCAGCCTCGACGACTGGCTCCGGCTGGTGCGCTCCTACGGGGTGCTCAAGGAGCGCGACAAGGCCAGCGCCGCCCTGGAGCGGGCGCGCAAGGCGCTCGCGGACGATCCCGAGGCCAGGGAGCGTCTCGACGCGATGGCGCAGGAGGCCGGCCTCACCGCCGCTCCGGCGCCTATCGCGCCCGCACCTTCCGACGATGCGGGGCGCGCCGGCACCGAGGCCGCCGTTGCGGCGGTCAAGGCGATGCCGGTGGCCGAGCGCGACGCCGCCATCCGCAGCATGGTGGCTGGCCTCGACCGCCGTCTCGCGGCCAAGGGCGGCAGCGTCGACGACTGGCTGCGCCTCGTGCGGTCCTACAGCGTGCTCGGCGAGCGCGAGCGTGCGGTCCAGGCCCTGGATCGAGCCCGCATGGCCCTGAGCCCCGATCCGGGTGCGATCGAGCGCCTCGACGAATTGTCGCGCGAACTCGGGCTTCGCCCGGCGCCGCCTCGCTCCCCGGGGCAGGCGGCCAGGCCCTAGGGACGCCGCCCGAGCCCGGCCGGCTCCGCCCCCTCTGACAATCGGTCCCGGCTCCGGCCCTTGACCGCGCCAGCCGGCCGGCCGACACCGGGAGCAACCCAAAGTCTTATCCTGGATCATGTTCGCAGGCGCCCGACGCACCACGCGAGCCCACCGAAACGGAACCGACACCTCTGACCCGCGAGAGCTTCCCGTGACCCGCAAGAGCCGCCTGTGACCCGCAAGAGCCGCCGCCTCGCCCTGATCGCTGCCTGCGGTGCCGTGCTGGCCCTGGCGCTCGGCCTGATCCTGTCGGCGATGAGCGGGTCGATCGTGTTCTTTCGCTCGCCCACCGAGGTGGCCTCGCAGGTCGTGACGCCGGGCACGCGCTTCCGCCTCGGCGGCCTCGTCAAGGACGGCTCGCTGCAGCGCGGGCCGGACCAGACCGTCGACTTCTCGGTGACCGACACCAACGCCACCGTGCAGGTCCAGTATCGCGGCCTCCTGCCCGACCTGTTCCGCGAGGGCCAGGGCGTGGTGGCGGAGGGTACCCTGCAGCCCGGCGGCGTGTTCCGAGCCGACACTGTGCTGGCCAAGCACGACGAATCCTACATGCCGCGCGAGGTCGCCGACGCGCTCAAGGCGCAGGGGCGCTGGCAGGAGGGCAAGGGCATGACGGTCGCGCCCGCGAGCCAAGCGTCGGAATCGAAGGCGTCCGAGGCGCAGCCCGCGCCGGCTGCCGACAAGACCCTCGGCCAGCGCAGCGAGCGATGATGCGCGGGCTCCATCGGCAGACCCTTACCCGGAAGGACATCCCACCTTGCTGATCGAGGTCGGCCATTTCGCGCTGGCGCTGGCGCTCGCCCTGTCCCTGGTCCAGGCGGTGATGCCGGTCTGGGCCGCGCGCTCGGGAGACGGCGCCCTGCGGGCGGTGGCGACGCCGGCCGCGCTCGGTGCCTTCGCCTGCATCCTGTTCAGCTTCGGCGCGCTGACCTACGCCCACGCCACGTCGGACTTCTCGGTTCTCAACGTCATCGAGAACTCGCACACGACGAAGCCCTTCATCTACAAGCTCTCGGGCGTATGGGGGAACCACGAGGGCTCGATGCTGCTCTGGGTCCTGATCCTCGCTTTGTTCGGGGCACTCGTGGCTGTGGCGCGCGACTCCGTGCCCCCGACGCTGCGGGCGAACACGCTGGCGGTGCAGGGCCTGATCACCTTCGTGTTCGTGCTGTTCATCATCACGACCTCGAACCCGTTCACGCGGGTCAATCCGGCGCCGGCCGAGGGCAACGACCTCAACCCGCTGCTGCAGGATTTCGGCCTCGCGGTGCATCCCCCCCTGCTCTACATCGGCTATGTCGGCTTCTCGATCACCTTCGCCTTCGCCATCGCGGCGCTGATCGACGGGCGCATCGACGCCGTCTGGGCCCGGGCCGTGCGGCCCTGGACCCTGACCGCCTGGAGCTTCCTGACGCTCGGCATCGCGTTGGGCTCGTACTGGGCCTATTACGAGCTCGGTTGGGGCGGCTGGTGGTTCAGGGACCCGGTCGAGAACGCCTCGCTGATGCCCTGGCTCGCCGGCACCGCGCTGCTGCACTCCACCGTCGTCATGGAGAAGCGCGATGCGCTGAAAGTCTGGACGGTGCTGCTCGCCATCCTGACCTTCTCGCTCTCGCTGCTCGGCACCTTCATCGTGCGCTCGGGCGTGCTGACCTCGGTCCACACCTTCGCCACCGACCCGACGCGCGGCGTCTTCATCCTGGCGATCCTGATCCTGTTCATCGGCGGCTCGTTCACGCTGTTCGCCTGGCGCGCTCCGATGCTGCGCCAGGGCGGCATCTTCGCGCCGATCTCCCGCGAGGGCGCGCTGGTGATGAACAACCTGTTCCTGGCCGCCGCTTGCGCTACGGTGTTCGTGGGCACGCTCTATCCGCTGCTCCTGGAAATGCTCACCGCCGAGAAGATCTCGGTGGGGCCGCCCTTCTTCAACTACACCTTCATTCCCCTCGCGATCCCGCTGCTCCTCATCGTGCCGTTCGGCCAGACCCTGGCCTGGAAGCGCGGCGACGTGCATGCGGCGACCCAGCGCCTGTTCGCGGCGCTCGCCGTGGCCCTCGTGGTCGGGCTCGCCGTGCTGGCGCTGACCTGGGGGGGACCGATGATGGCCCCCGTCGGCATCGGCCTCGGGGCCTACCTCGTCGTCGGCTCGGTGATGGAGATCGTGTCCCGGGCGCGCGGCTACGGCGCCAGCCGCACCCGGGGTGCCGCCGCGATCTGGCGCCGTACCGTGGGCCTGCCGCGCTCGGCCTGGGGCACCGCGCTCGCCCACGCGGGTGTCGGCGTGGTGGTGCTCGGCATCGCCGCGCAGGGCTGGGCCACGGAGGGGTTGAAGACCCTGAAGCCCGGCGAGTCCCTCGCCTCCGGCCCCTACGTGGCGACCCTCGACCGGGTCGGCCCCCGGGCGGGCGAGAACTACGCCGAGACCACCGCCTTCCTCACCGTCCGCAATGCGGGCGGCGACTTCGTGGGCACCGTGGAGACGGGCAAGCGCTTCTACCCGAGCCGCAAGATGACGGTGACGGAATCCGGACTCCTGACCATCGGCGCGAGCCAGGTCTATGCCAGCCTCGGCGAGGTGCTGCCGGAGGGCGCCATCGGCCTTCGCCTCTACTACAAGCCCCTCGTCCTGCTGATCTGGCTCGGCGCCGTGGTGATGGCGCTCGGTGGCGCGGTCTCGCTTACCGACCGGCGCATGCGCGTCGGCGCCCCGGCGCGGGCGAGGCCCAAGTCCCTGCCCTCCGACATGGCCGCCGCCGAATGAGCCGCGCCTTCATCCGGCGCGGGGCGCTCGCGCTGTCCCTGCTGCTCGCCGCAAGCGGCGGAGCCAGGGCCGTGCAGCCGGACGAGGTCCTGAAGGACCCGGCCATGGAGGCGCGGGCGCGGGACATCTCCTCCGGCCTGCGCTGCCTCGTCTGCCAGAACCAGTCCATCGACGATTCCGATGCGCCGCTCGCCCGGGACCTCCGGCTGATCGTGCGCGAGCGCCTGAGGGCCGGCGACGACGACGCGCAGGTGCAATCCTACGTGGTCGGGCGCTACGGCGAGTACGTGCTCCTGCGCCCGGTCTTTGCGCTCCACACCCTGCTCCTCTGGCTCACCCCCGTCGCGGTGGTGGCCCTCGGACTGTTCGGACTCTGGCGCCTGTCGCGCCGCCGTACCGATCCGGCGCCGCAGGCCTTGAGCGCCGACGAGCGGGCACAGATCGCCGCGCTGACCCGGCGCGACTGAGGGCCTGCGTCTGCGAGTTCGGGGCGCCTCGCTTTCGCCCCACTGGGACGGAAGATGGCGATGGGTGCGGGCCTGCGCGGCCGGTGCGCCTTTACGATTTCTTCACCCTGAGCCGCGAGCGTCCCGTGCCATGCCGATCGCGCCGCTCCGCCTCCTCACCATTCTCGGGACGACACTCGCGGCCGTGAGCCTCGCCACGCCGAGCCTTGCCCATCCCCACGTCTGGGTGACCACCAAGGCGGAGATCGCCTACGGCGAGGGCGGCCGGGTCACGGGCATCCGCCATGCCTGGACCTTCGACGCCTCCTACTCGGCCTTCGTGACCCAGGGGCTCGACGCCAACAAGGATGGCAAGCTGACCCCGGACGAGCTCGCGGGCCTTGCCGCCGAAAACACCGCGAATCTCGCCGAATTCGCCTACTTCACCAAGATGAAGGTCGCCGGCAAGGAACAGGCCTTCGCCGACCCCACCGAGCCCCGCATGGCGATGGAGGGCGACAAGCTGACCCTGAGCTTCCTCCTGCCCCTGAAGAATCCGGTGGCGCAGGGGCGCGGGGTCACGGCCGTCGAGGTCTACGACCCCACCTTCTTCGTGTCGTTCGCGCTGGCGGAAGGGACCGACGTCGCCCGCCTGTCCGGCGCCCCCAGCGGCTGCGCCGCCACGGTGACGCGCCCGAAGGCCGATCCCGCGGCCGAGGGCAAGACGGCGGACGGAAAGACGGCCGAGGCCAAGCCGGGCATGTCGGAGGCCTTCTTCGAGGCCCTGACCTCGGCCTCGAATTACGGCGTCCAGTTCGCCAACCGGATCATCGTCGCGTGTCCGTAGGCACGGCCCTGGAGGCCGCACCGGCGCGTCCACGCTTCGTCCGGCAGGCTTTGCTGGCGCTCGGCGCCGTGGCGCTGGCGACGCTGATCGTCATGGGCCTCGCCTGGTTGGTGAGCCCGAATCTGGCGCCAGCGCCGCGCTCGCCCTTCGGCATCGGATTTCGCGAGGCCGCGCCCGCCGCGACCGGCCTCGGCGGCTGGATCCTGGCCCTGCAATCGAGCTTCTCCCGCAGCCTCCAGGCCGCCGTCCAGGGCCTGAAGCGGGACGGCGCCTGGGGGCCGATGATGCTCCTCGGCTTCGCCTACGGCGTCTTCCACGCCGCAGGGCCCGGCCACGGCAAAGCGGTGATCGCCGGCTACATCGTCGCCGGGGAGCGCGCCCTGACGCGCGGCTTCTCCTTGAGCTTCGCCGCCGCTCTCCTCCAGGCCCTCGTCGCCATTGCGCTGGTCGGCATCGGCACGCTGGTCCTTGGCGCCACCGCCTCGGGCATGACCCGCGCCGGCAGCCTGATCGAGACGGTCAGCTTCGCGCTCGTGGCGCTCCTCGGGCTCAGCGTCACCTGGCGCAAGGCCGGACGCCTGGCGGGCCGGGCGGACGCGTCCTGCGCGCCCGATTGCGGCCATGTCCATCTCACCGACGCCACGGCCATGGCCCGCCTCGAGACCTGGCGGGAGCGGGCGGGCGTCGTGCTCGCGGCCGGGACGCGCCCCTGCGCCGGGGCCGTGCTCATCCTGGTCTTCTCCGCCTCGCAGGGGCTTCTGGCCGCCGGCATCGCCGCGACCCTGGCCATGGCGCTCGGCACCGCTCTGACCACGGGGGCGCTGGCCAGCCTCGCGGTCTTCGCCAAGGCCCTAGCCCTGCGGCTCGCGGGCGGGCGCGGCCGCAGCGGTGCCCTGGCGGTCGGCGGCCTCGAACTGCTCGCGGGCGCCTTCGTGCTGGTGCTCGGCCTCGCCATGCTGGCCGGCCTCGCGGCCGACCTCGGAGGCTGACTTGGCCAGCGGACTCGGCCGGCTGACTTGGCCGGCTGACGGCCGGGCTCGCCAAGGGCCCGGGCCCGTGCCAGTCTGCAGCTCTGGCGAATGAACGAGCGCGGGCATGGCGGCGGGCTTCGAGCATATCCTGAACTGGCGCCTCCTGGCGGGGTCGCATGATTTCCCCGGCCCCGACGGCGGCACCTGCATCAACGAGGCCGCCATCGTCGCCGCCGGCCTGCCCTACCGGGCCGTGCGTGCCTCGGCCGACTGCCCGCCCTGTTTCTCCCAACCCCTGGCCGCCTACGCCCTCGGGCTCAACGATGCCATGCCGGATGCCGAGCGCCCCCGGCTGATGGCCTTCGTGCTGCGCCTCTCCGGTTCGGCGGACGACCCGGAGACCGAGGCCCGGCGCGTGACCTTCCTGGCGATGGCGAGCGTTCGCCGCATCCTGCCCCCGCTCCTCGACGGCGCCGGCCTGTCCGCCCTCGCCGCCCGCTGCGATGGCGCGCACGACGCCTTTCAGGCGATGGCGGCGGCAAAGGCCGCGGCGTGGCAGGGCGGAGCCATGGCGGATGCCGCCTCGCACCGACGCGCCTGGGCACGAGGGGCGCGTGCCTCGGCGGTGGCGCGGACGGCGTCCGCCGCCATGAAGGCGTTCAGCGATGCACGCTGTGCCGCCGAGGTCGCGGAGGGAGCCGCTCCGTTCGTGGACGGCACCTGGGCGGCGGCCGTGTCGATCCTCGACGAGGCCCTCGAACTCGGACGCGGATCTCCCATGATCGATGCCGAGGTGGCACGGGCTCGCCTCGACGCCGCGCGGGCGCGCTGAGAGCCGAACTCAGGCGTGCGCGGGCACGGCCGTCGGATCGAACGCCACCGTCTGACAATTGTCGAGCCAGGTCCCGGTGAGGTGGAAGAAGAACGTCCCGTGGCCGACCACCGCGATGCTGCGCTCGGGCCGGGCCGCGAGCCAGTCGCGAAAGCCTCGGACGCGGGCGTCGAACAGGGCGCGCGGCTCGATATGCACGCCGCCGGCGTCGGGCTCGCCCTCGGCGTGCCACCAGATCTCGGGGAGATGATCGACGGCGACATCGGGAAATTCGGCGGCGAGGATCGAGGCCGCCCGGCCCACATCGCAGCTGCTCTCCTGGCATTCCCGGTGCAGCACCTCGACCAGGATGCGCGGCCGGCTCGGATGATCGCCGAAGATGCCCTGGGTGGTCTGGATCGCCCGGGTCAGCGGCGAGGTCACCACGAGATCGAAGGGGATGTCGTGGAGCGCCGCCCGCGCCGACCGGACCTGGGCCAGTCCGCGCTCGGTCAGCCGGGCGTCGACATGGCCGGGGTCGCGTCCGGTCAGGCGATGGGCGGCGTTGAAGGTCGATTCGCCGTGGCGGACGCAGACGATGCGGGAGGGTGCCATGTCGATCCGGGTATTCAGGGGGAGGTGCCGAGGCGGCGCGAGCGTCAACCCGGCGGGGCCGGTATCGTTGCGCGGTCGGCGTCGCCCGTTTCCAAAGAAAAAGGCCCGGTTGCCCGGGCCTCGAATGTCACGTCCGGTGCCGTTCCGGTCAGGCCTTGCGGGCAACCGGACCCCGGCGGCGCAGGCGCACGATGACTTCGACGCCGGCGATTTCCATGCCCTCGGGGGCCTCGGGCAACGAGTCGACGGTGATTCCGCAATCCGGCATGTCGAGCACCTGTCCCTCGTCTTCGAGGAAGAAGTGGTGGTGCTCGCTCGGGTTGGTGTCGAAATAGGCCTTCGAGCCATCGAGCGCGAGTTGGCGCAGGAGGCCCGCTTCCGTGAACTGGTGCAGGGTGTTGTAGACCGTCGCCAGCGAGACCGGCACCTTGGCCCGCATGGCCTCGTCGTAGAGCATCTCCGCCGTGAGGTGACGGTCGCCGCGGCCGAACAGCAGCCAGCCGAGGGACAAGCGCTGACGGGTCGGGCGCAGGCCCGCCCGGCGCAGACGATCACGCAGCGTCGACAGAGGACAGCCGCTCCGGCCGGCCGCCGCATCTCCGACGGGAACGGTGGCCCGGGCGTTCAACACGGCCTGCAGAGGCAGAAGGTTCGACATCGGGCTGATAAACATCCCACGCAAATACGGAACTTGAGACCCTAGGTATACGGAACCCCTCGCCCCGCCGCAACCCGACGCGCGTGCACGGCTGGCATCCGCGTCGACGATGCAGCCGGGCCGACGCAGGTCGGCCCGGCGGGACCGCCGATCACCGCGTCGGAATCTTCGGCCTCGCGATCGTGGATCCTTGTTTGCTGCGACGGGTTGCGGTTCGACCGTGCTGCTTTGAGGCGCACAGGCCCTGTGCTAACGAGGCGCCGATTTCGCGCTGCGTTCTTCGGCGGGACCGGTGCGTGCCGGTCATCTCCGGAGGCAAACGGCCATATCGTATGGGGGCTCGCCCGCCCCTGGCGTCATTTCGAGGACCGATCCGCTCATCATGTCTTCCGCTTCCGATTCGAACGCTCCGTCGGGCACCACCCCGTCGACCGTCGCGCCCGGCAGGGCCTCGCACTATTCCTATGAGGAATTGCTCGCCTGCGGACGGGGCGAACTGTTCGGCGCCGGAAACGCGCAGCTCCCGCTGCCGCCGATGCTGATGTTCGACCGCATCGTCTCCATCGGGTCGGAGGGCGGCGCCCACGGCAAGGGTCACGTGCTGGCGGAGTTCGACATCCGCCCGGACCTCTGGTTCTTCGGCTGCCACTTCAAGAACGATCCGGTGATGCCGGGCTGCCTCGGCCTCGACGCCCTCTGGCAGCTCGTCGGCTTCCATCTCGGCTGGCTCGGTGCGCCGGGGCGCGGCCGGGCGCTCGGCGTCGGCGAGGTCAAGTTCTCCGACCAGGTCCTGCCCACGGTGACGAAGGTCGTCTACGGCATCGACATCAAGCGCGTGCGCCTGGGTAAGCTGGTGCTCGGCATCGCCGATGGCTGGCTCGAGGCCGATGGCCGGCGCATCTACGAGGCGAAGGATCTGCGCGTCGCGCTGTTCCAGGCGCAGGCCGAGACCACGGGCGGCTGAGCCCGGGGCGGTTGAGATCGGGACGCGCGCGTCCTACCTGAGATGAAACGAAGGTGCCGTCGTCGGAACAAGCACCGCGAAGAACAAGCCCCAGCGGCGGAGAGCATCGTGTCCATGCGGCGTGTCGTGATCACCGGGATGGGCATCGTCTCATCCATCGGCAACAACACCGAGGAAGTCCTGGCCTCCCTGCGCGAGGCCAAATCCGGCATCGCGCATTCGGACTCCTACGCGAAGCTCGGTTTCCGCAGCCAGGTCGAAGGCCGCCCCAGCCTCGACCCCGAGGGCGTGGTCGACCGGCGCGCCATGCGCTTTCACGGCGGCGGCACCGCCTGGAACCATGTCGCCATGGATCAGGCGATCCGCGCCGCCGGCCTGGAGCCCGGCGACATCTCCAACGACCGCACCGGCATCATCATGGGTTCGGGCGGCCCGTCCACGAAGGTGATCGTGGATTCCGCCGCCATCGCGGTCGAGAAGGGGCCGAAGCGCGTCGGCCCGTTCGCGGTGCCCAAGGCCATGTCGTCGACGGCCTCGGCGACGCTGGCGACCTGGTTCAAGATCAAGGGGGTGAACTACTCGATCTCCTCCGCCTGCGCGACCTCGAACCACTGCATCGGCAACGCCGCCGAGATCATCCAGGGCGGGCGCCAGGACATCATCTTCGCGGGCGGTTGCGAGGACCTCGACTGGACGCTCTCGGTCCTGTTCGACGCCATGGGCGCCATGTCCTCGAAGTACAACGAGACACCGGCCCGCGCCTCGCGGGCCTATGACGCCAATCGCGACGGGTTCGTGATCGCGGGCGGCGCCGGCGTGCTGGTGCTGGAGGAATACGAGCACGCCAAGGCGCGCGGCGCGACCATCTACGGCGAGCTCGCCGGCTACGGCGCCACCTCGGACGGACACGACATGGTGGCTCCCTCCGGCGAGGGCGCCGTGCGGTGCATGAAGCAGGCGATCGAAGGCCTGAAGGGCGCGAAGATCGACTACATCAACCCGCACGCCACCTCGACGCCGGTCGGCGACGACAAGGAGATCGAAGCCATTCGCGAGGTGTTCGGGAGCGGCGATGCCTGCCCGCCGATCGCCGCCACGAAGTCCCTCACGGGCCACTCGCTCGGTGCCACGGGCGTGCAGGAGGCGATCTACTCGCTGCTGATGATGAACAACGACTTCATCTGCGAGAGCGCACATATCGACGAGATCGACCCGGCCTTCGCCGACATGCCCATCCTGCGCCAACGCCGCGACGGGGCCAAGCTCGGCCACGTCTTGTCGAATTCCTTCGGCTTCGGCGGCACCAATGCCACACTGGTCCTGAAGAACGTCGACGCTTGAGGCTTGACGCCGGCGCGTTAACGCACCGGCCGAAAGCATTAAGGAACCGGTGACACTGCTCGGCGTTCAATCTGCCTACGATCGGCAGGACATAACCGCCATGCTCTGGTTCACGCTCGGCACTATCGGCGGAATCGCCATCGCGGGAACCACCGCCATCTACATCAAGCAGGCCATCATCGACCGCGCGAACTGCGACACGGACGGCTACTTCTAGCCTCGCGCCGGCCTTTTTCTCCAACGCCTGACCAGAACCCCGCGTCGGCCCGAGTGCCGACGCGGGGTTCTGTCGTTTGCAACCGGCTCCGCCGCTGACTCGGGCGCCTGGATTGGACAGGGCCACGACCCGCGCGCTAAGCCTCGTCCCAACGATCGAGACGGGCCGCGAGGGTGCTGGTTCCGCGTCCGGGGGAAATGCATGACGGGTTTGATGGCGGGAAAGCGCGGCCTCATCATGGGCGTCGCCAACGATCACTCCATCGCCTGGGGCATCGCCAAGGTCCTGCACCGGCACGGCGCCGAACTGGCCTTCACCTATCAGGGTGATGCCCTCGGGCGCCGGGTGGCGCCGCTGGCCGCCTCCGTCGGGTCCGACATCGTACTGCCCTGCGATGTCGAGGACGTCGCCAGCGTCGACGCGCTGTTCACCGCCCTCGACGCGCGCTTCCCCGAGGGCCTGGATTTCGTCGTCCACGCCATCGGGTTCTCCGACAAGGGACAGCTCAAGGGCCGCTACGTCGACGTCACCACCCGCGAAAACTTCTCGCGCACGATGACGATCTCCTGCTTCTCGTTCACCGAGATCGCGCAGCGCGCGGCCAAGCGGATGCCGCGGGGCGGCTCGCTCCTGACGCTGACCTATGGCGGCTCCACCCGGATCATGCCGAACTACAACGTCATGGGGGTGGCCAAGGCCGCGCTCGAGGCGTCCGTGCGCTATCTGGCGGGCGACCTCGGCCCGGACCGCATCCGGGTCAACGCCCTCTCGGCCGGCCCGATGCGGACGCTCGCGGGCGCCGGCATCGCCGACGCGCGCCTGATGTTCAACCACCAGAAGGCCCACGCCCCCTTGCGCCGCACGGTGACCCAGGAAGAGGTCGGCGGCTCGGCGATGTACCTGCTCTCCGACCTCTCCGGGGGCGTCACCGGCGAAATCCACTTCGTGGATTCCGGCTACAACATCATCTCGATGCCGCGCCCCGACGTGCTCCAGGCCCAGGACGAGGCCGGCGTGATCGGCGACGCGGTCTAGCGCCCGGCGGAGATCGGCTCGAACAGGTCCGGCCGGCGGACCCGCAGGGCGAGGACGAGCGTCAGGGTCTTGAGGTCGGTCAGTTCGCCGCGGTCGGCCCGGGCCGCGAGGTCCGCCAGCGGCAGCTCGACGACCTTGATGTTCTCGTGCTCGCCTTCGGCGCCGCCCCCGCCACTCACGCGGTCGGCGCTGGAATAGGCACTCAGGAACAGGTGGATGCGCTCCGTCGAGATGCCGCCGCAGGAATAGGTCGCGCCCACCGGTTCCAGATCGCGCAGGCGAAGGCCAACCTCCTCCAGCACCTCTCGGCGGGCATTCTCCTCCGGCGTGCCGTCGTCGATCAGCCCCGCCGGCGCTTCGAGCTGGCTCTGCTCGCCCGCCGCGTACAGGGCCGGCACGCGCAGTTCCCGCACGAGGGTCGCGACCCGGCGCTCGGGGTCGTAGGGCAGCACGCCGACGGAATTGCCGTGGTCCTCGATCTCACGTTCGGCCTCGGTGCCGTCGGCCAGGCGAACCCGGGCGAGGGAGAAGCGGGTCCAGCCGTCGTGGATGGTGCGCAGGCTCAGGATCTCGGCCTTCATCGGCGGACTTTCTCGTCACTTGGGCGCGGCGCGCCGGACTGGTTTGGGCGCAGGGCGCCGGACTGACTTGGGCGCAGGGCGCCGGACTGAGTTGTGGTGAACCGGCCTTCAGGGTCCGCCGGCGAGCGCGCCCTCGATCACCATGATGAGCGCGTCGAGGTCGATCCGGCCGTTGACGGTCAGATAGCCCGGCTCGCTGGCGTCCACGGTGGGCCCGGGCTCGCCGATCTCGGCCTGACGCTGCAGTTCGGCGATGATCGCCTCCGCGATGGTGGCCTGAATGTCCATGCCCGTTTCCCTGTCCGGTCTCACGCCTGCTTCGGCTGTCCGTTCGAGGCCATGAGGCCGCCGTCGACGGGCAGGTTCACCCCCGTGACGAAGCGGGCGTCGTGGCTCGCCAGGAAGGCGATCACGTCCGCGACCTCCTCCGGCTCGGCGCCGCGCCCCATCGGGATCCGGTCGGCGAACCTCGCCATCAGGGCCGCGTCGTCCTTCATCCCCTCGGTCAGGCCGGTGAAGGTCAGGCTCGGATTGACCGCGTTGACGCGCACGCCCCTGGCGCCGAGTTCGAGGGCGAGCGAGCGGGTGAGGTTGCTCACAGCGCCCTTGGCGGCGTTGTAGAAGCTCATGTTCCAGTCGCCGCCGAGGCCCGACACCGACGAGACGTTGACGATGTTGCCCCCGGTCTCCAGCAGGTGCGGCAGTGCGGCACGCGTGCAGAAGAAGACGCCGTCGACGTCGATGGCCATGACCTTGCGCCAATCTTCCACCGACGCTTCGAGGAAGGGCCCGGTCGGTGCGACGCCGGCATTGTTGACGAGCACGTCGAGCCGCCCGAAGCGCGTGAGCGTGGCCGCGACCATCGCCTCGGCACTGGCCCCATCCGAGACATCGCCGGGGTGAACCAGGGTCCGCTCCGGATCGAGCGTCCGGGCCACCGCCTCCAGCTTTTCGCGGGTGCGCCCGTTCAGGACCACATTGGCCCCCTCCCGTGCGAACCGATGGGCGGTCGCGGCGCCGATGCCGGAGCCCGCGCCGGTGACGAGAACGGTCTTGTCGGTGAAGCGTGTCATGCGGTCGGGCTTTCCGGCGGTCGCGCCCGCTGACGCGATGGCCCCTGCGGCCGGCGCCTTCCCGATCGGACGTCCTTCGGCAAACGCGGGGCTTGGCCGATGGTTCGCGAAGCCCTCGGCCGGCGACGCGCAGGCTCCGGCTCAGTCCTGGCTCGCGCCCACGCTGTCGGCGGCGAAGGCCCGGCGGACGCCCAGGGGCTTCGGCCGGCCCTCGGTGCTGTCGCACCCCGTCTGGCGCTCCATCTCCGAATTCACCTCCGCGCCCAGCAGCACGATGACGATGGAGAGCCACATCCAGGTCATGAAACCGATGCCGGCACCGAGCGAGCCGTAGATGCGGTTGTAGCTGTCGAAGCTCGCAACATACCAGGAGAAGACGCCCGAGGCGCAGACCCAGAGCAGGGCCGCCAGGCTGCCGCCCCAGGTCACCCAGCGCCACTTCGCCCGGTTCCGGCTCGGGCCGTAGCGATAGATCAGGGACAGGCTGAAGGTGACGACGGCGAGCAGGGCCGGCCAGCGGACGACCTGCAGGATCGTGTCGGTGGCGGTGACGAAGCCGAGCCGGTCCAGGATCGCGGGCAGCAGAACGACCGCGGTGGTGGAGACGAGGAAGAACACCACGCTGGTGATCGTGAACACGAAGGTGGTGGCGTAGAAGCGTACGAGGGTTCGCTTCTCGCGCTCCTTGTAGATCACGTTCAGGGCGTCGAAGAGCGCGCTGACGCCGGAATTGGCGCTCCACAGGGCGATGAGCAGGCTGATCCCCGAGGTGGTGCTGAGCGAGCCGGTGCTGCGCTGCGCGATCCGCATCAACTGGTCGGAGAAGAGATCGAGGGCGCCGGGGGGCAGGATGTCCGCCAGCAGCCTGACATGCTGGCCGATGACGTTCGGGTCCGAGAACAGCCCGTAGATCGAGACCACGGCGACGAGGCCGGGAAACACCGCGAGCAGGGCGAAGAACGCGACGCCGCCCGCCGTGGTGAGCACCCGGTCCTGCGGCATCGCCCAGAACACCCGCCACAGGATGTCCCGCCAGCCGGCCGGCGGGATGTCGGTGGGATCGGTCGCCTTCCGGCCGCGTCCGGGCTCGTGCGCGCGCTGGCGGGCCTCCTCCAGTTCCTCGGGACCCAGCGGCCGGGTGCTGACCGAGCGCCAGTCCTGCCCCTCTTCCGCGTCCTGCGCCATGCCGACCCCCGCCGAACCGTTCGTACCAGACCCTCGTGCCCGGGCTGTCGCGCGGCGCTCAGGGTCCTCGGACGTCACGACCGGCCGATCTCCCCTTATAGGCCCCCGGCCCGCCAAGCCCAGGCGCCGGATTTTCCGCCTGCGGACCGGCGCCGCCCACCGGCCGGCGGGTCAGCTCCGCCCGGACGTGCTCGCGGAAGAGACGCACGCGCGCGGGAAGTTCGCGGCCCGCCAGCGTCACGGCGCGCAGGGTTCCGCCCCGGCTCGCCCAATCGGGCAGGATGCGCACGAGCGCACCTTCGCCCAAGGATTTTGCCGCGACCAAACTCGGGATGTGCCCGATTCCGGCCCCCGCGAGCGTCAGGCGCAGGACCGTGGCGAAGTCGGTGGCCCGCACCGCCGGACGCACCGCGATCCGCTCCTCGCGCCCGCCCGCATCCGAGACGAGGAGTTGCGCCGCGCCGAGCCGTTCGCGGGCGAACACCAGGTCATGCGCGGCGAGGCCCGCGAGGTCGGCGGGGGCCGGATGGCGGGCGAGGTAGGCCGGGGCCGCGTAGAGGCCGATCGTCAGGTCGGCCAGGATCGGAGCGGTGTAGCCGCTGTCGGGATGGTCGCCACCGCCGAGGCGCAGCGCGAGGTCGACGCGGTTGGCGGCGAGATCGAGCCGGCTGTCGGTGATCAGGAGTTCGATCGTGATCCCGGGGTGCCGGGCGCGAAAGCTCGCCACGAGATCCGGCAGGACCTCGACCCCGAAATCGATGGAGGCGGTGACCCGCAGGTGCCCGCGCGGCACCGTGCGGGCACCGCGCGCCGTCTGCAGGGCCTCGTCGAGGAGCGCGAGGCTCTCCAGGCCGGCGGCATGGAACGCCAGTCCCTCGGCGGTGGGCGAGACCGCCCGCGGCGTCCGGGCGAGCAGGGTCACCTTGAGCACGGATTCGAGGCGGGCGACCCGCCGGCTCACGCTGCCCTTGGTCTCGTGCAGGAAGGCCGCCGCCTGCGTCATGCTGCCGAAATCGACCACCGCGCAGAAGGCCCGCACGTCGTCGAGGTTTCCGGCGAAGGTTTCCAGATGCGCAACCATGTGTCCCCGACTAGCGCGCTATCGCACCCCGGGGAAGCGGCCTATCTGCGCTTCACCGAAGCGACGCCCCTGCCGCGCCGCCACCCCCGGAGCAGCCCGTGATCCGTCTTTCCACCTCCCTCCTCGCCCTGACCCTCGCGCTCGCCGCGCCGGCCCTGGCTCAGACGCCGCCGACCCGCGACCCCGCACAGATCCAGGCCGGGACCTACCTCGTCGATCCCGGCCACACCCAGGTCGGCTTCACCGTCTCGCATATGGGCTTCTCGAACTATTCGGGCGGCTTCTCGGAGGTGTCGGGCACCCTCGAATTGCAGCCGAAGAACCCGGGCGCCAGCAGCCTCAAGGTCAGCGTACCGGTGGCTTCGGTCTCGACCACCAGCGCCAAGCTCACCGACGAGCTGAAGAGCGCCCAGTGGCTCGACGCCGCCCAGTTCCCGCAGATGACCTTCGTCTCCACCAAGGTGACGCCCGAGGGCAAGGACAAGGCGAAAGTCAGCGGTGACCTCACCCTGCACGGGGTGACGAAGCCCGTGACCCTGAACGTGACGTTGGTCGGCGCGGGCGTGAACCCGCTGAGCAAGAAGGTCACGGTCGGCTTCGAGGCCACCGGCACGATCAAGCGCTCGGAATTCGGCGTGAAGACCTACGTGCCGCTGATCGGCGACGACCTGCACCTGACCATCGCGGGCGCCTTCGAGCGCAAGGACTGATCCCCGTCCCGAAGGGAGAGCGTCATGACCGAGACGGCACGCCCGCGCCGCTACACGCATGTCGCCATCGCGCTGCACTGGATCAGCGCGCTGGCGGTGCTGGCGCTCATCGGGATCGGCCTCGTCATGACGCACGCGGATCTGGCGCCGATGCGCCGGTTCCAGCTCTATCAGTGGCACAAGTCCGTCGGCCTCACGGTGCTGGGCCTATCGCTGCTGCGCCTCGGCTGGCGGCTGACGCATCGGCCGCCGCCCCTGCCCGCCACGCTGCCGCCCCGGGAACGCGCCGGGGCGCATGCGGCCCACGCCCTGCTCTACGGCCTCGTCCTCGGCCTGCCCCTGGTTGGCTGGGCCATGGTCTCGGCCTCCCCCTTCAACCTGCCGACGATGCTCTACGGCGTCCTGCCCTGGCCGCACCTGCCCATCCTGCCGGAGCTGCCCAACAAGGCGGCGGTCGAGGCCGGGCTGAAATGGGTCCATGCCGTTGGCGCCTGGTTCCTCGTCGCCCTCCTGGCCCTGCATGTCGGCGCGGCGCTCCGGCACCACGTTTTCCTACGCGACGACACCCTCAGGCGGATGCTGCCCCGCCCGTTCCCCGATACCGGAGCCCACCCATGACCGCCGCCCGCCTCGCCCTCGTCGCGGCCCTGCTGAGCCTGCCCGCGCAGGCCCGGGCGGCGCAGTGGATCGTCGATACGGGAAAGAGCCGGATCGGCTTCTCGGGCGTGCAGGTCGGCGCGCCGTTCCAGGGTCGCTTCAAGCGCTTCTCCGCGCAGATCGACTTCGACCCCGCCGCACCGGACGCGGGTCGCGCTCTGGTCGAGATCGACCTGACGAGTGCGGAGACCGGCGACGCGCAGCGCGACACGGCCCTGCCGCAGGCGGAGTGGTTCGACACCAAGGCGAACGCGCAGGCCCGGTTCGAGGCGACCCGCTTCGTGGCCAAGGGTAGCGAGACCTACGAAGCCGTCGGCACCCTGACGATCCGGGGTGTCCGGCGGGACGCGGTGCTGCCCTTCCGCCTGACGCGCGACGGTCCGAACGCCCGCGCCGTCGGTCATCTCGATCTCGTCCGCACGCAATTCGGCATCGGACAGGGCCCCTGGGCCTCGGGCCAGTGGGTCGCGCTGGAGGTCGGCGTCGACATCGACGTGACGGCAATGGAAAAGAACGCCGGCCCCTGAGGCGAGGTCGGCCAGCGTTTTCGCAAGTCTTCGAACGCCACCCCGCTCCGCTTGCGAATGTTTGCGAGTCCGGGCCGCACCGGTTGCAACCGTATTGCCGCGCCCATTTCTGATGGCCTGAACCGCCCAGCGATCGGTCGATACCGTCGCACCGGCCGTGAAATCTTGTTTCCACCTCGTAAACCTCGTGCGCCGGAACTGGGTTGGGGGGAGCCCTCGCGCGGCGTTCGGGTTATCTCCTCAGTGCGCGCTTGCCGACCGAAGGTGTCGGCGAGCGCGGCGCAGCGGCGTCCCAGCCAGACGGCGATGAAAAAACGAGGGAGAGATCCATGCCCGTGCCGACGATCGACCGCCGCGCCCTGCTCGGCTCCGCGAGCCTCGCGCTCGTCGGAACCGGAGGTGCCGTCGCTCCCGCACAGGCCGCGCCGGACGCGAAGGCCGCACCCGAGCCGAAGGCGGTGCCTCCGGAGGTCACCCGGATCCTGGCCCGCTACGTGGTCGGCGCCCGCTACGCGGACCTGCCCGAGACCGTTCGCCACGAGGGCGCCCGCACGTTCCTGAACTGGGTCGGCGTCGCCATCGGCGGCTCGCACCACGAGACCCTGGACGTCGCGGTCTCGGCCCTGAAGCCGTTCTCCGGGCCACCACAGGCCGGGCTGTTCGGACGGACCGAGCGCTTCGACATCATGAACGCCGCCTTCCTCAACGGCGTTTCCAGCCACATCTTCGACTACGACGACACCCACTTGAAGACCGTGATCCACCCCGCCGGCCCCGTCGCCTCGGCGATCCTGGCCTATGCGGAGATGAACCCGGTCTCGGGCGCCGACTTCCTCAACGCCCTGGTGCTCGGCGTCGAGACCGAGTGCCGGATCGGCAACGCGGTCTACCCGAACCACTACGATGTCGGCTGGCACATCACCGGCACGGCGGGGGTGTTCGGCGCGGCCGCCGCCACCGGCAAGCTGATGGGGCTCACCGAGCAGCAGATGGTCTGGGCGCTCGGGCTCGCCGCCTCGCAGCCCGTGGGCCTGCGCGAATCCTTCGGCTCCATGAACAAGAGCTTCAACCCGGGCCGGGCCGCCTCGAACGGCCTGTTCGCCGCGATCCTGGCCTCCAAGAACTACACGAGCTCGGACGGGATGATCGAGGCCAAGCGCGGCTGGGCCAACACCATCGCGACGAAGCAGGATTGGCGCGAGATCACCGAGGGGCTGGGCACCCGCTACGAGGCGGCGCTCAACACCTACAAGCCGTTCGCCTGCGGCATCGTCATGCATCCGGCCATCGACGCGGCGGTGCAGTTGCGCGGCGAGAACCACCTCACCGCCGACGCGATCGAGCGCGTGGACATGAAGGTCCATCCCCTGGTGCTGGAACTCACCGGCAAGACCGCCCCGCGCTCGGGGCTCGAGGGCAAGTTCAGCATCTACCATGCCGTCGCGGTGGCGCTGGTCGAAGGGGCCGGAGGCGAGAAGCAGTTCAGCGACCGGGCGGTGGCCGACCCCGTCATCGCGGCCCTGCGCGCCCGCGTGAAGCCGGTGGTCGACCCGGCGATCCGGCCGGAGCAGGTCGAGATGACCGTGATCCTGAAGGACGGCCGCGCCTTCGATCGCCGCATCGAGCACGCCATCGGCAGCGTCGAGCGGCCGATGTCCGACGCCGCGCTGGAGACCAAGTTCCGCGATCTCGCCGAGGGCATCCTGCCCGAGGCTCAGGTCCGCCGGGTGATGGACCTGTGCTGGCGCATCGGCGAACTGCCGAATGCCGGGGACGTGGCCCGGGCGGGCGTGCAGGCCTGATCAGGCGGGCGGAGAAACACGGGCGACGAGACGCGGGCATACGGGCATCGACGCGCCGGACCCGGCCACGTATGGCGAAGCTCCGACGACAGCCTCGCCCGCGGCTTTCGCGTGGGATGGGCGCCGAACAAGGACAGCGGACCTGAAGGCCGAGTTTTCGACGACCCGCCTCATCGTGATCCTGGCTTTCGCGGGCTTTGCCAGCACCTTCGCGGGTCGCTCCATCGAGCCGCTCGTCGGCGTGCTGGCGCGCGACCTGCACAGCGATCCGCACACGGTGGCGCTGCTCTCCACCGCCTTCGCCCTGCCCTACGCGCTGATCCAGCCGATCCTCGGTCCCATCGGCGACGCGCTGGGCAAGGAGCGGGTCATCGCGACCTGTCTCGCCATCCTCACCCTGGCGCTCGCCTGCTGCGCCCTGACGACCGACCTCGACACCCTGTTCGGTCTGCGCATGGTGGCGGGGGGCAGTGCCGGGGGCGTTGTTCCCCTGGCGCTGGCGCTGATGGGCGACCGCATCCCGATCGAGCGCCGGCAGGTGGCCATCGGCCGCTTCCTCGTGGCGGTGATCCTCGGGCAGCTCTCGGGCTCGACCTTCGCCGGCCTCATCGAGGGGGCGATCGGCTGGGCCGGGGTGTTCGCCATCACGGCGGCGGTGGCCGCACTCGGCTGCGCCGCCGCCCTCCTGGGGTTCGACCGCAGCGCCGGTGCGCCCCCGAGACGCCCCGAGTTCCGCCTCGCGGTGACGCGCTACCGCGGCATCATCGCCAATCCGCGCGCCCGGATCCTGTTCGGGGCCGTGTTCATCGAGGCGATCGCGGTGTTCGGGATCTTCCCGCACCTCGCGCCCCTGATCGAGGCGCGCGGCGAGGGCGGCGCCCGCGAGGCGGGCCTGGCGCTGGCGGGTTTCGCCGCCGGGGGGTTGCTCTACGCGTTCTCCGTCAGCCTGCTGCTGCGCTTCCTCGGGATGTCGCGGATGCTCATCGGCGGCGGGCTCATCTGCGCGGGCGCCCTCGTCACCATCGGGCTCGCCGGGAGCTGGCAACTGGATTGCGCCGCCCTGGTCGCCATGGGGCTCGGCTTCTACATGCTCCACAACACCTTCCAGGTTCAGGTCACCGAGGTCGCGCCTACCGCGCGGGCCTCGGCGGTGGCGCTCCACGCCTTCTCGTTCTTCTGCGGCCAGGCGCTCGGCGTCGCGATCCTCGGCGGCGCGCTCCAGGGCCTCGGGCAGCTGACCGCGCTCTGCCTGTGCGCGCTCGTGATCGCCGGGCTCGGCATCGTCACAGCGCGGCGTCTCGCCACGACCCCGTCGCGGTGACGGACCGGGAGCCCAAGTTCGACCGGGAACCCAAGATCGACCAGGGCCGCGACTCGGCCCTGGTGTCCGCAAATGGCCGGAACGGCCGAAACCGGGAGGAGACCCTCATGACCGATTCGACACGACGGACGATCCTGGCCGGGACGCTGGCGGCCTCTACCCTTGCCGGCACGCGTGCGGGCGCGGAGGCCGGTGCGGCCCCGGATGCGACGCGGACCCCCGCCCAGGCACCCGGATATTATCGCTACCGGGTCGGCGAGGCGCGCGTCACCGCCGTGACGGACGGCGCCAACACCTTCCCGCTGCCCGAACGCTTCGTGCTCAACGCGGACCGCGCCGCCGTCTCGGCGGCCCTCGTCGCGGATTTTCGCGATGGGGCGAGCCTCACGGTGCCTTTCACGCCCCTGGTGATCGAGACCGGCGGCCGACGCATCGTGATCGACACGGGCAACGGCGAGGCCGCCTTCCAGGCGAGCCAGCGGGCGGTGGGGCAGTTCCACGCCAACCTGCGGATGGCGGGCTTCGACCGGGCGGCCATCGACACGGTGGTGATCTCGCACTTCCACGGCGACCACGTGAACGGCCTGCTGACAGCGGATGGCCAGCCCGCGTTCCCGAATGCCGAGATCCTCGTGCCGGAGCCTGAATGGGCCTACTGGATGGATGACGGCGCGATGAGCCGGGCACCGGCCGGCCGCCTGCAGGACGGTTTCCGCAACGCCCGCCGGGTGTTCGACGCGCTGGCGCGCAAGGTGACGCCCTATGCCTGGGACCGGGAGATCCTGCCGGGCCTCACCGCGCTCGGCGCGCCCGGGCATACGCCGGGGCACACCGCGTTCCTGCTCGCCTCGGGCAGCGAAAGCCTCTTCGTGCAATCCGACGTCACCAACGTGCCGGTGCTCTTCGCCCGCAATCCGGGCTGGCACGTGATGTACGACCAGGACCCGGCCATGGCGGAGGCCACGCGGCGCCGGATCTACGACCGGATCGCCACCGAGCGCACCCTCCTCCAGGGTTTCCACTATCCCTTCCCGGCGGTCGGCCACCTGGAGAAGACGGCGCAGGGCTACCGCGAGGTGCTGGTGCCCTGGAACCCGGTTCTGCGCTGAGGCGGACCGGCCCGCCATGTGTCCCGCGTGGTGTCCTGCGTGGTGTCCCGGCGCAGCCGTGGAGCCAAAAGCGGCCTCGGCCCCTTATCCCACGAGGTGGTGCCCGATGGCGCCCAAACCAAAGTGGGTGTCATGCGGACGCGATCCAAACTCGGCCTGGCGGCCCTGGCCGTCTTCCTCCTTGGCGGTGCCGCCTTCGTGCGCTTCATCGTCTATCCGGAGCGCGCGACCCTCGAGGCGTCCGCCGGCCAGGGCGCGAGCCCGACGCTGCCGGCGCCCAACCCGACCCTGATGCCGACGGTGAACATCGCCCGCGTCGCCCGCTGGCAGAACGGCGCCAAGCCGCAGGCGGCGGCCGGGCTGCAGGTCGCGGCCTATGCGGAGGGGTTCGAGCATCCGCGCTGGATGTATCTCCTGCCCAACGGCGACGTGCTGGTGGCCGAGGCCAACAAGCCGCAGACCGACGATGCCTCCACGGGCATCGCCGACTGGGTGGCCGACAAGGTCAAGAGCCTCGCCGGGGCCGGGGTGAAGAGCCCCGAGCGCATCGTGCTCCTGCGGGACAAGGACGGCGACGGTGTCGCCGAGGAGCGCCACGTCTTCCTGTCGGGCCTGCACTCGCCCTTCGGCATGGCGCTGGTCGGCGGGGACCTCTACGTCGCCAATGCCGACGCCTTGGTGAAGGTGCCCTACCAGCCGGGCCAGACCGAGATCGGCGCGACGCCGGACAAGGTCGTCGACCTGCCGTCGGGCATCAATCACCATTGGACGAAGAACGTGATCGCGAGCCCGGATGGCGCCAAGCTGTTCATCACGGTGGGCTCGAACAGCAATGTCGGCGAGAACGGCCTCGACAAGGAGACGGGCCGCGCGGCGATCTGGGAATACACGATCGCCACGAAGCAGATGCGCGAATACGCCAGCGGCCTGCGCAACCCCAACGGACTCGGTTTCGAACCCGTCACCGGCAAGCTCTGGACGGCGGTGAACGAGCGCGACGAGATCGGCAGCGACCTCGTGCCGGATTACGTGACCTCCGTGCAGGAGGGCGGCTTCTACGGCTGGCCCTACAGCTACTGGGGCAAGCACGTGGACGAGCGGGTCCAGCCGCAGAAGCCCGATCTCGTCGCCAGGGCGATCGCCCCCGACTACGCGGTCGGCACCCACACGGCCTCGCTGGGACTCGCCTTCTCGCAGGCGAGCAGCCTGTCGGAGGCCTGGAAGAGCGGCCTTTTCGTCGCCCAGCACGGCTCCTGGAACCGCAGGCCGAAGAGTGGCTACAAGGTGATCTACGTGCCGTTCCGCGACGGCAAGCCCGCCGGACAGCCGGTCGACGCGCTCACCGGCTTCCTCGATGCCGACGAGAAGGCGCAGGGGCGCCCGGTGGGAGTCATCCTCGACAAGACCGGCGCGCTGCTGGTGTCGGACGATGTCGGCAAGGTGATCTGGCGCGTGAGCGGCGCGAGCCAGACGAACTGACGGATCCGCTTCCCATTGCGCCGTTCCGGCGCGAGCGAACGAATGCCGGTGGCGTGCGGTTGACCCGGCATCAGGTCCGCCTCTTTCCCGGCCTCTCGCCCGCCTGTGCCTCGGCGCGCCGCATCATCCAGCAACGAAGGCCTTCATGACCGAGACGAAGACGGATCCCGCGCGCCGCGCCCTCGTCGGCGGCCTGTCCGCCGGAATGGTGGCGGCGTTCACGAGCGCGGGACACGCGCAGGAACAGGTGGCGCAGGTGGATCAGGCCCCCAACGCGGCGCATGCCTACCCGAAGCCCCCGTTCGAGAAGCAGCAGCAGGATTGGCCAGGCCTGGCGAGCCGGATGGTGCCGCGCCCGGACCATGGCGAGACGAGCTACCGGGGCTCGGGGCGGCTGACCGGCCGCAAGGCCCTGATCACCGGCGGGGATTCGGGAATCGGCCGGGCCGCCGCCATCGCGTATGCCCGCGAGGGCGCGGACGTGGCCTTCAACTACCTTCCCGCCGAGGAACCCGATGCGGCCGAAGTGGTGGCGCTGATCCGTCAGGCGGGCCGGAAAGCCGTGCCGCTGCCCGGCGACATCCGCGACGAAGCCTTCTGCCAGCGCCTCGTCGCCGGCGCGGCCTCGGCCCTCGGGGGGCTCGACATCCTCGTCAACAACGCCGTCTACCAGAAGTCGCAGGCCTCGATCCTCGATCTCACCACCGAGCAGTTCGACCAGACCTTCAAGACGAACGTCTACGCGATGTTCTGGATCACCAAGGCGGCGCTGGCGCATCTCGGCCCCGGGGCGGCGATCATCAACACCGCGTCGGTCAACGCCTACGAACCCTCCGAGAATCTGCTCGACTATGCCGCCACCAAGGCGGCGATCGTGAACGTCTCCAAGGGCCTCGCCAAGCAACTGGCCGCGAGCGGCATCCGGGTGAACGCGGTCGCCCCGGGGCCGTTCTGGACGCCGCTGCAGGTCTGCGGCGGTCAGCCGCCGGAGAAGCTGCCCAGCTTCGGCAAGGACACGCCGATGGGCCGGCCCGGCCAGCCGGCCGAACTGGCGGGGATCTACGTGCTGCTCGCCTCCAACGAGGCGAGCTACTCGACCGGCCAGGTCTTCGGAGCGGTCGGCGGACGCGGCGGCCCCTGAGGGTCGGCCACGGACGACACCGTTCCGAACCGAGGAAGCGACATGACGAACAGAGCTTACGGCGTGCAGGTCACGGTGACACCGCCGGATGCGCCGGACGCGACGGTGGTGCCCGTCGTTGTGGTCGCGCGGGACGAACAGGACGCCGCGCTGGTGGCGGCGCAAGCCGCGGGCGTCGGCGCGCAGGCGGAGGCCCTGCGGGAGCTCACCGCCGAGGAGATCGCGGAGCACGGACTCGATCTCGCGGCACATGGCAGCATGAAAGCGCTGCCCGTGCTGAGGCTCTGACGGACACGGACGTTCGGGCCGGTCCGCAGAACATCCGCCGTCGCGCCCGGGTTGGCTGCTGGCCCGGCTCGACCGGGCGCCATGCGCGGAAGACCCGGATGACCTCGAACCCCGCCACGCTGCAGCGCCGCGACACGCCCGCCTTGCCGCGCGACCGCGCCTTCGACAGCACCCTGGCCCTGCTCTCCGAGGGCTATGCCTTCATCCCGAACCGATGTCGGCGCTACGGTTCCGACCTGTTCGCGACCCGGCTCATGCTGAGTCCCGCCCTCTGCATGTCGGGCGCGGAGGCCGCGCGCCATTTCTACGACGACCACCGCTTCACCCGGCGCCACGCCCTGCCACCGAGCTCCTTCGCGCTGATCCAGGACCACGGCAGCGTGATGGTGATGGACGGCGCGGCGCATCGCCGGCGCAAGGCGATGTTCCTGTCCCTCGTCGGCCCCGAGGCGCTGCGACGCCTGGCCGAGACCACGACGCGTCACTGGCGCGACGCGGTGGCGCGCTGGTCGGGCCAGGACGCGGTCATCCTCCTCGACGAGGCGCATCTCGTTCTCACGGCCGCGATCTGCGAATGGGTCGGCCTGCCCTTGAGCTCCGAAGAGACTCGCGAGCGGGCGACCGAATTCGCCGCGATGATCGCCGGCACGGGGGCGATCGGCCCGCGCAACTGGCGCGGCCACCTCCGCCGCGCTCGCACCGAGCGCTGGGCGCGGCGGGTCATCACGGAGATCCGGGAGGGCCGGCGGGACGCGCCGGAGGGAGCGGCCCGGACGATCGCCGAACATCGCGACGTCGAGGGCCGGCATCTCGACGTGAAGACCGCCGGGGTCGAGCTCATCAACGTCCTACGCCCGACCGTCGCCAATGCCCGCTACGTCGTGTTCTGCGCCATGGCGCTGCGGGACAACCCCGCCTGCCGGGAAGCCCTGACGGGTGGCGATCCGGCCGAGCTCACGCGCTTCACCCTCGAGGTGCGCCGGGCCTACCCGTTCATCCCCTTCATCGCCGGGCGTGTGCGGGAACCCTTCACCTGGCGCGGGCACGATTTCCGGATGGGCGCCTGGGTGCTGATGGACCTCTACGGCACCAACCACGATCCCCGCGTCTGGCGCGACCCCGACCGGTTCGACCCGGAGCGTTTCCGGGACACGCATCCCGATCCCTTCACCCTAGTGTCCCATGGTGGCGGCTCGGCCGAGAACGGCCATCGCTGCCCGGGCGAAGGCATCAGCCAGATCCTGATCGAAACCCTCGCGGACCAGCTCGCCAACGGCATGACCTACACGGTCCCGCCCCAGGATCTGACCCTCGACCTCGCCTACATCCCGGCCCGGCCCCGCAGCGGGTTCGTCCTGCGCGCCGTGCAGGCGGCCTAGGAGCAACGCGACAGGGGCCTCGCAGTCTGGGCCGCGACCTCTCCGAAGCCGGCGCCCGGTCGACCGCCTCGGCGGAGGTGTGCGATGACGGAGAACCCGCGCGCTCCGCCCCACCCGGATTCCCATGCTCCTCTATCACCCCATCCTGGTTCCGACCCTGGTGGAGGCCTGGGTGCTCGATCGGCTCGCGGTGGAACCGACGGCGGACCGCGACCGCCCGAGCCTGCGCTTCTTCCGGGACTACGCCGTGGCGCGCGTGACCGCCGAGGCGATGCAGGACCTCTGGGACCGGGGCGCCGGTGCCGGAATGGCGCGGGATGGCGTTCAGGGCGCCGTCCTCGCCTTCGATCGCGCGACCCTCTCGTCGGCCACCCCGCTCGTCTCCGTGCGGGAGACGCGGGACGACCTGCGCGAGGACGAGACGGAGCTGCGCGCGCGCTCCGACCTCGTCCGTTTCCGGGCCCGGATCAGGACGATCCATCTCGACGACGAGGACATCGACGCCTGGCTGGCGGCCTACGCCGGGGGACACCCGGACGACGACGGAACCGGACGCTGGACCGAGGCCGTGCGCGGGGCCCTGGAGGATCTCTATCGCGATCCGAGGCGCATCCCGGCCGATCCGGTGGCCCCGACGCGAGGGCGATAGGACGGCGCTTGGCGCGCCGGGATGCGTTCACGCACAGGCCGAGCGTGTCCGCCCGTTGTCGGCGTTCAGTGCGTGCGGGCCGGTTTGCGTTCGACCTTGCAGCGCACTTCCGTCGCTCCGCCTTCCGGCACTTGCGTGTCCACCGTACTCAGGATGTCCATCGCGCGCCGCGCGCATCCCTGCACGCCGCCGGCCCCCGTGAACTGCGTCTCCACGCTCCTGGGCTGTTCGCCCGGCAGGCTGACGATCACGAGAAGGGTGATGACGAGGGAATCCATCCGGGCCGGCTTTCTGAACGCAATCCCGGATGGAACCCGCACGCCCCTGCCAATGTCAATTGCAGTGCGCTCCGCTCCGCGCCTGACTGATCCTCGCAGGGTCGGCCGTTGGACGGGTGGGGTCTTCGGCTTGCCGCATCTTTGCGCTATCTCGCCCGCATGGCAGCAAAGTCCACGACCGGCAGATCCCCTGCGTCAGCGGCGTCCTCCCATGACAGCGGCGTCATGGCAGTGAGGGCCGCGATGCCCCGCGCGTCATCGCGCCCGCTCCGGCCAATCTGCCGTTCCCAGGCTCCGACACCCGATTCTGATCGGGACCGGTGAGCGATGCCGGAGCGGCAGCCCTTCACGCGCGGACTGCGCCGGGCCTTTCGGGACCTCGTCGCCCCCGCGAGGCCGGGGGACGGGCCGGTCAACCACATCTCCCTCGGCACCCATTGCCACATGGCGCATGTGCTGAAGACCGAGGGCCTGCGGACGTGGTCGGGGCCCTTCGACTGGATCTTCTCGACCCCCGGCATGGTGCGCGATTGTCTCGTGGACGATTTCGCGTCGCTGCTTCGGCGCGCGGATCTCGAGACCATCCCCATCTCGGAACGGCCCGACCCCTCGCTCGGGCGCTGTCGCCACAGGGTCTTCAGGGAGCGCTACGGGCTGCCCTGCGTGTTCAACCACCATGATCCGGCGTCCAGCGACGCCGATTACGCGTTTCTCGAGGCGGGCGTTCGCAGGTTCCGAACTGCGGTCGACGATCCAGCCGCCCGCAATCACCTCTGGCTCATGACGGAACAGGCGCTGGACCCCGATATCGTCCGGGACATGGCCGAAACTCTCGCCACACGGAAGAGCCGCAACACCCTCATCGTCATCGGTGTTCACCCGGGTCGGTCCGAGGCCCGCGAAGCCGGGCGCGTCGACGGTCCTGGCTCGCGCTGGCTGACCGTCGAGGTCGCCGCCGCGTCGAAGGGTCTGCGCTTCGGATCGCGCGAGGACGATCGGTTCCTGTCGAGCCTCGTCACCCGCGAAGCCGCGGAGATCTGAGGCCGGGCACGGAAACCCGCGAGGTTTACGATCCTGTCCGCGTTGGCAGGCTCTCGGGGCCGCAAGCGGCCTGACCACCGTCGATGTCCCCGACCCGTGCGAGCCCCGGTGAGGTGTCCCGGCCGGATCGTGTGTCGTCGCGACACTCGACGCTGTGCTGCACTGCACGCGTTGCGGCATGGAATGGGACGGCCCGGCACCACCGATACGCTGGCCAGGCCCGCGGCTCGGTGCGAGAGCCACCGCCAGTCGGGCATTCAGCTGCCACCTTCAACAAACCCAAACAATTCGCTTTTCTTTCATGCTCCTAGCGAATGGGTCAGCGTTCCACGACTTCTGGTAAATCCATCCGATCTACGGCTAAGATGCCGCGCTCACGGACAATTTATCTTTTTTATACGCCGAGAATTTTCGATTTATTTACGGAACGGTTTTTGCTGCGTTGCGATTGAGTGTGCTGGTGCCATCAGGATGCTGATCAGGAACATGGCAACGTGAAGCTAAGTCAAAGCGATTGAGATTTATAATACAAATCTTCGAGCGCTTCCGACGATCAGTTCACGAATTTTCCTTCAGTATAACGATATATATCTATAGATATTCAGGTTGCGCGCCTCAAACGAGCGACAATAAGGCCGTAATTCCATGAATTCACATTGAAACTCGGATTCCAGCAAAATAACGTCTTTTGTTTATGAAAATTCAAGAGTTGCCAAACTGTTAACGCAAGTCTAGCGTGACCATCGACCCGGGCGAGCTCACGTCAAGCAACGTTCAGGCACAAGCTTTCAGCATGGATCGATCCCCGCTTGCATCGCAACGGTGCGCGCTGGACCGGCTTGGCCCAAGGCAACGCTTCAACTGATCTTAAGACGACCCGCAGGCTCGACCTGCCCGTCGATGATGTGTCATTCATCCTGGAGAGTCCCATGCCTCACCCCTTGCCGGCCTCCCCGCCAAAAGCCGTCCAGAAGCCGGCGCACACGCGGATGGTCCGGGTCTCGGCCTATTCGGTGGCCACGGTCCTGGCTCTCCTGATGACGACGGCGACGCTGCCGCCGCTCCTCGCCGATCAGTCGGACCGGGCGGTGATCAATGCGCCGATCAGCCTGCTGACGGCGCCGATCGCCGGGCAGATGACCGAGGTCTCCGCCACCATCGGGCAGCATCTCGGCGCCGGTGCCCCGGTGGCGCGCATTCAGAACGCGCGGATCGACCGCACCACCCTGATCACCCTCGACGGCAAGGTCGACGAGTTGCGCGGCTCCCTGCTGGCCGCCCGCCAGAAGAAGGAATCGGATCAGGCCTACGTGACGGCCCTCGACGGCGAGATCCGCCGGCAGGTCGAGCAGACCGTGGCCAAGCTCGACGGGGAGGTCGCGGAGGCCCGGGCCCGGGTCGCATCGGCGGATGCCGAGGGCCAATCCACCAAGGCGGTCGTGGACCGGCAACAGGCCATGGTCGACCGCAACACCGCGAGCCTCGATCTCCTGCGCCCGACCCAGCACAAGCTCGAGGCCGCCCGCTTCGACAAGGATGCCGAGACGGCCAAGCTGAACCAGAAGCTCGCCGAGCTCGGAGCGGTCAAGAAGAGCGTCTTCGTCGGCAACCAGTCCAACAGCCTGGCGGTGCTCACCCAGAAGCGGCGTGACCTCGCCTTCGACGCGCAGCGCCTCGCCATCGAGGAAGTGCAGCTCACCGCCAGCCTGAAGGCGCAGGAAACCCTGCTCGCGGCGGAGAGCAAGCGCCTCGACAGCCTCGCCGACGCGGAGATGCGGGCGATGAACGGCGGCGTCGTTCTGGGCCTCGGCGTCGCAGAGGGACGCCACGTCAATCCCGGCGACTCCGTGGCCACGCTGGTGGATTGCGAGCAGGCCTTCGCGGTCGGGATCTTCTCCTATCGGCAGGCGCAGGAGCTCGAGGTCGGAACCCCCGTGCGGATCTCCGCCACCGGCAGCACCATCCCACAGCGCGGCTGGGTCAGCGAAATCCTGCCCAAGACCAGCGACAAGACCGACCAGCAATACGCGGTCCCGTTCCCGCAGACGGAGCGGCGCGAGATGTACGTGCTCGTCAGCCTCGACCGCGACTCGGTGCCGGAATCGGCCAATTCCGCCGCGCCCGCGCAGGCCTCGCGTCGCACCACGCCCTGCTCGGTCGGCCAGTGGGTCACGATCACGCGGGAGAACGGCTGGGTTCCCTCGGCCTCGGTCGCCTGGAAGGCGATGGCGGCGGGCTTCAGCGGCCCCGAGGCCAAGGCGGCCTGGAGCGTCCTCGCCTCCACCGCCAGCGGCACGGCCACGAAAGCCTCCGATCTCGTCAGCCGCGGCGTGCATTCGCCGGAGGTGAAGGAGACCTGGGCTTCCGTCGCGAGCGGCTTCACCCAGGCGGCGGGTGCCGTCTCGACGGGGGTCCGCGATCTGGTCGCCCGGGTTTCGGGCCGCCGTGAGAACGATCCGGCGGACCGGGCCGAGCGGCGCCAGCACGCCGCCGAGAACACGCATTGATCCCGACCGCCGCACGGGCCGGGCGCCCGTCCTGCGCGGCGCTCGTCGTCGCGCCGATGCTCTTGGCCACCCTGATGGTATCGCCGCTGAGCGCGAAACCGGCGCCGCCCGAAGCGGCGCGGGGAGCCTCGCCCCTCGCGCAGACCCTGTGCCGGTCCCTGTCCGACGCGGTGGATGCGGCGGAGCCGGGGCCGGTCTTCGTGGCGAGCTACCGTCCGGGACCCGACGAGACCGAGGTGCCCGCGCCTCTGCGAACGTCCGCCTTCACCTACGACAATGCCCTGGCGGCGATCGCACTCACCGCCTGCGGCGAGGTGGATCGCGCCCGGCGCATCGGCGACGCGCTGCTCGCCGCCCTGGCGCGGGACCGTACCTTCTCGGATGGGCGTGTCCGTAACGCCTATCGCGCCGGCCCAGTCGGTGCCGGCCCCCTCGCCCTGCCGGGCTGGTGGGACGCCAAGCAGAAGCTCTGGGCCGAGGATGCCTATCAGGACGGCACCGCGACGGGGAACGTCGCATGGGCCGCTCTCGCTCTCCTCAACCTCGACGCCGCGGCGCCGCAGGGCGGCTACCGTGCCGGTGCCCGGCGGATGCTGGCCTGGATCGATGGCCAGGCCAGCGATCAGCGTGAACCCCAAGGCTATTCCGGCGGTGTCGACGGCTTCGATCCGAGCCAGACGCGGCTGACGTGGAAATCCACCGAGCACAACCTCGATGTCCATGCGGTGGCCGCCTGGCTTCACCGCCTCGACGGCAAGCCGGACGTAGCCCGGATCGCCGCCACGGCACGCGGCTTCCTCGATGCCGTCTATGCGCCCGATTCTGGCGTGTTTCGCCTCGGCACGAACCCGGCGGGCCAGCTCCAGCCCACGACCCATATCGCCCTCGACACGCAGCTCTGGCCGCTGATCGGGGTGGTGGATGCACCCGAATCCTGGCGCCGAGCCCTCGACTTCGCCGAGCGCAATCTCGCGACCCGGGGGGGCTTCGACTTCAACGAGGACCGTGACGGCCTCTGGGTCGAGGGTACGGCCCAGGCCGCCCTCACCCTGCGCGCCCTGGGGCGCGGCGCCGATGCCGAGCGCCTTCTGACCACCCTCGGGCGTCAGGTCTCGCCCTCCGGCTTCCTGTTCGCCACCGATGTCGAGCGCCTGACCACCGGCATCGCCATCGGCCCGGCGAGCGTGGAGCCCGACTTCTACTATTTCCGCCGGCCTCATCTCGGCGCCACCGCCTGGGGCGTCCTCGCGGCCAGGGGCTGGAATCCGTTCACCGGGCGGAGCGTGGAGTAACCCCGACCATGTTCGAAGCACCCCAGGACGTCTTTGCCGTCCTCACCATCGATCTGGGCATCCTGATCGGTCTCCTGGTGATGGCCGGCCTGCTCGATCGCACGCGTGCGGCCGACCGCATCCTGTTCGGGCTGACCACGGCCGTGTTCATCCTCTGCTACGCCGCCTGGCGCTGGCACGACACCCTGCCGCGCCTGGAGCCGGGGCTCGACAAGCTCTGGCCCTACCTGTTCTTCGCCTTCGAGATGGTGGCGATCGTCTACACGCTGATGTCCATCGTCATCCTGTTCCGCTTTAAGGACCGCTCGGCGGAAGCCGACCGCGAGGAGGCGCGGCTGACGGCGAGCGGCGCCTGGCCCGCCGTCGACATCTTCATCTGCACCTACAACGAACCCCTCGACGTGGTGGAGAAGTCGATCATCCCGGCGCTGGCGGTGGATTACCCGAACGCCACCGTCTGGGTCTGCGACGACACCCGCCGCGACTGGCTGCGCGCCTATTGCGAGGAGGTCGGGGCGAATTACGTGACGCGGCCCGACAACGCGGGCGCCAAGGCGGGCAACCTCAACAACGCGCTCCAGCACACGGCGCGCATCACCAACGCGCCGATCATCCTGGTGCTCGACGCGGATTTCGCGGTGGCGCCCAACATCCTGCGCCGGGCCGTCGGGCTCTTCCACGACGCCCGGGCCGCCGTGGTCCAGACGCCGCAGTTCTTCTTCAACGCCGATCCGATCCAGCACAACCTGATGGCCTCCGAGGCCTGGGTCGACGACCAGCGCATCTTCTTCGACGTGTTCCAGCCCGCCAAGGACGCCTGGGGCTGCGCCTTCTGCGTCGGCACCTCGTTCCTGGTCCGGCGCGACCGCGTCGTGGAGATGGGCGGATTCCCGCACGACGCCATCTGCGAGGACATCAACCTGACCTACTCGCTGATGCGCCACGGCTATCGGACGCATTGGCTGAACGAGCGCCTCAGCGCCGGCCTCTCGGCGGAGGGCCTGCCGGAATACAT
Organism: Methylobacterium sp.; assembly: GCF_028290105.1. Taxonomy (GTDB): domain Bacteria; phylum Pseudomonadota; class Alphaproteobacteria; order Rhizobiales; family Beijerinckiaceae; genus Methylobacterium. Next base: position 38,246 of record NZ_JAQGKL010000016.1, read on the forward strand.
CACCCAGCGTACCCGCTGGTGCCTCGGCACCATGCAGGTCGCCCTGCTCAAGGCCGGGCCGTTCCGGGGCGGCGACTACACGCTAATGCAGCGGCTGCACTACCTGCACGGCGTGCTGAACTGGCTGTGCAAGCCGTTCATCGTGCTCATGCTGGTGGCGCCGTCGATCTACTGGTTCTTCGACATGCCGGCCTTCTTCGCCGACTACCTCTCGTTCCTGCGCTACGGCCTGCCCGCGCTGTTCGCGCTCTGGACCTATAGCGGCTGGGTCTCGGGCCGGCGCACGCTGCCGCTGTTCATGGAGGTGACGCACATCATGACGGCGCTCGCCATCAGCCTCACCCTGGTCTCGGCGGCGATCCGTCCGTTCGGGCGCCCCTTCAAGGTCACCGACAAGGGCGGCGACCGCTCGATCTCGATGGTGCGCTGGCGCATGGCCGCGGGCTTCGGCGCGATCTGCCTGCTCTCGGCCGGTGCCATCGTCTGGTCCTTCGTGTCGCCGTCCGGCGCCACCGAGATCTCGCCCATCGACTACTTCAACCTGATCTGGGCCGGGGTCGCGATGCTGTTCAGCTTCGTCGCCTTCCTCGTCTGCTTCGAGCGGCCACGGGGGCCGGAGGAGTTCCGGATCGAGGAGCCGGTGCGGGTCCGGTCCGGCGGCGTCGCCTATGACGGGGTTCTCGCCCGCCTCGGCATGGAGACGGCCCAGCTGCGGTTGGCGGCGCCCGGCGCGTTCGTCCCCGGGGACGCGCTGGAGGTTTTGATCGAGCCGACCGGCTGGGTGCCGGCCCGCTTCACGGCGGCGGAGGCGGGAACCTGCGTGGTCGCCCTCGCGCCGACCCCCCTGCAGCGGCGGACCCTGATCCTGCGCCTGTTCACCCAGGCGGTGGACCCCATCGCCCGCACCGCCAGCCTGCGCCTGGCTTTGCGCGGCCTCCTCGCCCGCTGCTTCCAGGCCGCGTGATGCGCCGGCCCGACTACGGTTTGGCGGGGCCCGGCGCGCGGCGCGCGAGAGCGTAGGCGAGGTCCGCGATCTCGGCGGCGGACAATTCGCCCGCCACCTCGTTCATCTGCGGGTCGAACCCCGCACGCTCGCTGGTCTTGTAGGCGCTCAGCGTGCGGCCGAGGTACTCCTCCCGCTGGCCGGCGATGCGGGGAATGCCCTTGTCGCCGCCGAGGTCGCGCCCGTGGCAGGAGGCACAGCGATGTTTGCCGATGGCGGCCTCGGCGCGGGCCATCCGCGCCGGCTCGCCGGGCTCGCCCTCATAGGCGGGCGGCGGCAAGGCGACGATGGCGGCGGCATAGGCTTGCAGATCCTCGTCGCTCATCGGTTCCGCGAGCGCGTTCATGGGCTCGGCCTTGCGCTGCCCCTCCCGGAACATGAAGAGCTGGTTGGTGACATAGACCGCCGGCATGCCGCCGAGGGACGGCACCCCCTCCGATTGCGAGGTGCCGGCCCCATGGCATCCGGTGCAGGCCTCGATGGAGGGCGCGGCGGTCGCCCCGGCGGCGAGCGTCACGGCGAAGGCGGCAACGAGGAAAAGGCGCATCGAGCGGGACCTGCTGGGCTTCGGGCATCCCGACGCCCTGCATGGGCCGGACACCCCTGGAAGGCGCGGGTCGCGCGTGCCGACGCGACCCGCCGGGCGGCTACTTCGACGCGTGCTTGGCGTGAGCGTCGTAGCTGACGCGGTAGATGGCGCCGTTGAGGTCGTCGGAGACCAACAGCGTGCCGTCGCCCGCGACCTGGACGTCGACGGGCCGGCCGATCAGCTCGTTGTTCTCGAGAAAACCCGTCAGGAACGGCTCGACCGAGACGACCTTGCCGCTGTCGTCGAGCTTGGCGAAGACGACCTGTGCCCCCGACTTCTTCGTCCGGTTCCAGGAGCCGTGCTGCGCGATGAAGATGCCGTTGCGGTAGGCCTCGGGAAACTGAGCGCCCGTGGAGAACCGCATCCCGAGCGAGGCCGTATGCGCGCCCAGGAGCGTCACGGGTGCGGTGAACTCCTCGCAGGAATGACCCCAGCCATATTCAGGGTCGGTGAAATTGCCCTGGTGGCAATAGGGGAAGCCGAAATGCTGCTTGCCGGGCTCCGCCAGCACGTTCAGTTCGTCGTTGGGCAGGTCTTCGGAGATCCAGTCGCGCCCGTTGTCGGTGAACCAAAGCTGGCGGGTCTTCGGGTTCCAGTCGAAGCCGACGGTGTTGCGCACGCCCCGGGCGATCACCTCGACGTTCTTGCCATCGAGATCCATCCGACGGATCTGCGCATGCGTGTCCGGGGGAATCAGGGAATTGCCGGGCGCGCCGACCGGCACGTAGAGCTTGCCGTCGGGACCGACCTTGATGAATTTCCAGCCGTGCGCCTCGTCCTTCGGCAGGTCCTCGTAGACCGTCACGGGCGCGGGCGGGTGATCGAGGTTCGCCTCGATCTCGGGCATCTTCGAGATCTTGGAGACCTCGGCGATGTAGAGAGTGCCATCGTGGAAGGCGACGCCGTTGGGGCGATGCAGGCCCTTGGCGACGATCTTCACCTCGCGTTTTCCGTCACGCTCGGTGACGGCGTAGACGCGGCCGGCGATTCGGCTGCCGACGAACAGCGTGCCCTTGTCGCCGAGCTGCATCGATCGCCCATTGGCGAGGCCGGAGGCGTAGACCTCGAGCTTGAAGCCGTCCGGCAGATGGAGCTTGTCCAGCGGCAGCTTGTCGGGAGGCGTCGCCGTGATCGGCATCGTCATCGACTTCAGGGCCAGCACCGCATCGCTGTCGGTCTCCGGCCGGTCGACGTTGTTGGTCACCACCGGCGGGTCACCGGGCTTCTGCTGGGGGACGGGCTTTGCCCAGGCGCTGCCCGCGAAAGCCAGGACGGCGGCCACGGACACGAGGGTACGCATGCGGAAACGGGGGTTCCGGCTCATCAGACATTCCTCCCTGCCGGCGCTTTGCGCGGCGGCGACGGTCCTTATGATTCGGCGTGGACCTATCTCTGGTATACCTAATTTCTGCGCGGAAGCAGAGTGCCGGGTCAGCCCGGCGAACCAGGGTCCGGGCCGCAGCCGCGATCGCGAGAAAGGCCGGTCCCGCGCTGTTGCTCGCGACCCGGCGAGGTGGTCCAACCCGTGACCCGCGATGTTCCGCGGGTGGGAGACAACGATGCAAAGAACATCGACGAAGCGCCACATGACGAAACGCCAAGTTCTCGGCAGCCTCGCCGCCCTCGGCGCGGCCGCGACATATCCGGCGATGATGGGCGGAGCCGTCCGCTCGGCCGAAGCGAGCTCGCCGGAGCCGATCCTGATGGAGAGCTTCCGGGTTCCGACGCACGACCCGGACATCACGCTCTACGTCCGCAACAAGCGCGCCGCCGGCATGCGCGCCTTCCCGGCCGAGAAGATCCTGCTCTACGTGCACGGGGCGACCTATCCGGCCTCGACCTCGTTCGATCTGCCCCTGAACGGGCTCTCGATGATGGATGACCTCGCGCGACAGGGCTACGACGTCTACCTCGTGGACCTGCCGGGCTACGGCTTCTCGGATCGCCCGGCGCAGATGCGCCAGCCGGCCGGCGACAACCCACCGTTCATGCGCACCCCGGATGCCGCCCGCTCCGTCGGTCAGGCGGTCGACGCGATCCTGAAGCGCCGCGGCGTCGACAAGCTCAACCTGATGGGCTGGTCCTGGGGGACCTCGACGATGGGCCTCTACACCACGCAGAACAACGAAAAGGTGAACCGCCTGGTGCTCTATGCGCCGCAATGGCTCGCCAAGGCGCCGCCGAACCTCGGTAACACCGGCCCGCTCGGCGCCTATCGCAGCGTGTCGCGGGACAGCGCCCGGGAGCGCTGGCTCAAGGGTGTGCCGGAGGACAAGAAGGCCGGTCTCATTCCGCCCGGCTGGTTCGAGCAATGGGCCGAGGCGACCTGGCTGACCGACGCGGCCGGTGCCGCCCAGACGCCGCCGGTTCTGCGCGCGCCCAACGGGATCATCGCCGATTCCCTGGAGTTCTGGCAGGCCGGCAAGCCCCTCTACGATCCTGGCCTCATCCGCGTGCCGACCCTGGTGATCCATGCGGAATGGGACGCCGACCTGCCGAGCTACCAGGCGCAGGAGTATTTCACCAAGCTGACGGCCGCGCCCTACAAGCGGTTCATCGAGCTTGGCGAGGGCACCCACACGGTGATGATGGAGAAGAACCGCATGCAGTTCTTCCGAGAGGTCTCCGCCTTCCTGAACGAGCGAGATCCACTCGCGCTCAACTAGCGTCCTGCGGCGACGGAGGGCAGCGGAGACGCTTCACCGCTGCCCTCCGTCGCCAAGCGCCGGGCACGTCCTCGACCCCGGCGTGGCCGTCCGGGGCCGTGGACCGCGCCGCCGAACCGGGCATGCGCTCCGGCGCGTCCGACTGCGCAAGACTTCAGATTTTTCGTGACGACAAGGACCACACCATGACCGCATCCCGACGCGACCTGCTCGCGTTCGCCGCCGTGGCCACCGCCGCCGGGCCCCGACCGGCGGCGGCGCAATCGACGCCGGAGCCGCTCTTCGCTCTCCCGAATATCACCGTGCCCGTCGTCGGCGAGAGCCGAGTCTTTCCGGTCCGACGCATCTAGTGCATCGGGCGCAACTATGCGGCGCACGCCCGTGAGCGGGGGTCCGATCCGGATCGTGAGGCCCCGTTCTTCTTCCAGAAGCCGACCGACGCGATCCAGAACGTCGCGATCGGCGCGGTTGCGGAGCATCCCTATCCGTCGCTGACGAAGAACTACCATCACGAGGTCGAACTGGTCGCCGCCCTGCGCTCGGGCGGCGTCGACATCCCGCCGGAGCACGCCCTCGATCACGTCTACGGCTACGCGCTGGGGCTCGATATGACCCGGCGCGATCTCCAGAACGGCATGGCGGCCGAGAAGAAGCCGTGGGAGATCGGAAAGAGCTTCGACCACGGCGCGGTGATCGGCCCCCTCACGACGGTCGCCAAGGTCGGACACCTCCGGAAGGGTGCCATCTCGCTCTCGGTCAACGGCGTGCTGCGACAGAACTCCGACCTCGACAAGATGATCTGGAGTGTGGCCGAACAGATCTCGAAACTGTCGCAAGCCTTCGCGCTGAAGGCGGGCGATCTCATCTATTCGGGAACGCCGGAGAATGTCGGCCCGGTGGTCAGGGGCGACGTTCTGCTCGGCCGGATCGAGGGCCTGCCCGACCTGTCGATCCGCATCGTCTGACAAGGATCGACGTCGCGCGAACCGGATGCTGTGCTGAACCGTTCCAGCGTCGGGAGGAGCGTGAGACGTGATCGCGATCGGAACCGCCGGGTGGAACGTCCCGAAGGCCCATGCCGTGGCGTTTCCAGTCCAGGGTAGCCACCTCGAGCGCTACGCCCAGCGCCTCGACGTGGCGGAGATCAACACGTCGTTCTATCGCTCGCATCGCTTGGCGACCTACGAGCGCTGGGCCGCGGCGGTGCCCGGGCAATTCCGGTTCGCCGTGAAGGTGCCGCGCACGATCACGCACGAGCGGCGCCTCGTGGACGCCGAGGCGCCCCTTCGCCAGTTCCTGGAAGAGGTGGCGGGCCTCGGCCGAAAGCTCGGCCCCCTGCTGCTTCAGCTGCCGCCGAGCCTTCGCTTCGACGAACGGACGAGCCGGGCATTCTTGAATGCGTTCCGGCAGGCCCATGGCGGCGACATCGTCTGCGAGCCCCGGCACGCGAGCTGGCTCGACCCGGCCGTCGACGCGCTTCTGGTAGACCTGCGGATCGCACGGGTGGCGGCCGATCCGGCCCCGGTCCCCGGCGCCCAGGAACCGGGTGGCTGGCGCGAACTGCACTATTACCGGCTGCACGGCTCGCCCAAGATCTATTACTCGGCCTACCCGGCGAGCGTGCTCGACGCGACCGCGGACCGGCTGGCAAAGGACGCGTCGGACAGGCGTCCGAGCTGGTGCATCTTCGACAACACCGCGGCCTTTGCCGCTGCCGGCGACGCGCTCGCGACGCTGGAGCGCGTCCGGCATCTCGTGTCGCGCGACGGAGGCTGACGCGCCGCCGGCGAGCCGGCGACGCAAGCATCTGGAGCGATCCCGAACCGCTCCGGTCTCAGGAGGGCTGCTCCTCGCTGACGTGTTCTTCCTCCTCGGTGAGCTCCGGCTTTTCGTCGGTATCGTCGCCGACGAGTTCATCGAGCTCGTCGATGAGATCGTTCACCTGATCCTCGCTGGCGAGGATGCGGAAGATCTCCCCATCCACGCACTCGAAGGTCAGCCGATAGCCGCCCTCCGTCTCGTCGGTGAGGACACGGGCCAGCTTCTTTGTCGCGATCATGCGGTTTCCGGATTTTTGCCAAGAGTCTTGCAAGGAACAACCCCGTCGACGCGCCCGTCGGCGCGGTTCAGATCAGGTCGGAAAAGACGCGGTCGGACCAGACCAGGGGCGCCGCCCGATGCGGAGGAGCCGGCTGGGGCGCGGCGCGCGCAGGCCGTACGCCGCGCGGACCGGGCGTGGACTTCGTCTGCCGCTTGGGCTTCTGCGGGCCCCCGACCGCGTCGTGCTCGAAGAGGAGGCAGGCCCCGTCCGCGTCCGAAATCCAGCCTCGGTCCGCCCAGCCGATGAAGCGGCCGTCATAGGCGTAGACCTTGTCGTCGTGGATGTAGGCGGCGGCCTTGCCGCTCCAGAGATAGAGCGACTGCCCATCGTGGCAGAACGCCGCCTCGCCGCCGGCCCGGTCGAAGAACTCGATCATGGACGGCTCATGCCCCGATCTCGCTGTTGTGGAGGGCACGCAGATCGACGTAGCTCATGGTCTTGCTGCTCCAGGTCGGCCCGTCGCAATCGTGGAGTCTCTTGGGCAGGGGCTTGTGCTTGTCGCCCTGGTAGAACCCCATGATGACGGTCTGACCGTCGGAATCGTCCCGCTCGATCCGGTAGGCGGGCTGTCCACCGGCTCCGAGGCGGCTGAGCCGCACGCGCAGGGTCGGATTGCGCGCCTGATCGGGGACCATGTTGAGGTAGACGCCCTTCAGATATTCCAGGCGTTCGGCTCTGCGGCCCGCGATATCGGCGATGGAGACGTTCTCGACGAGCATGTTGGTCTTGGTCATGGGGTTTTTCGCTTTCTGTGGTGTGTGGTGCCGACGCGTTCGGGCGTCGGCGATGACGGGCGCCGTCCTGCGGCCGCTTCAGGCGATGGCCGGGGCTTCTTCGGTGGTAACCAGGAACTTCGTCAGGGTGTTCGCCCCGAAGGTCAGGGTGAGCGGCACGTCGGCGGCGTCCCGGCCGTAGGCGATCAGGATGCGGCCGATCCGCGACGCGTTGTTGCGCGGATCGAACGTGTGCCAGCGGCCATCGAGATACACCTCCATCCAGGCCGCGAAGTCGCCTGGCGCGTGCGGCAGCGGAAGGCCGATGTCGCTCACGTAGCCGTTGCAGTAGCGGGTCGGGATGTTGAGACACCGGCAGAACGCGATGGCGAGGTGCGCGTAGTCGCGGCAGACGCCGCGCTGCTCCTCGAACACCTCGAACGCGGTCCGCGTGGCGCGCGCATGCTCGTAGCCGAAGGTGATGCGATCATGCACGTAGTCGCAGATCGCCTGGACCCGGCTCCAGCCAGGGGATAAGTGCCCGAACAGGTCCCACGCGATCTGCGAGAGCCGGTCGGTCTCGCAGTAGCGGCTCCCCAGCAGGAAGAGGATGCTGTCCGTGGGCAGCTGGGCGATGGGCGTCTCCGCGGCCTCGGGCACCGGACGGTCGCCCTTGCCCGCGTCGCGCACGACCGTCTCGGTCTTCAGCGTGAACAGCCCCGCCGGCGCGGTCATGCGCTGGCACCAGTTCCCGAAGGTATCGCGATACCCTTCCAGCGGCACGGAGGGGCTGGTGATGAGGTGGTCCGGCCGCTCCAGATCCGAGACCCGCGACGCATGAACGTTGAGCGTCGCGATGACGGGCGTGGGCTGGGCAAACGTGTAGGTCATCTCGCAGCCGACAAGGATGCGCATGGGCTCTCTCCTGGAATGTCGCCACGCCTTTCCGCGCGACCCGACCGCAATCGTCGATGGAAAAATCGGGTGCGTGTCAGTGCAACGTCGGCGGGGGCTCCAGGAACGCGCGCATGCCGCCCCCCTCCTCCACGGCATCGGCGAAGGCGTCGAGCGCGTCCTCGTCGGAGGCGAAGGTATCGCGCCAGACCGTCGACCAGCCCGCCTGATCGATGACTTCCAGCGTCCAGGGATCCTGCGAGCCGGCGAAGCGATAGACGTTGACCGTCACCGTGACGCCGTCCTGGGTCGCCCGGCCGGTCAGATCCGAGAATTCCATATTCGGCTTCTCGTCGGCCATGGGTGTCCCTCTCGTGCTGCGAGTTCACCGCAAGGACCCGGATGTGTCCCTATCTCATGAGCCGAATTTCTACGTCCTAGCAGATTTTCCAATCAAAAGGCACAGAAAAACATCAATGAAACGCCCGTAGAATGAGGCGTTCGTTTTTAAAGAACAAATCTCGGCCGTCTCTCGGCGCCTCCAATAATACCGCTCGTCCTTCAAGAACTTGTCTTGGTCGGGCAAGCAATACGGATTTCCGCCCGTCGTCTCCGAACGCCGCGCGGCGTGCGTGCCGACCGGCTCGACCGGCAACCGAAGGACCTGCAGCGTCCGGCGCGAATCTGCCTCGCGCCGAAGGCCGGATGCGCCCGATGGTCCGATGACGGATCAGGCGCACCGGAGAGTCGCGTCCCGGCGGGTCAACGGCCCGGCGTGAGCAACGCGCTATTGGGCAACGCGCTCTTGGGCATCAGCATGTGCACGCCCTTGTTGCCGTCCACCGTCTGGGTGATGCGCAGGTTGCCCGCGAGCGAGCACAGCATGTAGGCTTGGTTGCGCGTCAGGCTCGTGCGGGCGCAGACGTGGCGCACCATTTCGCGCACCGCCTGGCGCATGGCCTCGTCGAGGCTCTCGTGCAGGCCGATCGACATCAGGTCCGTGGGCGTCTCGGCGAAGGGCCAGGTGAAGCCGAGGTCCTTGCGCACGGTGAGGCGGAACGTGCCCGTCAGCCCGGTCTCCAGGGCGGTGATGCAGACCTCGCCGTCGCCCTGCACCCCGTGGCCGTCGCCCGCGTAAAAACCGGCGCCGGCATTGTAGACCGGCAGGTAGAGGGTGGTGCCGACCTTGAGTTCCTTGTTGTCCATGTTGCCGCCGAACCCCCGCGGGACCGGGGTGCCGACGCGGCCCCAGGCGGCGGGCGGGGCCGTGCCCATGATGCCGAAGAACGGGTCGAGGGGAAGTTCCGTGCCCCAGGGCAGCACCGCGACGCCCCGCGCCACGTCGATGTCCGGGTGGATGGTCTCGTAATCCGTGAACTCGTCCGGCAGCGTGCCGAGCAGCGGCAGGATCGCCACGAAGCCCCAATCCATGCGGAACTTCAGGTCGAGGATGTCGACCTGCAGCACGTCGCCGGGCTCGGCCCCGCGCACGTGGACCGGCCCCGTGACGAAGTGGGGGCCGGGGCCCTGCGCCAGCGTGTCGAGGGCGCGGCGGTAATCCTCCGGCACCCGGACCGGATCGGGATGGAGGGATTCGCGTCCGCCGGCCGGGAACGAGTGCAGCGTCACGGTATCGCCGGAGGCGATCTCCAGGACGGGAGGCAGCGCGGCGTCGAAATAGCCCAGCACCATGCTCTCGGGGGTCGCGGGGATCTCGTGATGCGTGGACATGCGGGCTCCTTCGGGTTTCGGGTCAGACGGCGATGTGCCGCGAGACGGCCTCGTGGTTCAGATCCTCGGCCGAGCCCTGCTCGACCACGCTCCCGCGCGCGAGCACGACGAAGGCGTCGGCGAGGCGGATCGCGAAATCGAGGTATTGCTCGACGAGGAGCACGGTGATCCGGCCCTTCAGACCCTCGATCACCGCCTCGATGGCCGAGACGATGGACGGCTGGATACCCTCCGTCGGCTCGTCGAGGAGCAGGATGCGCGGCCGGGTCGCGAGGGCCCGGGCGATGGCGAGTTGCTGCTGCTGCCCGCCCGAGAGATTGCCGCCCGGGCGGTGCCAGAGGTCGCGCAGGGCCGGAAACAGGGCGACGGCCTCCTCGATGGCGCCGCTGCGCTCCAGGCCATGCGCCCGGGCGGCCACGCGAAGGTTCTCGGCGACGCTGAGGTCGGCGAAGATCTCGCGGCCCTGGGGCACGATGGCGAGCCCCGAGCGGGCGCGCCGGTCCGAGGGCAGCCGGGCGATCTCGGCGCCGTCGAGGCGGATGGTCCCACGGGTCGCGGGGATCAGCCCGGTCAGGCAGCGCAGCAGCGTGGTCTTGCCCGCGCCGTTGCGGCCGAGCACCGCGAGGCAGGCGCCCGGCGTCACGCTGAAGCCGACGTTCCGCAGCACCTGGGCGCTGCCGTAATGCTGGTCGAGGCCCGAGACGTCGAGGGCTGCCGGGGGGTGGATCGCGGAGGGGCTGCTCATCGGCCGAGGAACACCTCGATCACGCGGGCATCGGCCCGGGCGCCCGTCATCGAGCCTTCGAACAGGGTGCGGCCCTCGTGCAGCACGGTGACCCGGTCCGCCACCGCCTCGACGAAGGCCATGTCGTGCTCGATCACCAGGATGGCGCGGTCGGGCCGGCGCAGCGCCCCGATCAGGTCGGCGGTGCTGGCGGTCTCGGCATCCGACAGGCCCGCCACCGGCTCGTCGAGGAGGATGAGGCGGGGCTCGGAGGCCAGCACCATGCCGATCTCCAGCCACTGCTTCTCCCCATGCGCCAGCGCGCCGGCGAGGGTGTCCGCCCGGGCTTCCAGGCCGGTCTCGGACAGGGTGGAGGCGAGGCGGGCCGGCCGCGTGCGCGCCGGGCATTCGGGGCCGCAGCCGATGGCGAGGTTTTCGCGGACCGTGAGGGCGGGAAAGACGCTCGGCTTCTGGAACTTGCGCCGCACCCCGGCCCGGGCGATCTCCGCCTCCGAACAGGCCGTCAGGTCGTACGTGTCGCCGAGAAGGATGCGCCCGGAGCGCGGCCGGGTGATCCCCGTGATGGCGTCGAGGAGGGTGGTCTTGCCGGCGCCGTTCGGGCCGATCACCGCGCGCACCTCGCCGGAATCGACGGCGAGCGACAGGGCGTCGAGGGCCCGAAAGGCGCCGAAGACGACATGGAGGTTGTCGATCACGAGCGCGCTCATGCCAGCGGTCCGCCTCGGCGCAGCCAAGTCGGCGTCCAGCGCAGGGCCGCGAGGTCGAGGAGACCATTGGGCAGGCCCAGCACCACCACGAGGACGAGGCCGGACAGGATGAAGGGCCAGGCCTCGGGCATCGCCGCGCTCAGCCAGAACTTCAGGGCGTTGACCGCCACGGCCCCGATCACCGCGCCGCCGAGCCGGCCCATTCCGCCGATGGCGACCCAGACCGCGATCTCGATGGAGAGATCGGGGCTGAGGATGCGCGGATTGATGATGCCGACCTGGGGCACGTAGAGGACACCCGCCAATGCGGCGATCATGGCCGAGAGGCACCAGATCCCGAGCTTCAGGCGGGTGGTGCCGTAGCCGAGGGTGCGCAGGCGCGCCTCGTCGTCCCGGCAGGCGAGCATCCGGCGGCCGACCGGGCTCGCCACCAGCGCCCGCGCGCCGACGAGCACGCCGGCCAGGACGCCGAGGGTGGTCACGGCGAGGCCGGTGACGACGCCCGGCGCCCCCATGGGCCAGCCGAACAGGAGGGCAAAGCCCGTCATGCCGTTGTTGCCGCCGAGCCCGGTGTCGTTGCGAAACATCAGCAGCATGGCGACGTAGACCAGGGCCTGACTGATGATCGAGAAGTAGACCCCGTTCACCCGCGAGCGGAACGAGGCGAGACCGAACAGGAAAGCGACGCCCGCCGCCAGCGCCAGGGCGAGGGCCAGTGCGTAGGGCGCGCTGGTCAGGCCGGTCCAGTAGGCCGGCAGGCTCTTCCAGCCCATGAACTGCATCAGGTCCGGCGCGACGCCCGTGAGCGCGTAGCCATGCGCCAGGAGATGCATGGCGCAGACATAGCCGCCGATGGCGAAGAACAACCCGTGCCCGAGGCTGAGGATTCCGAGATAGCCCCAGACGAGGTCGAGGGAGACGGCCAGGATCGCGAAGGCCGCGAGTTGCCCCACCATGTTGATGAGATAGGGGGCCGGCTGCAGAGCCAGGAGGCCGAGGGCGGTCGCCGCGATGAGGGCGATGAGGCCCGTTAGAAGCGGATCACGCCCCAGCGTCGGACCGATCCGCCGGAGGGGTGCGCGGTGCGGACGATCCAAGGCGCCGCTCATCGCCGGCGCCGGAGCGCGAACAGCCCCTCGGGCCGGCGCTGCAGGAACAGGATGATGCCCACCAGCACGATCACCTTGGCGGCGACCGCCCCGTAGAGCGGTTCGATCAGCACGTTGGCGCCGCCGATGCCGAGCGCCGCCACGAGGGTGCCGGCCACCGTGCCGACGCCGCCGAGCACAACCACCATGAAGCTGTCGACGATGAAGTTGGCGCCCATGCCGGGGTTCACGCTGTAGATCGGGCAGAGGGCCACGCCCGCGAGGCCCGCGAGCCCCGAGCCGAAGCCGAAGGCGAGCCGGTCGACCCGGCGGGTGCGGATGCCGAGGCAGGCGGCCATGTCGCGATTCTGCGTCACCGCGCGGATGTCGAGGCCGAGCGGCGTCCGCTTCAGGATCAGCAGGGTGAGCACGAGGGTGACGACGGCAAAAGCGATGGCGAAGAGGCGGTTCCAGGTGACGACGAAGTCGGCGTAGAGCGGTACGCCGCCGCTGACGTAGGACGGCATCGCGAATTGCAGGTTCTGCGAGCCCACCGCGACCCGGACTCCGTTGACGAGGAACAGGCTGACCGCCCAGGTGGCGAGGAGGCTCATCAGCGGGCGCCGGTAGAGGTGGCGCAGGATCAGCGCCTCGATGGCGATGCCCACCAGCGCGGACGCCAGGAACGCCACGGGGATCGCGGCGAGCAGATAGGCGTCGAGCCAGCCCGGTGCGAAGCGGCGAACGGCCTCCTGCACGCCGTAGGTCGCGTAGGCGCCGATCATGATGAACTCGCCCTGGGCGAGGTTGATCACCCCCATCAGCCCGAAGATGATCGCGAGGCCGGCGGCGGCCATGAACAGGATGCTGGCAAAGCTCAGGCCGTTGTAGAGGATCGCGAGGCCGTTCCCCACCGTGACGGCACGCTCCACCCGGGCGAGGCCGGCATCCAGCGCCGCGCGGAAGGCCGGGTCCGCACCGTAGGCCGGATCGGCCTTGAGGGCGGAGAGACGCGAGAAAGCCGCGCCCGAGGGTGAATCGGACACCGCCTGGATCGCCGCGCGCCGGCGCGCGGGATCGGGCGACGACAGGGCGGCGGATTGCGCGACCGCTCCGATGGAGGCCCGCAGGCCCGCGTCGCCCTCGGCGGCCCCCGCGCGCAGGAGGACAGCATCCGGCACCGAGGCGATCCGGCGCTCCAGGGCGGCGAGGCCGGTTCTGCGCGCCTCGACGCTGGGCGCGGTCAAGAGGGTCGCGACCCCGGACGCGGTATCGACGAGGGCGCGCTGGCGAAGGCCGAGCACCGGGGAGCGGCCGCCTGTGGCCGGACGCGCCGCGCCAGTGGCCGCCTCGGTGCCCTCGGGTGCGCCGGCCCGGTCGAGCAGCAGCGC
>NZ_JAQGKL010000045.1 GCF_028290105.1 Methylobacterium sp.
GTCGGCTCGCTCGCCCGAGACCGAGCGGGCGATCGCCGGCCACACCCCCGGCCCCGGCTGGACCTCGGGCGCGGTGAGGGCGAGGGGCGCCAGGCGGCGCTCCCAGGCGTCGCGCGCGGCGCGGGCGGCGGGATCGACGGCGAGTTCGAGCTCCACCGCCGCCCGCTCAGCGGGCGGCAGGGTGCCGAGCACGTATTCGGCCAGGCGCAGATCGCGCTCTTCGGGATCCGGCGTCATGCGGGGGCGTCCAGGCAGCCGCGCAGGGTGGCGAGGCCGCGATGCAGCCAGGTCTTGATCGTGCTGACGGGGCGGTCGTAGCGCAGGGCGAGGTCCTCGCGGGACTGGCCCTCGCAATAGGCCAGCACGATGCAGTCGCGGTGCAGCGCGTCGAGCCGGCCGAGGCAGGCCTGCAGCGCGTTGCGCCCCAGGATCGTGCCCTCGCTGTCGTGGGGATCGGCCAGACGCTCCACCCAATCCTCCCCGTCCTCGGTGACCGGTCCCTGGACCTCGCTGCGCCGCCGGACCCCGTCGATGGCCCGGTTGCGCGCGATGGTGCAGAGCCAGGACAGCGGCCGCCCGGCCCCCGGGCTGTAGGACGCGGCATTCTGCCAGACGCGCAGGTACACGTCCTGCAGCACGTCCTCGGCCATGCCGCGATCCGCCTGGATACGCAGGATCACGCCGAAAAGTTTCGCCGAGGTGCGATCGTAGAGGGTGCGCAGGGCCGCCTCGTCGCGCCGGGCGATGTTCGCGATGAGCCCGGCGAGGACGGCGTCGCGCGCGGCCTCTTCCGCCGAGGGACCGGTCGGCAGAGAACCAGTTGGCGAGGGACTGGCACGCAACGGCTGGGCTTCCTCTTCGGAACGCGCCGGCTTCATTCCGCGCTGTGTGCGCGACGACGCGGCCCCGTTCAGTCCGGTACGGTCCTTCGTCCGGGACCGTTCCGGCTCAGCTTAGCCAAGGCCGCGCCACCGCGCCACCGGGCGCCATCGCCGGGCCTACGAAAAGTGGCGCGCATCGAGCGGGAGGCCGGCCCTCAGCGGCGCTCGTAGAGCAGGCGGGCCCGGATCGTGCCGTCCAGCGCCCGGATCTCCTCCAGCAGGGTCTCGGCGTCGGCATCCGTCACGTCGGTCTCCACCACCACGTAACCGATCTCGCCGTCGGTCTGGTAGAACTGGGCCGCGATGTTCACGCCGCGCCGGGCGAACGCGTCGTTGAGGCGCCCCAGCATGCCCGGGATGTTGCGCTGGACGTGGATGAGGCGCGTGCCGGTGGGGCGCGCCGGCAGCTGCACCTGCGGGAAGTTCACGGTGCCCACCGTGGAGCCGATGTCCGAGTAGTCGATGAGCTTGCGCGCCACCTCGGCGCCGATGCGCTCCTGCGCCTCCTCGGTGGAGCCGCCGATATGCGGCGTCAGGATCACGTTGGCCAGGCCCTGGAGCGGGCTGACGAAGCGCTCCTGGTTGGAGCCGGGCTCCACGGGGAACACGTCGACGGCGGCCCCGCGCAGGTGGCCGTCGCGCAGGGCACCGGCCAGGGCGTCGAGGTCGACCACGGTGCCGCGCGCGTTGTTGATGAGGAAGGCCCCGGGCTTCATCGCCCGGATCTCGGCCGCCCCGATCATGTTCTGGGTCTCGGGCGTCTCCGGCACGTGCAGCGAGACCACGTCGCTCTGGGCGAGCAGGGCCTCCAGGGTGTCGGTGGGCTCGGTGTTGCCGTGGCGCAGCTTGTCGGTCAGGTCGTAATAGACCACCCGCATGCCCATCGCCTCGGCCAGCGTCGAGAGCTGCGAGCCGATATTGCCGTAGCCGACGATGCCGAGCGTCTTGCCGCGCACCTCCTGCGAGCCGGTCGCCGACTTGTCCCACTCCCCCGCATGCGCGCCCACCGAGCGCGGCACGATCCGGCGCAGCAGCATCACGATCTCGCCGATGACGAGTTCGGCCACCGAGCGGGTGTTCGAGTAGGGCGCGTTGAAGACCGGGATGCCGCGGTGCCGCGCGGCCTCGAGGTCGACCTGGTTGGTGCCCACCGAGAAGCAGCCCACCGCGAGCAGGCGCTCGCCGGCCGCCAGCGCCGCCGCATCGAGCTGCGTGCGCGAGCGGATGCCGAGGATGTGCGTGCCCCTGAGCGCCTCGTGCAGGGCCTCGCGGTCGAGGGCTTTGGCCACCCGCACCACGTTGGTGTAGCCGGCCGCCGCGAAGAGCTGGGCGGCGCTGTCGTTGATGCCTTCGAGCAGCAGGACGCGGATCTTGTCCTTCGGGAAGGAGAGTCGTTCGGCCATGGATGTCTTCTTCTTCGCGTTCGCGCGCCCGTGGCGGGCGGCAGGGGGCGCCGGGCCCGTCAAGCATCGCTCGAGACGACCGAGCGTGACGCGCGCTCCCGAATGGGGGGTGTGAGAGGCCAGTTCACGGACACGGTCAAGGCCCGGCCTTGAGCATCGGCGGGGTTTGTCAGGAAGCCCCCTTGACCCGGGCCGCCCCCGCCGGGATGCCGGGGCGACCTGTTGTCCGGGCTTCGAGCCGGCCCCCAATCCCCTGCACGAGGACCCCTCCCATGAGCCGGATCGCTGCGCACGCCGATCTCCTCGCCCAGTTGGAATCCCGCCTCGGCCGGGCCGGCCTGCTCACGGACGAGGCGGATCTGGCGCCCTACGCGACCGATTGGCGCCGCCTGTTCCCGGGCCGGCCCCTGGCGGTGGCGCGCCCGGCCGACACCGCCGCGGTCTCCGCCGTGCTGGCCGCCTGCCACGCCGCCGGGGTCGGGATCGTGCCCCAGGGCGGACATACCGGCCTTGCGGGCGGCGCAACCCCGGACGCCTCCGGGGGCCAGGTGGTGCTCTCGCTCGGCCGCATGAACGCGATCCGCCGGGTCGATCCCCTCGGCCTGACCCTGGAGGCGGAGGCCGGCTGCATCCTGAAGGTCGCGCAGGACGCGGCGGAGGCGCAAGGGCGGCTCCTGCCCGTCAGCCTCGCGGCGGAGGGCTCGGCCATGCTCGGCGGCATCATCGCCACCAATGCGGGCGGCATCAACGTCCTGCGCTACGGCATGACCCGGGGCCTCGTGCTGGGGCTCGAGGTGGTGCTCGCCGACGGCACGGTGGTCGACGGCCTCAGGGCCCTGCGCAAGGACAATGCGGGCTACGACTGGAAGCAGCTCTTCATCGGCAGCGAGGGCACGCTCGGCATCGTCACCGCCGCGATCCTGCGCCTCGTGCCGCGGGCCCGCCACACCGCCACCGCGCTGCTCGCCGTCCCCGATCCGGCGGCGGCGTTGCGCCTCCTCGAGGCGGCGCAGGACGAGCTCGGCGACACCATCCAGGCCTTCGAGCTGATCGCGCGCGATTCCCTCGCCCTGGTGGCCGAGCATGCCGGCCTCGCGAGCCCCATCGGGGAATCGGACTGGACCGTGCTCATGGAGGCGGGATCGAGCCTGCCGGGTCTTCGCGAGGCGGTGGAGACGCTGCTCGGCGAGGCCCTGGAGCGGGGCGACGCCACGGACGGCGTCATCGCCGAATCTGGCCAGCAGGCGGGAAGCCTCTGGGCCCTGCGCGAGCACATCACCGAGGCCGAGGCGCGGGCCGGCAAGAGCGTCAAGCACGACGTCTCGGTGCCGATCCCGGCGATCCCCGACTTCCTGGCGGCGGCGGGCGAGGCGCTGGCCACGCAGGCCCCGGGCACGCGGCCCAACATCTTCGGCCACATGGGCGACGGCAACATCCACTACAACGTGCTGATCGGGCCGGAGCACGATCCGGAGGCCATCAACCGCATCGTGCACGACGCGGTGGCGCGCTTCGGGGGCAGCATCTCGGCCGAGCACGGCATCGGCCAGTACCGGGTCGACGAGCTCGTGCGCCACCGCCGGCCGGCGGAGATGGCGCTGGCCCACCGCATCAAGGACGTCCTCGACCCGCAGGGCCTGCTCAATCCCGGCAAGGTGCTGCGCGCAAGGGTCTGATCGGAGCCCCGAGACCGTATCCGAAGTCCAAGACTGTCGAAATCCGAGCCGGCGTCCTATCTCCCGGGTCACACCCGACACGACCGCAGGAAGGACGCCGGCATGGCCTCGCCCGGAGACTGGAAGATCCCCGCTTCCGCCCAGCCCAAGGCCGCCGATTACGGCTTCGACCTCGAGACGGCGCTGACCGCCATCGTGGCCCTCTCGACGCGGGTGCCGCCCGAGGCCTTCACCGCCGAGACGCTGGGCACCGAGCGGGCCGGCAACGGCGTCGTCATCGGCGAGGACGGCCTCGTGCTCACCATCGGCTACCTCGTGATGGAAGCGGATTCCGTCTGGCTCACCACCCAGGACGGGCGCTCGATCCCCGGCCACGTGGTCGGCTTCGACCCGGTCACCGGGTTCGGCCTCGTCCAGGCCCTCGGCGACCTCAAGATCAAGCCCCTGAAGCTCGGGCGCTCGGGGCCCGTGAAGATCGGCGACCGGGCCGTGATGGCCGGCGTCGGCGGGCGCGCGCGCAGCCTCGCCGTCGAGGTGGTCGCCCGCCAGGAATTCGCCGGCTACTGGGAATACGTCCTCGACGAGGCCCTGTTCACCGCGCCCTCGCACCCGCATTGGGGCGGCGCGGCGCTGATCGGGCCGGACGGGGCGCTGCTGGGCATCGGCTCCCTGCAACTGCAGCAGGGCGGCACGGGGGGCCCGAAGACCATCAACATGATCGTGCCCATCGACCTGCTGCCGCCGATCCTCGCCGACCTGACCACGCGCGGCCGGGTCGACCGCCCCGCCCGCCCCTGGCTCGGCCTCTATGCCAGCGACGGGGATGACACCGTGGTGGTGATGGGCCTGGCCGACGACGGCCCCGCCGAGGCGGCGGACCTGCGCCCGGGCGACGTCATCGTGGCGGTGGCGGGCGAGCCGGTGGCGGATCTCGCCGGGTTCTTCCGCCAGGTCTGGGCGCTCGGCGAAGCCGGGGTGCGCGTGCCGCTGACGATCCAGCGCGAGGGCAAGTCGCTCAAGCTCGCGGTGACCTCCGCCGACCGCGAGCGCTTCCTCGTCGGCCCGCCCCTGCATTGATCCGCGGCGCGGCGGGGTCTATCCCGTGGCGATGACGGATCGCCCCGAGCCCTTGCCCATCCACATCGTCGGCGGCGGCCTCGCCGGGTCGGAGGCCGCCTGGCAGATCGCGCAAGCCGGCCACCCCGTGATCCTCCACGAGATGCGCCCCGTGCGCGGCACCGAGGCGCATCACGGGAGCGATCTGGCCGAACTCGTCTGCTCGAACTCGTTTCGCTCGGACGACGCCAACGGCAACGCCGTTGGGCTGCTGCACCAGGAGATGCGGACCTTAAACTCCCTGATCCTGCGCGCCGCCGACGCGCATCAGGTCCCGGCCGGGGGCGCCCTCGCCGTCGACCGCGAGGGCTTCGCCCGGGCCGTCACCGAGGCGATCGAGGCGCATCCGCGCATCACCATCGCGCGGGAGGAGGTCGCCGGCCTGCCCCCCGAGGATTGGGGCTCCACCATCATCGCCACGGGGCCGCTGACCGCCCCGTCGCTCGCCGCCTCCATCCGCGAACTGACGGGGGCGGACGCGCTGGCCTTCTTCGACGCCATCGCGCCGATCGTGCACCGCGACTCCATCGACATGGACAAGGCCTGGTTCCAGTCGCGCTACGACAAGGTCGGGCCGGGCGGCACGGGGGCCGACTACATCAACTGCCCGATGGACCGGGCGCAGTACGACGCCTTCATCCAGGCCCTGATCGACGGCGACAAGATCGGCTTCAAGGAGTGGGAGGCCTCGACCCCCTATTTCGACGGCTGCCTGCCCATCGAGGTGATGGCGGAGCGCGGCCCCGAGACCCTGCGCCACGGCCCCATGAAGCCGGTCGGCCTCACCAACCCGCACGACCCCACCGTGAAGGCCTGCGCCATCGTGCAGCTGCGCCAGGACAACGCCCTCGGCACCCTCTACAACATGGTCGGCTTCCAGACGAAGCTGACCTATTCCGAGCAGGTCCGGGTGTTCCGCACGATTCCCGGCCTGGAGAACGCCGAGTTCGCGCGCCTCGGCGGCCTGCACCGCAACACCTACCTCGATTCCCCCCGCCTCCTCGACGCGACCCTGCGGCTCAAGGCGCGGCCGGACCTTCGCTTCGCCGGCCAGATCACCGGCTGCGAGGGCTATGTCGAGAGCGCCGCCATCGGGCTCATGGCGGGCCGCTTCGCCATCGCCGAGGCGCGGGGCGAAGCGCTGGCGCCGCTCCCCCCGACCACCGCGCTCGGCGCCCTGATCGGCCACATCACCGGCGGCCACATCGCCGCCGAGGATGCGGGCACGCCCCGCTCCTTCCAGCCGATGAACGTGAATTTCGGCCTGTTCCCGCCCCTCGACCACGCCCCCAAAGGCGAGGGCGGTAAGCGCCTCAAGGGGCCGGAAAAGGCGGTGGCCAAGAAGAAGGCGCTGACCGACCGGGCGCGCGCGGATCTCGCGGCCTGGATGGGGGATGGGTTCGCGCGGGTCGCGGCGGAGTAGCGGCGAAGTCGCAGCGTCCTGGCCACCGCTCGCGCCGCCGTCCGGATCTTCCTCTGGCTTCCGGTATAAAATACGCCCACCGTGGGATGAAGCGCCTCGCCGGAACGTGCAGGGGCCATCCAATCAGGTGAGGAACTCCGATGGCGGGTCATCCGGATCAGGACCATGCCGGCTCCAGGGCGGCGGCCGTGCTGCGGGTGACCAGCGGCAACTTCCTGGAGATGTTCGACTTCTTCGCCTTCGGTTTCTACGCCTCCTACATCGCCAAGGCGTTCTTCCCCAGCGAGAACGAGTTCGCCTCGCTGATGCTCACCTTCATGACCTTCGGGGCCGGCTTCCTCATGCGCCCGCTCGGCGCGGTGCTGCTCGGCGCCTATGTCGACCGGGTCGGGCGCCGGAAGGGACTGATCGTCACCCTGGCGATCATGGCCGCCGGCACCGTCCTCATCGCGGTGGTGCCGGATTACGCGACCCTCGGCCTTCTCGCCCCCGCCCTGGTGCTGGTCGGCCGCCTGCTCCAGGGGTTTTCGGCCGGCGTCGAACTCGGCGGCGTCTCGGTCTACCTCGCCGAACTGGCGCCGCCCGGGCGGCAGGGCTTCTACGTCGCCTGGCAATCGGGCAGCCAGCAGGTGGCGATCATGGCGGCGGCGGCCATCGGCTACGCGCTCAACCGCCTGCTGGTGCCGGCCGAGATGGGCGCCTGGGGCTGGCGCATCCCCTTCCTGATCGGCTGCCTCCTCGTGCCGTTCCTGTTCTACATCCGGCGCTCGCTGCAGGAGACGCCGGCCTTCCGGGCCCGCAAGGTCCATCCCCCGGTGGGGGAGGTCCTGCGCACCCTCGGCCACAACTGGCGGATCGTCGGGCTCGGCATGCTGATGGTGGCGATGACCACGATCGCGTTCTACGCGATCACGGTCTACACGCCGACCTTCGGCAAGAACGTCCTGAAGCTCTCCGACACCGACAGCCTGGTCGTGACCTTCTGCGTCGCGGTGTCGAACCTGTTCTGGCTGCCGGTGATGGGGGCGCTCTCGGACCGGATCGGGCGCCGGCCGATCCTGCTGCTGTTCTCGGGGCTGACCCTCGTCACCGCCTATCCGGCGCTCGCCTGGCTCGTGGCCCATCCGAGCTTCGAGACGATGCTGACGGTGCTCCTGTGGCTGTCGTTTCTCTACGGCAGCTACAACGGCGCGATGGTCGTGGCGCTCACCGAGATCGTGCCGCCGGAGGTGCGCACGGCCGGGTTCTCCCTGGCCTATTCCCTGGCCACCGCCCTCTTCGGCGGGATGACGCCGCTGATCTCCACGTCGCTGATCGAGGCCACGGGCAACAAGGCGGCACCCGGCCTGTGGATGGCGTTCGGCGGGGCCTGCGGCCTGCTGGCCACCCTCGTCATCTATCGGCGCCTCGGCCGCGTTCCGGTCGTGCCGGGGAGCGTCAACCCGGCTCGAACGTGAAGATCCGCCGCCCGGGCCGGTGGCCCTCGTCGCCGGTGTCGCGAAACCCGACCTTCCGCAGGAGGCCGACGGAGGCCGTGTTCTCGGGCCGGCACTCGGCGATGAGGAAGCGGTGCGGGAAGCGCTTGCGCAGCAGTTCGACGGCGCCCGCCACCGCCTCGCTGCCGTAACCCTGCCCACGCGCCGCGCCCCCCACCCAGTAGCCGATCTCCACCGCCTTCTCCCCGCGCAGGTGCAGGCCGACGATGGCCACGAGGCTGGCATCGGCCCGCTTGGCGCCGAGGAAGCAGTCGTTGGTGACCTTGGCCGGGCCGATCAGCCGGCGTGCGTCCTGCAGGGTGAAGGGATCGGGGAGGAAGTTCACCGCTCCGGTGATCGCCGGGTCGTCGGTGAGCGCCCGCACGGCCTCGGCATCGCCCGGTTCCAGCCGCGTCAGGCGCAGGCGCGCGGTCTCCACGGAGGGCAGCTTGGCGAGGTTGTAGCGCGAGGCGAGATTGAACATGGCGACGCGACTATAGCAGAACCGCGGCGCCGGAACCGCTCAAACAGGCCTCCGGCGTTTCATTCCCGAACGACGAGGCCGGCCGGAACCGCAGACCGCTCCTTGGGCGATCGCCGGCAGCGGGACCGTCTCCGGCCGGCGTGCCCGATCCGGGAACCGGGCACGCCCACGCGGTCGCCTAGGTGGCGCTCTTCTTTTGCGGCTTGACGACGAATTCGGTCAGGAACCCGATGATGACCGGCCACGGTTCCTTGTTCGCGACCGTGAAGGAATCGCCGCTGCTGGTGAAGGTGCTGGCGGATTTCTGCCCCTCCGCCGAGCCGCCGAAGCTGAAGGGTCCGATGTCGATCTGTCCCGCGGCGTGCCAGGTCTGGGACATGGTGGTCGAGAATTGCTCGGAGACCTTGACCGTGATGGACGGCTGATAGGCGACGACGATCGCCGTGATCTGTCGCTCCAAACTGCCACCCGGCCCGAAAAAGTACCGTGCTCCATCCTTTTCGAAGGGACTGAAGTTCTCGTTGTAATTGTCGGGTTCGGTCGCGGCCGTATTCAAAAATCCCGGGTCGAACCACTGACCGGGTGAGACCGGAATCGCCTGGAACCCGCCAAGCTCGATGTCGATGGCGTAATCCGACGCGGCTCCGGAGGTGTCGATCTTTTCGTAGGACCCGTTCGCCTTGGCGGTGAAGAAATCCAGGAACCCTTCCGTCTTGAAACTCCCCTCACCCCAGACGCGATCGAAATCGTACGTCGCGGAATCTTTCTTGATGGAGATCTTGGTCACGTCCTTCGCGGGAGCCCCAGGTTCCTTGTTCGTGATCTCGTTCACGTAATCGATGGCACGCTTGCTCACGCTCCAAGCGCCGACTTTCGTCTTCTGCTGCGTCGTCGGATCGACGATCTCCGTCAAACCGGCCGTGTATTTTGCCAGCGCATCCTTGATGGGACCATCCTTCGACAGCACGAAATCGCTCAAATTCTGCCTCGACGTCGCGCAGGTCGCCTTGACACCGTCGATCTCCGCTTTGTGAGCCGCACCGTCTCCCTCCAGCCACGCCTGGTAGGTGACGGAACTCTTCGGATTTGCCTGAAGGTAGTTGTCGAAATCCGTGCTCGCTCCGGTGATCGCACTCTGCAGAGCTTCGAGATCCTCGTTGGCCTGCGCCTGCAACTTCTCGTATTCGGGATCGTTCTCGGAGACGGGTTTCAGCGCCGTCGTGATGAGGGCGTGATAGATCGCGTCGAAGCCGTCACTGCTTCCCCACCGGCGTGTGTCCGAGTTGGGGGCGGACAGGACGCGGTTGAGCGCCACGTACTCATCCCAGGTCGCACCGTGCAGGCCCGCGCTGGCACCGCCCCAATCCCAGGCCGTCGGCGGGGCGGTGACTTGAAGGTCTCCCGGTTGCTTGATGAAATTCTGTATGGCCTCCATGTATTGAAGGTAGAGATTCGAAGAAAAATCGTTCTGGGGCATTCCGTGGATCCGCTTCTGCTGACACATTGACGTTGAGGTGCAAGGCGACGAAAGCGCAACCTCAGGTCAGCACATAGAGGCGATCAAGCGCTTTGAATCAACTCTAGATTGATTATGTCACGTCGATTTGACTGGTCTCTGGTTACAGATCCCGCTCGCTCCCGCGTATCGCTCAACCGGGCCGACAAGTACGTCAATCAATATATAAAACAAAATTTCTTCATATTCATGTATAGATATTGTCTAAATACAAAACGAAATTATGTTTATTCCATCGATTACCGGCAGGCACGCTCTCCTCTTTCGCTGACACGTGGCAACCCAGGGTTTCGCGGCGGCACAGACCGGTTTTCCCGCGCGTCCTGCCCTCGCGGAGGCGCGTCAACTGGATCGCGACGACGACGCCGCGTCGGCCTTCCCGCGACAGCGCGCCTGGGTCGAGCGCCGACGGGTCGGCGCGCTGTCCGGAAGCCATCCTCGCGACGAGGACGGCGGGGACGTCCAACCGGGCGCCGGCAGCGCCCGGGGGCGCAGGGTCGTCCGCGGGAGGGATTGTGCCGGCCATGAAAAAACCCGCCCCGGGTTTCCCCGGGGCGGGCTCGTCCTCGTGACGATGCGGGGTGAGCCGGGCTTACGGGTGAATCACCATCGCGTTGAACGGGTAGACGTAGGCCTGCAGCATCACGAGCACGCCGACGAGGCAGGCGAGCACGATGGAGTGCCAGAACACGAAGCGCAGGATCTTGCTCTCCTGGCCGAAATAGCCGGTGGCGGTGGAGGCGACGACGATCGACTGGGCGTCGATCATCTTGCCCATCACGCCGCCCGACGAGTTCGCCGAGGCCATGAGGATGCCCGACAGGCCGAGCTGCTCCGAGGTGATCTTCTGCAATCCGCCGAAGAGCACGTTGGAGGCGGTGTCGGAGCCGGTGAGCGCGACGCCGAGCCAGCCCAGCAGGGTGCCGAAGAACGGGTAGAGGATGCCCGTTCCGGCGAACGCCAGGCCGAGGGTGGCGTCCACGCCCGCGTAGCGGGTGAGCACGCCGAGCGCCAGCATCGCCGCGATGGTGATGAGCGAGTAGCGCAGCACCCAGATCGTCTCGATGTAGGCCGTGACCAGGCGCCACGGCGAGAAGCGCATGATCAGGCCGGAGATGATGGCCGCGAACAGCACGCCGGTGCCGGTGTAGGACATGTAGGTGAAGGCGAAGACGGCGGCCTCCGGATGGGCCTTGGCCACCACCGGCGGCACCTTCATGATGACGTTGTGCAGGCCCGGCACCTCGTACTTCCAGGTGAAGATCGGGTTGACGATGGCCTTGAACCAGCCCGTGCCCCAGATCGCCACGATCACCGACAGGATGATCCACGGCACCCACGCCATCAGGATCTCGCTGCGGGTCGCGGTGGGGCCGCTCAGGTTCACCTTAGGCAGGTCGCCGGGCACGGCGGCACCGAGCGAGACCGGGCGGCCGCCATTGACGTAGCCGATCGACGGATCGTTGCCGCGCAGCGCCGGCGAGGCCCAGATCTCCTTCGGCTGCCAGACCTTGAGGAAGGCCACCAGGGCGCCCATCGAGACGAGGGAGGCGCCGATATCGACGATCCAGGGGTTCACGTAGTTCGAGATCAGGAACTGGGCCGCCGCGAAGGAGCCGCCGCAGACCAGGATCGGCGGCCAGATCTTGATCATGCCGCGGAAGCCCGCGAACACCCAGATCAGCCAGAACGGCACGAGGAGCGAGAAGAACGGCAGCTGCCGGCCGATCATCGCGCCGAGGATGTAGGGATCGTAGCCGGTCACCGAGGCGAGGCCCTGGATGGGGGCGCCGAGCGCGCCGTAGGCGACAGGCGCGGTGTTGGCGATGAGCGAGAGGCCCGAGGCCGCCAGCGGCGAGAAGCCGAGCCCGATCAGGATCGCGCCCGTCACCGCCACCGGGGTGCCGAAGCCGCCCGCGCACTCGAAGAAGGCGCCGAAGGCGAAGGCCACGAGGAGGAGCTGGATGCGTCGGTCCGTGGTGATGCCCGCCACCGATTGCTGCAGGGTGGCGAACCAGCCCTTCTCCACCGTCAGGCGGTAGAGGAAGATGACGTTGAGGATGATCCAGCCGATGGGAAACAGGCCGAGGGCGATGCCGTAGCCGGACGCGCGCAGGGCGAGGTCGCCCGGCATGCCGAACAGGAAGACGGCGACGCAGAAGGCCAGGACGAGGGAGAGCACGGCGGCGATGTGCGCCTGAACCTTGCCGCTCGCGATCATGCCGAGCAGGGCGATGACCGGCAGCGAGGCGGCGAGAGTCGAGAGCCAGGCATTCCCGAATGGGTCGTAGACCTGATTCCAGGTGGTCACTGTGTTCACGGGCGCCGTCCTCCTCCGGATGAGCCCGATCTCGTGCCGGGCCTTGCCCTCGTAGCTAGCAGAGGGTTCGGACCGGCTCAACGCGGTTAATCATGTATTCAGAGGGTGTTGCCGGTCCGCCGCCCCTTCGCCAGTGCCGGACTCGCGGTTTGTTCCAGGGTGCACCGGGAAAGAAGCCCGACCCGACCGGCGCGCGAAACCGGAACATGCCCAGCCGCGACCCGTTCCCTGCCGAGTGGTTTTTCAGCTCTGCACGGAGAATTCATCCATGTTCATGCGCGTCGACAAACTCCAGGCCGAGCTTCCCGCCCCAAAACGGAAAGATCCCAATGCCGCCGCGGCCCTGCAGGAACTGCTCGGCGGCAAGTATGGCGAGATGTCGACGCTGGGCAATTACATGTTCCAGAGCTTCAACTTCCGAAGCAAGTCTAAGCTTCGCCCGTTCTATAGCCTTGTTGCCGCCATCACAGCCGAAGAGCTCGGCCATGTCGAGCTCGTCAGCAATGGCGTGGCGATGCTCAACAACGGCCCCGACAACGACGGCGACGAAAAGGACGGGGGCGACATTTCCAAGGCGCCGTTCGAGGACATGAAGGACATCCGCCTCGCGGCCGCCTTCCTGTCGAACGGCGGCGGTTCGGCGCCGATCAACAGCAACGGCGTGTCCTGGAACAACGACTTCATCACCACGACCGGCAATCTCGTCGTCGACCTGCTGCACAACTTCCATCTCGAGTGCGGCGCCCGCCTGCACAAGCTGCGCGTCTACGAGACCCTGACCGACCCGACGGGCCGCGAGGTCTGCGGCTACCTGCTGGTGCGCGGCTCGGTGCACGCCCACGCCTACGCGCTGGCGCTCAAGAAGATCACCGGCGTCGAAATCGAGAAGTTCCTGCCGACGCCCAACATCAACCTCGACAAGATCCCCGAGTGCCAGAAGTACCTGCAGGAGGGCTCGCACCGCCGGCTCTACACCTTCAGCCCCGGCGACTACACCGAGATGGCCGGCATCTGGGGCAACGGCGAGGTCGCGCTTCCGGGCGACCCGAAGGGCGAGCTCAGCGTCGTCGAGGGCATGCCCGAGGGCGGCAAGATCCACCAGCTCACCGGCGTGCCCTCCGCCTTCACCCCGGACTACGCCCCGGAGGAGATGTTCGAGATCGCCGCGAAGCTGACGAAGAAGGCGCGCTGAGGCGCATCCGCTCGTCGCGAAGGGAATCGGGGCGGCTCCGCGGGGCCGCCCTTTTTCGTGCGCGACGCGAGGTTTCCGGGCTCAGCCCCGGCGCGACCCGCGCCAGAGCGTCCACAGGCGGCGCCAGCGCGGGATCTCGACGACGGTGTTGAGCGGGTCGTAGCCCGGCCGCTCCATGGCGGCGAGGTAGGGCTCCACCAGCGCCACGGGCAGGAAGGCGGGGCGTGCCGCCGGCGCGATGGTGGCCCGCGCGGCCTCGTAGGCCTTGAGGTGGCGCCGCGCCAGCGCCCGCAGGTCGGCGGTGGCGCCGACGAGGCCCGGGCCGCCGCGTCCGGTGACGATGTCCTCGCGGGTGACGCCGTAGGTCTTGAGGATGTCGGCGGGCAGATAGACCTGGCCCCCGCGGGAATGCCAGGGCAGCGCCCGCAGGAGGCCGGTGACGCCGTAGGCGACGCCCGCGTGTCCGGCGGCCGCGGCGCCGCCCGGCTCGCCCCCGTCGCAGAGCACCAGGGCGCCGAGGCGGATGAGGGCCGAGGCGGTCTCGCCGCAATAGCCTTCGAGGTCGTTCACCCGGGGCATCGGATCCTCATAGAGGTCGAAGACGCGGGCATCGATGAGGTCGACGAAGGGCTGGCGCCCGAGCTTGCGCTTCACGATGGCGTCGTCCAGCGCCGCGGCCACGGGGTTGGCCTTGACGTCGCCGCGCGCCTCGCCCTGGAGGGCGTCGCGCCACCATTGCAGGCGGATCTCGCCGGCCATCGGGTTGGAGGCCGCCTCGCGGACCCGCGCGATGGTCAGGCTGAAGGCGATCAGCGCGAACAGGTGCGGCCGGGCGCTCAGCGGAGCGAACAGGGTGGCGAAGTAGCGGTCGGGGTCGCCCTCCCGGACCAGGGCCTCGCAATGCTGGAACGCGAAGGCGAGGTTGTCCTCGGTCCGGCCGGCCCGGGTCTCGGATTCCGTCATGTGCAGGAACCCGTCATCGTGGACTCCGTCATGCGACCGCGATCAGGGCGGCGGCGACCTTGCGGTTCTCCGCCATGAGGATGTTGTAGGTGCGGGCCGCGGCCCCCGTCTGCATCACGTCGAGGCCGATGCCGCCCTCCTTGAGCCAGCGCCGGAGCGCATCGGGGAAAGGCGCGATCTCGAGCCCGGTTCCGACGAGGAGCAGTTCCACCGCCCCCGCCTCGGCGAGGATCGGGCGCAGCGCGGCGCGGTCGATGGCCCGGGGCTCGGTCACGTCCCAGGCCCGAACCCCCGAGGGCGTCACCAGGATCGAGCCGCGATGCGACATCTCGGCGAATCGGAAGCCGCCATTGCCGTAGGCGTCGATGAGGTGGCGCCCCGGAACGTAGCCGTCGTGCAGGCTGCCGCTCACCGCCATCGGGTCTGTCCTATTCCGCCGCCTGCGGCACGCGCCCGCCGGTCGGCCGGGCCTGCGCCTTCACGCCCGAGAGCATCAGGCCGAGATAGATCAGCACCGGCGTCGAGACGAAGATCGCCGAGTAGGTGCAGATGACGACGCCGGCCAGCATCACGATGGCGAAGCCCTTGATCGCCTCGCCGCCGAACAGCACCAGGGCGAGCAGCGACAGGAAGGCGGAGGTCGCCGTCATCACTGTCCGCGACATCGTCGAGTTGATCGAGAGGTTGAGCAGTTCCACCGTGGGGATCGTCTTGTAGCGCCGCATCAGCTCGCGGGTCCGGTCGAACACCACCACGGTCTCGTTGAGCGAATAGCCCACGATGGTGAGGATCGCGGCGATCGAGGTCATGTTGAACTCGATGCGGGTGATGACGAAGACGCCGAGCGTCAGCACGATGTCGTGGAGCGTGCCCACGATGGCGCCCAGCGCCAGCTCCCGCTCGAAGCGGAACCAGAGGTAGAACAGCACGGCGAGCACCGAGAGCACGACGCCGAGGGTGCCCGACTGCACGAGTTCGCCCGAGACGCGGGGGCCGACCGTCTCGGTGCGGCGGAACTCGTAATCGGCGTCGAAGGCGGCGTGCGCCTTCTGCATCACCGCCGTCTGGCCCTGCTCGCCCGGCTGGAGGGGAAAGCGCACCAGGACGGTGCCTTCGCCGCCGAGTTCCTGCACTTCGGTCTCGCCGAAACCGAAGCCGTTCGCCGTATGGCGGACGGCCCCGACATCGGCGGTCTTCGACTTGGCCTGGAGCTCCACCAGGGTGCCGCCCTTGAAGTCGATGCCGAAGTTCAGCCCGACGGTGAGGAACAGCACCACGGTCGCCACCGACATGAAGGCCGAGAGCGGGAAGGTGAAGCGCCGGAAGCGCATGAAGTCGACGTGCGACTCGTCGGGCCAGAGGCGGAGCAGGCGCATGATCGGTCTCGGATTCTTCAATTCGGGGTCGAAAGGGCCGACGGGCGTCCTTGGGGAGCGCTCAGAACGGCAGGGCCTTCGGCCGGGCGATATTGTACCACAGGGCGATCATCATGCGGGTCAGGGTCACGGCGGTGATGACCGTGGTGAGAATCCCGAGGATGAACACCACGGCGAACCCCTTCACGGGGCCGGAGCCGAGGAAGAACAGGATCAGGGCGGCGATGGCCATGGTCGAGTTCGAATCGATGATGGTGGCGAAGGCCTTGTCGAAGCCCGCCTGCAGCGCCGAGACGATGGAGCGCCCGGCATGGACCTCCTCGCGCACGCGCTCGTAGATCAGCACGTTGGAATCCACCGCCGTGCCGATGGTGAGCACGATGCCGGCGATGCCCGGCAGGGTCATGGTCGCCTCCAGCACCGACATCAGGCCGAGGATGAGGCCGACATGGACGATGAGGGCGATGTTGGCGAAGAAGCCGAACACCCCGTAGGTGGCGAACATGAAGACGACGACGAGGGCGCCGGCCACCAGCGTCGCGAGCTTGCCGGCCTGGATCGAGTCGCGCCCGAGGCCGGGGCCGACGACGCGGCGCTCGACGACCGTGAACTTCGCCGGCAGCGCGCCGGCGCGCAGCAGCACCGAGAGGTCGTTGGCCTGCTGGACCGTGAAATTGCCGGTGATCTGGCCCGATCCGCCGGTGATCGGGGTGTTGATGCGCGGCGCCGAGACCACCTCGTTGTCGAGGACGATCGCCATGCGGCGGCCGACATTCTCCGAGGTCGCCTGCCCGAAGCGCTGGGCGCCCTTCAGGTTGAACTTGAAGCTGACCATCGGCTCCTGGGTCTGATGGTCGAAGGCCGGCTGGGCGTCGGTGAGATCGCCGCCATCGGCCATGATCCGGCGCTCGACGGGCACCTTGGCGCCCTTCTCGTCCTTCGAGGGGAGGAGGTCGACGTCACCGGAGGGCGAATCCGCCAGCATGCGGAATTCGAGCTTCGCGGTGGAGCCCAACAGCTTCTCCAGGCGCTCCGGGTTCTGCTCGCCCGGGACCTGGATCAGGATGCGGTCGGCACCCTGCTGCTGGATCGACGGCTCGGTGGTGCCGGTGGAATCGAGGCGGCGCCGGATGACCTCGATGCCCTGGCTCACCGCGCGCCGGGTGCGCTCGGTGATGCCCGCGTCGGTGAGGGTCAGGCGCACGAGGCCGTCGGGCTGCTCGACGATGTCGAGGGTGCGCCCGGCGCCCTGGCCCACGAGGGGATTGGAGATCGGCTGGGCGAGTTCGCGCAGCTTCGGCAGCAGCTTGGCGCGGGCGCCCGCATCGGCGACGCGGACCTGGACGCCGCGCTGCAGGAGCTGGATGCCGCCCTCGGCGCGCACGCTCTCCTGCTGCAGGATGCGGCGGACGTCGTCGCGCAGGGATTTGGCCTGCGAGGCGACGAGTTCGTTCTGGTCGACCTCGAGGAGCAGCTGCGAGCCGCCCTGGAGGTCGAGGCCGAGCACGATGGCGCGGCTCGGCACGATCCAGCTCGGGAACCAGCCCGGGAGCGAGGCCATGAAGCCCTTGCGCTGCTCGGGCGAGAAGAAGCTCGGCACGGCGAGGCTGAGGCCGATCAGGATGACGGCCAGCGTCGTGACGATCTTGGTTCTCGAAAAGCGCAGCATCCGCCGGGTCCGTCCCTCAAATCCGTTTTTTCTCTGGGCGGCCGGTGCGGACACCGGCCGCGTTCGCGCCGTTCAGGCGGCCTTGACCGGGGCGCCCTTGACGCGGACTTCCGAGATCATCGTGCGCACGACCCGGACGCGGACGTTGGGCGCGATCTCGACCTCGATCTCCGAGGCCTCGTCGGCGACCTTGGTGACGCGGCCGACGATGCCGCCGGTGGTGACGATCGTGTCGTCGCGGCGCACGTTCTTGACCATGCTCTGATGCTCCTTCACGCGGCGCTGCTGCGGGCGGAGGATCAGGAAGTACATGATGACGAAGATGAGGACGAACGGCACCACCTGCAAGGCGATGTCCGCTCCGCCGGCGGCCGAGGTGGCCCCTTGCGCGAAGGCGGGGGTGATCAAGCGGGCGACTCCTGAAAGATGACGCCCGCGCCGCCAGACCCTCGGTCGAGGGGGCGTCCGGGCTTGTCAAAAAGCGCGCGGACTATAGCCAGGGACCAAGTGAAAGCAACGTCGCCCGGGTGAGGCGAATGGGTCGCCCGGCCTGAAAATGCCCGTCTGCCCCGCGATTTATCGGGTTCATGCCCGAAGCGCGCCGCCGTAAAGGACGGGCCTGAGCGCGATGCCGCCCCTTCTCGAGGAGTCACCCATGACCGCCACGCCCCCCGCCGACGCGGCCGGCCTCGCCGCGTTCCTGCCCGTGCTGGAACGCATCGCCGCCGCGCTGGAGCGCGCCGCCCCCGCCCCGCGCGCCGCCGTCGATC
Organism: Methylobacterium sp.; assembly: GCF_028290105.1. GTDB lineage: Bacteria > Pseudomonadota > Alphaproteobacteria > Rhizobiales > Beijerinckiaceae > Methylobacterium. The sequence goes on from NZ_JAQGKL010000045.1 coordinate 18,265, forward strand.
TGACCGCGGCGGATGCCTTCCTGTGGGGCCCGGAGCGCCGGCTGATCCCGGTGCCGCGCGTCAACCGGGTGGCGATCGGGCTGCTCACCGGCATCGACCGGGCCCGCGACACCCTGGTGGAGAACACGCAGCGCTTCGCGTCCGGCCTGCCGGCCAACAACGCCCTCCTGTGGGGCGCGCGCGGCATGGGCAAGTCGTCCCTCGTCAAGGCGGCGCATGCCGCGATCAACGCCGCGCGGGCCCCGGGCACCCTCCCCCTGAAGCTCGTGGAGATCCACCGCGAGGACATCGAGGCGCTGCCCGACCTGATGGCGACGCTCCGGGGCGACGCGCATCGGTGGATCGTCTTCTGCGACGACCTCTCCTTCGACGGCGACGACACCTCCTACAAGTCCCTGAAGACCGCGCTCGACGGCGGCATCGAGGGGCGGCCCGAGAACGTGCTGTTCTACGCCACCTCGAACCGGCGCCACCTGCTGGCGCGCGACATGGTGGAGAACGAGCGCTCCACCGCGATCAATCCCGGCGAGGCCGTGGAGGAGAAGGTCTCGCTCTCCGACCGCTTCGGCCTCTGGCTCGGCTTCCACAAATGCAGCCAGGACGAGTATCTCGCCATGATCCGCGCCTACGTGGAGCGCCACGGCTTGAGCGCCGACCCGGACCGGGTGCGGGCGGAAGCTCTCGAATGGGCGACCACGCGCGGCTCGCGCTCGGGGCGCACGGCGTTCCAGTTCATCCAGGATCTCGCCGGGCGGTTGGGACAGCGGCTGGAGGCGTGAGGGCTGCCTCTGCCTGACTGTGTCACCGGCGCCAGCACATGACCAGCGCATGAAAAAGGGCGGAGGTGACACCCTCCGCCCTTTCCAAAACGCCTCAGCGCCGAGGCGCGGGATGGTGCAAGAACATCAATCCTTCAGGTCGGCCGGCACCTTGCCGCCGTTCTCTTCGAGCTTCTTGATGACCTGCTTGTGCAGCCAGACGTTCATCGTGGCGGAATCGTTCGTGTCGCCGGTGTAGTGCAGCTCCTCGGCGAGCTGCTTGCGGGCGGTGAGGCTCGAATCGAGGTCGAGGAGCTTCATCAGGTCGACGATCGAGGTGCGCCAGTTCAGGGTCTGCGAATTCTTCGCGGCCATGCCGTTCAGCACCTCCTCGACGTCGACCGGGCCGCTGGCCGGGGCGCCGGGGCTGGACGGGGTCGAGGCGGGGGCATCCGAGCCGCCGGCGGAGGTCGAGGCGGGGGCGTCGGAGGGCTTGGCCTGCGCGTCTCCGCCACCGAAGGGATGGAGGATCTTGCTGACGATGCTGCCGAGGAGGCTCATAACAGGGGTTCCCTCAATCTCACGTCGGCGGCCGGTGCCGCGACGGGGTGATAACGGAGTCGGTCCGGCCACGTTCCCGATGCGGGAGCGATGATGCGGCCCGGCCGGGGCGGCGCCCGCCTCCCCGCGCTCCGACGCTCGAGGAAAAATCGTCTCTCCCGGGCAGCCTGCAAGGACGAAAGCGCCAAACATCCGGCGGGGATCACGGGGACGCGAGCGCATTCTTGCGCCGCGGTCCCGTGCATGCGACTGCGCGGGGCATCCGTCCCCGAGCCGTGTCGCTCCGGCTCGGTGCCGACGCCGCCTCCACGACCCTTTCGGAAGCCCCCGATGCGCCTCAGCCTCCTCGCGACCGCCCTCGCCGCCTTCACGGGCCTCCTCGCCGCCGGTCCGGCGGCGGCGCAGAACGCCGCTCCGGTGCCCGTGCGCATCGGCGTCATCCCGGTGATCGGCGCGGCCCCGATCTTCGTGGCCAACGGCGAGGGCTGGCTCAAGGAGGCGGGTCTCGCCCCCAGCTTCACCACGTTCGAGTCCGGCCCGAACATGATCCAGGCGCTGGCGTCGGGCACCATCGACGTCTACGTGGCCGGCGTCGCGCCGCTGGCGGTGGCCCGCACCAAGGGCATCGACGTGCGGGTGGTGGCCTCCACGGCCATCGAGGAGATGGTCTTCGTGGCGGGGCCCAAGCTCGCCCCCTACTTCGCCGACGGCGCGGACAAGTCCCAGGCCTTCGCGCAGTTCCGGGCCAAGGAGGGCAAGGCCGCCCGCCTCGCCACGCAGCCGCCGGGCTCGGTGCCCAACACAACCCTGCAGCATTGGCTCTGGCAGGTGGCCAAGGCCGACAAGGCCAATGCCGAGGTGGTGCCGATGGGCATCGACGCGACGCAGCAGGCGATGCTGGCCGGCGCCGTCGACGGCGCCTCGATCCGCGAGCCGGCGCTGACCATCGTCCAGATGCGCAATCCCGGCATCAAGCTGATCGCCACCGGGGGCGAGATGTTCCCCGAGCAGCCCGGCACGGTGGTGGGCGTGTTCGGTGCCTTCGCCGACAAGAACCCGGAAGCGGTGACGGGCCTCGTCAAGGCCGTGGTGCGCGCGACCGAACTCCTGAAGAGCGACCCGGCCCGCGCGGCCAAGCCCGTGGAGGCGGCGCTGGGCAAGGGCATCACCGACATCGCCACCATCACCAAGGCCATCACCTCGCCCGCCGCCAAGTTCACCGCCGACCCGCGCCGGATCATCGCGGCCACCAAGGCGATGCAGGCCTACCAAGTCTCCATCGGCACCCTCGACAAGGACGTGCCCCTCGATGGCCTGTTCGACGCCTCGTACTACGAGAAGGCCACCGCGCGCTGAGTCTTGCGATTTCGCCGGGCCTTCGGGCCCGGCCTTACTCTGCCGCGAACAGCCCCGGCATGCCGGACTCCGGAGGCGCGGTCGCCTTCGCCTCGGCCGGGAGCTTGCCCTCGCTCAAGGGGGCCTTCGGGTCGCCGGGCCCGGTCTCGCAGTTGAGGGCCGGCAGGGCGACGATGCGGTTGCCGCGGTAATCCATGCGGCAGACGATGGTGCCGCGCGTCTCGACATAGGCCAGCAGGCGCTTGGCGCGGCCCGGCGAGCGGCTGCCGATGGCGCGCGCCAGGGCCTCGTCGCCGGGGCACGGGGCTCCGGCGAGCGCCGCGCGGGCCAGCAACAGGAACAGGCCCTGGACCTCGTCCGGCAGGGTCGCGGCGACGCCTTGCGCCTCTTCCCAGCGCCCATCCGCCTCGCCGGGGGCGGCATCCGCCTCGTCGCACCCGGCGCGGGCGACGCCGAGGCGGCGGCGGAAGGCGGGCAGGCTGACGGCCTCGCCGTCGAGGCCGCGCATGCGGCAGCGCACGAGGAAGTCCTGGTAGACCACCGCCACGGGCTGGCCGCCGGCATCGGGGTCCGCGGCGATGCCGCGCAGGACCGTATCGAGCCCGGCCCGGATCTCCTGCTCGCTCATCGGTTCCGGCGCCTCCACGGGCTCCGGGCGATAGGCGCTGAGTTCGCGCATCAGGTCGGCGGGCGTGGCGCGGGGCGCGGGTGGCGTGCGGGGGGCCGGCGCCCAGGCGTTGCCCGCTTCGTCGGGCGAGCGGGTCAGGATGAGGGCGCGCAGGTCCGCGTCCGCGGGCGCGGGCAGCGGCACGAGCTTCGGGGAGCCTGAGCGCGCCGAGGTGGTGACGGGGCCGATGCGCAGGGCCAGCGGCCGGCGGCTCAGCGCCGGCCCCAGCGCCACGAACTCGCCGCGCGAGAGATCGCGGAAGCGCTCGGCGCCGCGCCGGTCGAGGCCGAGCAGGTCGGCCGCGCGCGCCATGTCGATGTCGAGGAAGGTGCGGCCCATCAGGAAGTTGGTGGCCTCGGCCGCCACGTTCTTGGCGAGCTTGGCCAGGCGCTGGGTGGCGATGATGCCGGCCAGACCCCGCTTGCGGCCCCGGCACATCAGGTTGGTCATGGCCCCGAGGGAGGCTTTTCGCGCTTCGTCCGAGACGTCCCCGGCGGCGGCGGGTGCGAAGATCTGCGCCTCGTCGACGACGACGAGGGCCGGGTGCCAATGGGTGCGCTCGGCCTCGAACAGTCCGCCGAGGAAGGCGGCCGCCGCGCGCATCTGCGCCTCCATGTCGAGGCTCTCCAGGGTGAGCACCACCGAGACCCGGTGTGCCCGCACCCGGGCGGCGATGGCCTGGAGATCGGCCTCCCCGTGTGCGCCGTCCACCACCACGTGGCCGTAGGCCTCCGCCAGGGTGACGAAATCGCCCTCGGGGTCGATCACGACCTGCTGCACCGCGCCGGCACTCTGCTCCAGGAGGCGCCGCAGCAGGTGCGACTTGCCCGAACCCGAATTGCCCTGGACCAGGAGACGCGTCGCCAGGAGCTCCTCGAGGTCGAGGCGCGCGGGCTCCGCCCCCGGCCCCATGCTCAGACCCATCTCGATGCCGACCGTCATGCCTGCTCCGGCTCCCGCGCGGGGCTCGTTCCCTCGGCGCTTCCTGGCTCTCGCACGAAGACCTTAACACGCGCCGCGCCACGAGGGTCCGGCCGGGGCGTCGGGCATCCACAGGCCAGCCGCCGCACCGAACCACCGCAGCGCCCTGCACGATGCCGCTTTGTTCACTTCCTGTTCGATCCTACCGCAGATCGCATGGCGCATAATCCTAGGCTTTCCGTCATATGACAAGAGTCCTAGGTTATTGGACCTATCGACACGGTCTTCGTTGCGCGTCCTGACTGGCATCGAGAACAAACCATCAACTCATCCACGCCGAGCCTCCGCCATCGGCACTTTGTTGCACGCGACCCCGCATGGGCCTTGCCGGCCCGGCGGCCTGATCCAGTTAACTTCCCCATGAACCCGATCCTCGTCGTCGCCCTCGTCTGCGCCTCCGCCGTCCAGGCCCCGGATTGCTCACGCGATACGGCCCTCGACATCATCACCGGCCCCGCCCACACCCTGCAGGAATGCCTGATGCAGGGGCCGGTGCTCGCCGCCAATGCCGGGCACGGCAACGAGCCGGGCACCTACGTGAAGACGCGCTGCGAACCGCGGCGCTGAGATACGGACGGAAAGACGTCATGGAGCGGGATGTGTTGGACGAGGTCACCCCTGAGCGCGCGGTGATGATCCGCCTGCGGGCCCGGCTCGCGGTGGTGGAGCGCGCGGCCTGGTTCGGCCTGGTCCAGGCCATGCGCACGCAGCCCGCCGAGACGGAGGCCTACCTCACCGCCGAGCGGGCCAAGTGCGCGGAGGGTTTCGGCCAGCGCGGCTGGGCCGCCGACCTGACGGATGCCGAGCGGCGCATGCTCGGCGCCGAGGTCGATGCCGGCCTCGCCGGCCTGATCACGGACGCCAAGGCGGAACTCGGCTGAGGCTGGAGCGGAGAACGCCTGAACCGATGGGCGTTTCTCACGCGACGCTCACGCCCCGAACCGCTCCCGCCAGCTCGGCGGCCCCGCGAGTCCCGGCAGCGGGGTCGCGGAAAAGACCCCGATCGCCACGGCGCGGGCGAGCGTCCGGGCGGCCGCGTCGCCGATGCGAGCCAGGTCGGTGACGGGGTCGGCCAGCGCCACACGGCCGGTGGAGACCGCGAAGACTACGTCGCCGTCGAGGGGCGTGTGGACCGGGTGGATCGCCCGGGACAGGCCGTCCTGCGCCATCACCGCGAGGCGCCGGGCCTGCGCCTTGGTGAGGGCGGCGTCGGTGGCGACCACCGCGAGCGTGGTGCTGGCGCCCGCGAGTCCTTTGCCGCCAGCAAGTCCTTTGCCCGGCCCAAGTCCTTTGCTTGGCCAATGAAAGGCGTCGTCCGGCATCGCGGCGGGCAATCCCAGGCCGCCGAATTCAGGGGGGACCTCGTAGGGCGCGGCCCAGAAATGCGCTCCCTCGCCCACCGTCACCCGGCCGAAGGCGTTGACCGCCGCCAGCGCCCCGACCCGGACCGGCCGGCCCGCCATGGAGAGGCCCGCGACCTCGGCCGAGGCGGAGCCGATGCCGCCCTTCAGGTTGGCGGTGGCGGCCCCCGTCCCGGCCCCGACGGAGCCGAGGGCGAAATCCCGCCCCGCCGCGGCGGCCGCGGCGTAGCCGAGGTCGCGATAGGGCGAGAACCGGCCCCAGGCCTTGTCGCCGCCGTTGAGGAGATCGAACAGGATCGCGGCGGGCACGATCGGCACCCGCGCGGCGCCGACGGCAAAGCCCCGCCCGGCCTCGGCGAGGTGGGCGACGACGCCGCCCGCCGCATCGAGGCCGAAGGCCGAGCCGCCCGAGAGCACCAGGGCGTCGATGCGCTCCACCGTGCGCTCGGGGTCGAGGAGGTCGGTCTCGCGGGTGCCGGGACCGCCGCCGCGGACATCGACCCCCGCCACCACGGGTTCGTCGAAGAGAAGCGCGGTGACGCCGCTGGCGAGCCGCAGGTCCGTGGCGTGGCCGACCCGGATGCCGGGGAGGTCGGTGATGCGGTTGGTCAGCATGGCGGCTCTCCCCGGACAGATTGGCAGGCCGCACCGGGCAGGGGCAAGAATCGCCCTCAGCCGGCCCGCGCCTGGCGGGCGGCGCGATAGGCGTCGGCCGCGTAGATCGCCAGCGCCAGCCAGATCAGGCCGAACAGCACCGCGCGGTGGGGCTCGAGCCGCTCGCCGTACACGAGGGTGCTCAGGGCCAGCAGGCAGGAGGGGGCGAGGTACTGCATCAGCCCGAGCGTCGCCAGGGTGAGCCGCTCGGCGGCGGCGGCGAACCAGATCAGCGGCAGGGCGGTGGTGACACCGGTCAGCAGGATGAGGCCGGCCCGGACCGGGTCGCCCTGGATCACGGCCGGCGCGCCGACGGCGAGGTAGACCAGCGCCACCGGCAGGAGGAGCAGCGTCTCGGCGGCGAACCCCACCATGGCGTCGACGCCCACCACCTTGCGGGTGAGCCCGTAGAGCGAGAAGCTGCCCGCCAGCGCCAGCGACACCCAGGGCAGGCTGCCGGCCATGGCCACCGCCAGCAGCACGGCGCCGGCCGCCAGCGCCACCGCCCCGGCCTGGACCGGGCGCAGGCGCTCGCCGAGCACCAGGGCGCCGAGGGCGACGCTCATCAGCGGGTTGATGAAGTAGCCGAGGCTCGCGTCGAGCATGTGCCCGGACTGCACCGCCTGGAGGTAGAGGAGCCAGTTCACCCCGATCAGCCCCGCCGAGAGGACGAGGAGCCCGTGCCGCCGCACCAGCGGGAAGGGGTTGCGGATGCGCCGGCGCAGGGCCACGAGCAGGCCGGCCACGAGCAGGCTCGACCAGACGATGCGATGGGCGAGGATGCTGGGCGCCGGCACCGCATCGAGCAGGCGGAAATGCACCGGGACCACGAGGCCCCAGCTCAGGTAGGCGCAGAGCGCGTAGATCAGACCCAATGCCCGCCTCCCCGCGGCCCATGGGGGACCGGGCGCGGCTTATAGCAGGCGCATCCGAGGATCGCGCGTGCGGGATCGCTCCCGCCGCAGGCGTGCGCTCAGCGGCTGCGGGCGAGGGTGACGGTGGGGTCGCCGCGCATCAGGGCGTTCAGGCGCTCGGTGTCGAAGCCCTCGGCGGCCTTCTTGACCGGCGGCTTCGGGGCGGGCCTGGCCGCGACCTGCGTGGCGGCCTTGGGCGCAACCTTGCCCGCCGCCTCGCGCGCGGTGGCGCCCTTGGGCGGCAGCGGCCGGACGACCGCGTTCCGGACGCCCCCGTCGCGCCCGAGGATGTCGCCGATGGAGGGGCCGGTGTCGGCCGGCAGCGATCCGGTCACGGTGGGGTCGAGGGGGCGGGCCCGGGCGAGGGCCGCCACCGACGCGGCGGCCCTGGGCGCCGGATGGTCGATCCGGTCGACGCAGGCGAAGGCGATGGCGAGGGCGCTGCCGCCGAAGACGCTGCCGACGACGATGTTCCGCAGGATACGCAAGGGACGGGCTTCCCGGATACGCGAGTACGGGACTGGATTTAGCGCATCGGCGTTAACGAACCGGGGCCGGCCCGCCCGCGCGCCGTCCTGCGCCGGCACACCTTCGGTCTCAGAGCAGGCGGGACAGGAAATCGCGCGTGCGCGGATGCTCGGGGTGATCGAAGAACGCCCCCGGCGGCGCGATCTCGACGATCTGACCCTCGTCCATGAACACCACCCGGTCGGCGACGCGCCGGGCGAATCCCATCTCGTGGGTGACGCAGAGCATGGTCATGCCGCGCCGCGCCAGGGCCGTCATGGTGTCGAGCACCTCCCCCACCATCTCGGGGTCGAGGGCCGAGGTCGGCTCGTCGAACAGCATCACGCCCGGGTCGAGGCAGAGGGCGCGGGCGATGGCCACCCGCTGCTGCTGCCCGCCCGAAAGCTGCCCCGGATAGCGCGGGGCGAGGTCCGCGATGGCCAGGCGCGCGAGCTCCTCGCGGGCGCGGGCCTCGGCGGCCCGCCGGCCCGTCCCCCGGGCGTGGATCGGCGCCAGCGTGCAGTTCTCCAGGACGGTGAGGTGGGCAAACAGGTTGAAGTGCTGGAACACCATGCCGACGTCGCGCCGCACGGCCGGAATGCGCGCCGGGGTGAGGTCCCGGCCGGCGATCCGGATCGTGCCGCCCTGGTAGGGTTCGAGGCCGTTGACGCAGCGGATCAGGGTCGACTTGCCCGAGCCCGAGGGCCCGCAGATCACGATTCTTTCGGAGGGCGCCACACGGAGCGAGACCTCGCGCAGGACGTGGGTGGCGCCGAACCACTTGTTCACGCCGAGGAACTCGATCGCCGGCGGGTTCACGACCGGCCCCGCTCGCCGGCGGCGAGCCGCCGCTCGACGAAGCCGGCATAGCGCGCCATGGAAAAGCAGAACGCGAGGTAGAACAGGGCCGCGAAGGCGTAGGCCGTGGCGGGAATCGTCGGGGCCGACCAGCGCGGGTCGGCGCGCGCGGCCTCCAGCACCCGGATGAAGTCGGCGATGCCCACGATCGAGACCAGGGTCGTGTCCTTGAACAGGCCGATCAGCGTGTTGACGATGCCCGGCACCACCACCTTGAGGGCCTGGGGCAGGACGATCAGGCGCATGGCCTGGGCGCGCGTGAGGCCGAGCGCCAGGGCCGCCCGGCCCTGCCCCTCCGGGATCGCCTGCAGGCCGCCGCGCACCACCTCGGCCATGTAGGCGGAGGCGAACAGCGCGATGCCGACCAGGGGGCGCACCAGCCGGTCCACGGTGATGTCGCCGGGGAGGAACAGGGGCAGCATCACGTTGGCCATGAACAGGACGGTGATCAGCGGCACCCCGCGCCAGAACTCGATGAAGCCGATGCAGGCGTAGCGTAGAATCGGCAGGTCCGAGCGCCGCCCCAGCGCCAGCAGGATGCCGAGGGGCAGCGCCGCGACGATGCCGACGAGGGAGACCACCAGCGTCACCAGCATGCCGCCCCACAGGCTGGTGGCCACGGGCACGAGGCCGAGCACGGAGGAGCCCGAGAGCAGCCCGTAGGACAGGACGGGACCGGCGAGGAAGACGAAGAGCGCGCCGAGGCCCCGGCGCGGCGCGTCGAGCCAGAGCATCCAGGCGGCGCTCGCCGCCACGAGGGCGAAGAACAGGTTCGGGCGCCAGCGCTCGGCGGCCGGGTAGGAGCCGTAGACGAGGTAGTTGATCTTGGCCCCGATGAAGGCCCAGCAGGCGCCGACCGGGCGCCCCGCCACCTCCGGCCGGCAGGCCTCGCCGGAAGCCCCGCTCCAGACCGCGTCGGTGACGAGGAACCGGACCACCGGGGGCAGGAGCAGGGCCAGTGCCGCGAGGATCGCCAGCGTGGTGAGCGTGTTGCCCGGGCCCGAGAACAGGTTCTGCCGCAGCCAGCCGAGGGCCCCGCCGGTCCGGCGCGGCGGCGGGGCCGGCGGCAGGAGCGTTTCGCGCACGACACTCATCGGGTCACCGGCGCAACGCGGCGGTTGTAGGCGTTCATCAGGGCGGCGAGGCCGAGGCTGAGCGTCAGGTAGACCGCCATGGTGAGCCCCACGACCTCCACGGCCTGGTTGGTCTGGTTGAGCACGGTGCCCATGACGACGTGGACGAGGTCCGGGTAGCCGATCAGCACCGCCAGCGACGAGTTCTTCGTGATGTTGAGGTACTGGCTGGTGAGCGGCGGCACGATCACCCGCATCGCCTGGGGAATCGTGACGAGGCGCAAGGTCCTGGCCCGGCTGAGCCCCAGGGCGGCCGCCGCCTCCCCCTGCCCGCGCGCCACGCTGGCGAGGCCGGCGCGCACGATCTCGGCGATGAAGGCCGCCGTGTAGGTGGAGAGCCCGAGCAGCAGCGCGGCGAACTCGGGAAGCACCGGGAGCCCGCCTTCCGGGCCGTAGGGACCGGGGACCGGCCACGCGAACGCCACGGGACGGCCGGCGAGCGCCAGCCCGGCCGAGGCCAGCGCCGGCAGGCCGAGCCCGAGGGCGAGCCCCGGCAGCAGGACGGGTCCCGGCTCACCGCCCGCCGCGACCCGCCGGGTGACGTGCCGGCCCCAGGCGAACGCGCCGAGGAGGCCCGTCGCGAAGGCCAGGGGCACGAGCCAGGCGGCTCCGAGGAATTCGGGGCGCGGCAGGACCAGCCCGCGCTGGCTGAGATAGGCGCCCCCCCAGGCCGCCGGGTCGCGGGCCTCGGGCAGCGCCACCCGCACGGCCACGTACCAGACCAGGAGCTGGAGCAGGAGCGGCAGGTTGCGCAGGGCCTCGACATAGGTCGCCGCCAGGGTCCGGGCGAGCCAGTTCGGCGAGAGCCGGGCGATGCCGACCACGAAGCCGATGGCGCTCGCCAGCACGATGGCGAGCCCCGAGACCAGCAGCGTGTTGAGGAGCCCGACGCAGAACGCGTCGAGATAGGTCGAGGTCGCGGCGGCATAGGGGATCAGCCGCTGGCTGATGTCGAACCCGGCGGCGCGCCCGAGGAAGCCGAACCCGGCGACGATGCCCTGCCGCGCGAGCTTGTCGGAGGCGTTGGCGAAGGCGCCGTAGGCGAGCGCCGCCAGCGCGAGGGCGAGGAGGGTCTGGAGCGCGAGGGCGCGGGTCGGCCTAGGCATGGCCTGTCCTTCCGGCGACCCCCTCCCCCCTCGGCGGGGCGAGGATGCACGCACGCGGGTCGCGCGACGGCGCCCTCACCGGATCGGCGGCCCGTATTGCAGGCCCCCTCGCGTCCAGAGGGCGTTGAGCCCGCGCGGGATCTTCAGCGGCGTCGCCTCCCCGAGGTTGCGGGAAAAGGCGTCGCCGTAATTGCCCACGTGGTGGACGATCCGGTAGGCCCAGTCGTCGGTGAGCCCGAGGCCGCGGCCGTAGCGGCCCTCGAGGCCGAGGAGGCGCTTCACGTCCGGGCTCAGGGTCTTTTGGCGCTGTTCGTCGACGTTCGCCTGGCCGATGCCCGCCTCCTCCGCGTCGACCATGGCGTAGTGGGTCCAGGCGACGAGGTCGCGCCAGGCGTCGTCGCCCTGGCGCACGCCGGGCGCGAAGGGCTCCTTCGAGATCGCCTCGTCGAGGATGACGTGCTCTTCCGGATGCGCGGTCTTCAGGCGCTCGCCGTAGAGGGAGGACTTGTCCGTGGAATAGGCGTCGCAGCGCCCGGATTCGTAGGCGCCGAGCGTCTGCTCGCTGTTGGCGAAGGTGACGACCTGGTAGCTCAGGCCCCGCGTGCGGAACCAGTCGGCGGTGTTGAGCTCCGTGGTGGTGCCCTGCTGCAGGCAGATCGTCGCCCGGTCGAGCTGCTTCACCTGGGTGACGTTCAGGGACTTGCGGACCAGGAACCCCTGCCCGTCGAAGAAGGTGATGACGGGAAAGTTCATCGCGGCGGTGTCGCGCGACAGGGTCCATGTGGTGTTGCGCGCGAGCACGTCGATCTCGCCCGATTGCAGCGCCGTGAAGCGCGCGGCCGAGGATTGCGGGATGAAGCGCACCTTCTCGGGGTCGTCGAAGATGGCGGCGGCCAGCGCCCGGCAGAAATCCACGTCGAGCCCGTGCCAGTGCCCCTGCCCGTCCGGCATGCTGAAGCCCGCCACCCCGCCGCTGACCCCGCAGACGAGGTGCCCGCGCGCCTTCACCCCCGTGAGGGTGTCGTGCACCGGGGTGCCTTGGGCAAGCGCCGGGACGGCGAGGAGCGCGCCGAGGAGCGCTGTCGGGATCGATCGCATGCGCGCATTGCAGGGGATCGGGGGCGGGGGTCAAGCGGTCGATCCTCGAGGCGCATGCCGGGCATCCGATCCCCCGTCATAGGACCGGGTTGGCTTCGACCGGGCACGCCGGGTTGACGGGAGCGCGCGCGCCGGGCTTCGGTCGCGGCAGGTTCATCCCCCCGCTTCTCCTCGGTGCCGATGTCGAACACCCCGCCCCGCGATCCCGCCCGCTTCGGGCCCAGCACCCGCCTCGTCCATGCGGGGCGCGACCCCTCCGCCCAGCACGGCTTCGTCAACACGCCGATCTATCGCGGCTCCACGGTGCTGTTCCCGACCTACGACGACCTCAAGCACCGGCGCGGGCGCTACGATTACGGCACGTCGGGCACGCCGACGACGGATTCGCTGACCCAGGCCTGGAGCGAGCTCGCGGGGGCGGCCGGCACGGTGCTGACCCCCTCGGGGCTGGCCGCCCTCACGGTGGCGCTGATGGCGGTGGTCTCGGCGGGCGACCACCTGCTGGTCTCGGATTCCGCCTACCGCCCCACCCGCATCTTCTGCGATGGCGTCCTGAAGCGCTTCGGCGTGGAGGTCGAGTATTACGATCCCCTCGTCGGCGCCGGGATCGGCGCCCTGATGCGAGGCAACACCAAGGCAGTGCTGGTGGAGGCGCCGGGCTCGCAGAGCTTCGAGATGCAGGACGTGCCGGCCATTGCCGAAATCGTGCATGCGCGGGGGGCGGCCGTGATCATGGACAACACCTGGGCGACGCCGCTCCTGTTCCCGCCGCATGCGCGCGGCGTCGACATCGCGGTGGAGGCCGGCACGAAGTACCTGTCGGGCGGCTCGGACCTGCTGCTGGGTCTCACCTCGGCCAACGAGAAGTACTGGCCGGCCCTGCACCGGACCTTCGAGCACTTCGCCATGTGCGCCGGGCCCGAGGACGTGTTCCTGGCCCTGCGCGGCCTGCGCACCATGGCGCTGCGCCTGCGCGAGCACGGGGCGCAGGGCCTCGCCATGGCGCAGTGGCTGCAGGCCCGGCCGGAGGTGGCCCGCGTGCTCCACCCCGCCCTGCCCGACGACCCCGGCCACGCGATCTGGCGCCGCGACTTCTCCGGGGCCTCCGGCCTGTTCGGCGTCATCCTGAAGCCCGCCCCGGAGCGCGCCGTGGCGGCGATGCTCGACGGCCTCGAACTCTTCGGGATGGGATTCTCCTGGGGCGGCTTCGAGAGCCTCGTCATCCCGTTCGACTGCCGGGCCTACCGCACCGCCACGAACTGGAATCCCGGCGGGCCGGGCCTGCGCTTCCACATCGGCCTGGAGGATGTCTCGGATTTGCAGGCGGATCTGGACGCGGGGTTTTCGCGGTTACGGGCCGCGATGTGAGCGTCCGGTCCCGTCACGGCGCCAGCCAACACCCGCGCCAGCCATCGGCCCGGTCCCAGGCCGCCCGGCGGTGCCCGCGCCGGTCGAGGAAGAGGAATTCGAGGCGGGCCAGGGTGACGACGACGGCGCAGAAGTTCGGGCGGCCCGAGGTCAGCGCCGTCTCGGCATCGGGGAGCGCGTAGGCGTCGCCGGTGGGCAGGATCGCCCCGGGGGCGGGGTCGGCCCCGTAGCAGACCCGGCTCATCGCCATCGCGCCCGCCCAGGCGGCCTCCGCGAGCGCGTCGTCGGTATGCAGCTGCGCGGGGCCGGAGGCGCGGATCTGGATCTTGGCGGGGGTATCGTAGCCGTGGAGCGCCGCATGGCCCGAGGCCGCGATCTCGGCCGCCTTGGCCGAGCGGCGGTCGCAGTGGAAGCGCAGGGTGCCGGCCGCGCGGTCGGCCGCGCGCAGGACCACGGTGCGCACCTGCGGATGGCCGTGCGCGTCCACGGTGGCCAGCGCCGGCATGTGGAAGGCGTTGCGGCGCAAGGCCGGCCCCTCTTCGAGCAGGCGCCAGACTTCCGTGAGCGCCGCGTCGAGGTCGTCGTGGAAGGGCGGCAGCGGATCCATGGGCGTCAAGGCGCGGCGCGGGCGGCGCGGCGCTCGCGCAGGATCAGGGCGACGTTGCGCAGGTAAATGAAGGTCGAGAGGGCCTGGCCGAAGATGATGACGGGCTCGCGCCGCACGAGGCCGTAGACCAGGGTCATCAGGCCCCCCGCGATGGAGAGGAACCAGAAGGCCAGCGGCATCACGCTCCGGCCCGCCCGCTCGGAGGCGAGCCACTGCACCACGAAGCGGGCGCCGAACACGGCCTGGGCCAGGATGCCGAAGACGAGCCAGGCATCGAAGCGGGTGACGAAGACGTCGTAGACGTAGCCGCGCACGTCCTCGGCGAGCTGGATCAGCATGCGCTCACGCCCCCGTCACGTCCGTGACGCGGGGCGTCACGCGCTTGCGCCGGATCAGCCACCACACCCCGGCGAGATCGAGGAGGCCCACCCAGAGCCGGTCGAACAGGCCGTATTTCGAGGTGCCGCTGAAGCGCGGCCGGTCGACGACATCGCGATGGACGACGCCGAAGCCCTCGCGGGCGACGAGCGCCGGCATGAAGCGGTGCTGTCCGTCGAAGAACGGCAGGGCGTGGTAGACGTCCCGACGCACGAGCTTGTAGCCGCAGCCGGTGTCGCGGGTGGCGTCCTTGAGGATGCGCACCCGCACCCCGTTGGCGATGCGCGACTGGAGGGTCTTCAGGCGCCCGTCCTTGCGCCCGACCCGCTGTCCCTGGGCGAGGCCGACGCGTTCGCCGCCGGCCTCGATGGCCTCGAGCAGGGGCGCGAGGAAGGCCGGGTCGTTCTGCCCGTCCCCGTCCATCAGGGCGCAGACGGGTGCCCGCGCGGCGGCGATCCCGGAGTGGATTCCGGCGGCCTTGCCGGCGGTGCGGTCGTGGGCCAGCACCCGCAGCCAGGGCCGCCCGCGCTGGGCCGCCCTCAGGGCCTCGGCGGTGCCGTCGGTGGAGCCGTCGTCGACGTAGATCACCTCGAAGGGCGCGAGCGGCGCGCAGGCGGTCTCGAGTTCGGAAACCAGGCTCGCGATGTTGCCGGCCTCGTTCTTCACCGGGATGATCACGGAGAGGCGCATGGGTGTTGGGTCCGTGGAGGTCAGGGCGTCACCGCATAGGCCGAGAGATCGACCCGGCGGCCGCCATTGATGTTGAAGCCCGAGACCGTGCCGACCCGGTTCGGCACCAGCCCGGCGGTCGTGGCGGCGGCCGCGAAGCCGTCCGCGAACCGGCCCTCGACATAGGCGAGGCGGCAGCCCCCGCCCTTCAGGAAGTCGACGGCCTCCTGTCCGGTGCCCAGCATGGCGAGATCGGTGCCGATCAGGAAGACGAAGCTCGGCTCGCGGTAGCCGAGGCTCGCCACGCGGGGCTGCGGACAGGGCAGCGCATCGCGGATCGCGGCGAGACGCGGCGAGACCTTGAGGGCGGCGATCACCGGCTGGGTCAGGCCGAACACGGCGGGGGAGAGCAGCATCGAGGCCACGATGCCGAGGCCGAGCGCGCGCTCCGGCAATCCCTTCGCGAAGGCCGCCCAGGCGAGCGCCGCCACGGCGCAGGACGCCAGCAGCAGCGGCAGACCGGCGAGGGGCAGAATCCGGTCGTAGCTCCAGGCGAAGGCCGAGAGGCCCAGCGTCAGCCCGACGGGGATCAGCACCACGAGCCCGGCGGTGAGGCGTGCCCCCCGGCGCTCCGGATGCAGCGCCCCGGCGGCGAGCGCCCGCAGGGTGAGGATGGCGATGGCCGGCATCAGGGGCAGCACGTAGTGCGGCAGCTTGGTCGGCACGATCTCGAACAGGATCCAGGTCGGCACGATCCAGGCGAGCAGGAAGGCGATGGCGGGGTCGCGCCGGTATCCCCAGGCGAAGGGCGCGCTCAGGGCCGCGAAGGCGGCGCCCGGCCAGAACGTGCCGAAGAACACGAACAGGTAGGCGCCGGGGGGCGCGAAGTGCTTCTCCGAGCCGCCCTGGACCTTGCTCAGCATGTCGTGGCCCACCGCCTCGCCGTAGAAGGCGCCGCCGCTCTTCCAGGTGATGGCCGCGAACCAGGGCGCCACGATCAGCAGGGTGAGTGGCAGCCCGAAGCCGGGCCGCAGCGCCCCGAGCCAGCGGCCGGAACCCGAACGCCAGGACAGGACAAGGGCCGGCAGGGCGCAGAACAGCGGCACCATCGGCCCCTTGATCAGGATGCCGAGGGCGAGGCCGAGCCAGAAGGCCAGCACCGTGGCGGTGTCGAGGCGCTCGGTGCCCTCCCCGCGCGCCTGCCGGAGCCAGGCCCGGGCCAGCGCCCCGAAGCTCGCCACCGCGCAGGCGCAGAGGAGCGCGTCGGTCTTGGCGAGGCGCGCCTCGGCCGAGAGCACCACGCAGGCCCCGAACAGGGCGGCGGCGAGGAAGGCCCCGCGCCGGGGCAGGAAGGCGAGCGCCGACCAGTAGGTCAGGAGCACCGCCCCGATGGCCCCGAGCAGGGAGGGGATGCGGTAGAGGCCGATGCTGGTGCGGGCGTTCGGCACACCGAGCGCTTCGGCGGCGCCGACGACCGCCGCCTGCGCCCAGTAGATCCCCACCGGCTTCTTGTGGCGGGCCTCGCCTTGGAAGCGGATGTCGACGAGGTCGCCCGTCTCCAGCATCTGCTTCGAGGCCTGGGCGAAGCGCGGCTCGTCCCGGTCCATGGGCTGGAGGGAGACGATCCCGGGCAGGAAGCAGACGAGGCAGAGCGCCACCAGGAGGGCGCAGGCCCAGGCGTGGCTGCGCGCGGCGCCGTTCAGGAAGGCATCGAGAAACCCGGAGGCGTCGCCACGGGCCGGGCGGGGCACGAACGCGCGGTCGCTCATGCGCAAGGCTGGGCCGTCAGGGGGGACATACGCGGCTCCGGACCGGCACGCGGCCCGTAGATCCGGTCGATGGAATCCGGTCGATGCCGCGAGGTCCGGCGGTGTCGATGATGCGGCCCGGAATGTCAAATCCGCGTCCCCTCAACTGGGCTCGGCCCGCCCCTCGGGAGCGCCCTCGCCGCCCTCGCGAAAGCGCCGGCGATAGGCCGCCGGGGCCACCCCCACATGCCTGAGGAAGCTGCGCCGCAGGGTTTCCTCCGAGCCGAAGCCGCAGCGGGCGGCGACGCGCTTGACCGGAAGCCGGGTCTCGGCCAGGAGGCGCCGCGCCGCCTCGATGCGCATCCGCTCCAGGGCGCGGGCCGGGGTCAGCCCCGTCGCCGCCCGGTAGTGGCGGGCAAAGCCGCGCGGGCTCATGCCGGCGGCCTCGGCGAGGTGCGCGACGGTGAGGTTCTCGCAGAGATGCTCGGCGAGCCAGGCGTGCAGCGGCTCGAAGCGCGTGCCCCCCGTCTGGAGCGACAGCACGGTGCTGAACTGGGCCTGGCCGCCGGGGCGCTTGAGGAAGACCACGAGGTGGCGGGCGACGGCCAGCGCCGCCGCCCGGCCGAGGTCGGCCTCCACCAGGGCGAGCGCCAGATCGATGCCCGCCGTCACCCCCGCCGAGGTCCAGACCGCGCCGTCCCGGATGAAGATGGGATCGGGCTCGACCCGGGCCTCCGGGTAGCGCTGCGCGAGTTCGGCGCAGCGCGTCCAGTGGGTCGCCACCCGGCGCCCGTCGAGGAGGCCCGCCGCCCCGAGCAGGAAGGCGCCGGTGCAGACCGAGGCCACGCGCCGGGCCCGGGGCGCCCGGGCGGCGACCCAGGCCGGCAGGTCGCCTTTCGCCGCCGCCGTGACGCCGCGCCCGCCCGCGACGATGAGCGTGTCGAGGGGCTGGTCGGCGTGGGGCAGCGCCTCCGCCGCGAGGCCGAGCCCGGCGGAGCTGCGGACGCCGGCCCCCGCCTGGCCCTGCTCTGCGGCGACCACGCTCAGGGCGTAGGGCGGCGCCTGCGGGGGCGCGAGATCGTTGGCGGTGGCGAAGACCTGCAGCGGGCCCGCCACGTCCAGGAGCTGGACATCGGCGAAGACGAGGATCTCGACGCGGCGGGGCGCGGGTGGTTCTGGCAGGAAACGAGGGGCATTGGTCATTTCCGCCAGACCCTGGCCGATTAGGGTCGTGCCTGTCCAGATCCGGCGAACGGCCGGATTTCACGACCAGATCCAGCGGAGCTCGGCCCCAATGCCCCTCGACATCGGCCTCCTCACCTTCCCGAACGTCCAGCAGCTCGACCTCACCGCGCCCTACGAGGTCTTCGCCGGCGTTCCGGGGGCCCGGGTCCATCTCGTGGCCGCCGGGCTCGCGCCCATCAGCAGCGCCACCGGCCTCCTGCTCGCCCCGACGATGCGCATGGCCGATTGCCCGAACCTCGACGTGCTCTGCGTGCCCGGGGGCATCGGCGTGAACGCCCTGATGCAGGATGCGGCGGTGCTCGACTTCGTGCGCGCGCAGGCGGGCCACGCGCGCTACCTCACCTCCGTCTGCACGGGCGCGCTGGTGCTGGGCGCGGCGGGCCTCCTTCGGGGTAAGCGGGCGACCACCCACTGGGCCTCCCTCGACCTGCTCGCCGCCTTCGGGGCGATCCCGGTGGCCGAACGGGTGGTGCGCGACGGGGCGCTGTTCACAGGCGGCGGCGTCACCGCCGGGATCGACTTCGCCCTCGTGCTCGCCGCCGAGCTCGCCGGCCGGCCGGCGGCCGAGGCGATCCAGCTCGGCCTCGAATACGCGCCGGCCCCGCCCTTCGAGGCCGGCACGCCCGGAACGGCCGATCCCGCGGTGCTGGCCGCCGTGCGCACCCGCCTCGCCGGGAGCCGGGCTGAGCGCGAGCGGATCGTGCGAGCGATCACGGGCGCGAACGACATCGTCCCGTGGGATGCCGCGACGCCCGCCTGATCGCGCGCCGTTCGATACGGTTTCTTAAGACTGCTCTCGCGGGCTGGCGGGGCCTTCGCGGGTTCGAAAGTATTCTGCGCGCCTATCGACGGGGGCGGACGGCGCTAGGATCGCGTCGTTCGCTGGGCCGTCAGCGCGGGAGTGGACCATGACGACGGGCATCGCCACCGGACCGGGCGCCGCGGCACGGGGGGATCTCCCGGATGCCGTGCGCATCGGCGCGATGGCCGCGATCCTGCTCTTCGTGCTGATCGGCGCCGACCCGTTCCTCGACGGGACGGCGGCCGAGAACGCGGCCTCGCGGGCGGGCGGCAACCTCGTCAACCAGGTCCTGTTCCTGGTCATGGGGGCGATCGCGGCCGCCGTGCTGGCCTGGCGCGGACGGGCGGCCCTGCGCCCGCTGGCCACCCCGCCGATCCTGGCGATGCTCGCCTGGATCTGCGTCTCCACCGCCCTCTCGATCGAGCCCGACGTCTCGGCGCGCCGCCTCGTCTCGCTCGTCATCATGTTCGGCGGCGTGGTGAGCGTGCTGGTGCTCGCCCGCGACGCCCGCCAGTTCGCCAACGTGCTCGGCGCGAGCGTGCTCCTCGTGCTCACCCTCTGCTATCTCGGCCTCGTCCTGGTGCCCGAGCGCGCGATGCACACGGCCCTCGACCTCATCGAACCGGAGCACGCGGGGAGCTGGCGCGGCGTCTACCCGCACAAGAACGGCGCGGGCGCGGCCATGGGCCTGTTCATCATCGTCGGACTGTTCTGGGCCGGGATGGGCCAGCGGGTGCTCGGCACCCTGGTCGCCGTGCTGGCGGCCGTCTTCCTCGTCTTCACCAACGCCAAGACCTCCCTGGGCATGACGCCCATGGTGCTCGGCCTGACCTGGGCCTGCACCCTCTCGGCCTCGGGCCACTGGCGCCGCCTCGTGCTCCTCGGCCCCCTGGCGCTGCTGCTCGTCGCGACGGTTGGCTCGGTCCTGTCGCCGGCCATCGGGTCGGTGATCGCGAGCCTCGTCTCGGACCCGACCTATACCGGCCGCACCGAGATCTGGGCCTTCGCGGTGGACAACATCGCCAAGAAGCCGATCACCGGCTTCGGCTACGGGGCGTTCTGGGAGAGCGTGTTCTACGGCGGCGGCGCCGACGCGACGACCTGGGTCAACCGCGCCACCGATTCGCATGACGGCTACCTCAACACCGCCCTGGAGAGCGGGCTGCCGGGCCTCGCCCTCACGGCGTGGTGGCTGGTGCTGGCCCCCCTCTCCGACCTCCAGGCCCGCCGGGGGGCGGGGACCGGCGGCGCGATCGATCCGCTGGCGATGCTGTTCCTGCGGATCTGGCTGTTCAGCCTGATGGTGGCGGTGTTCGAATCGGTGTTCTACCAGGCGACCAACGCGCTGTTCTTCCTGCTCGCCGTCGCGGTCCTGGGCCTGCGCTTCTCCGCCGGGGCGCGGTTGATCGAGGCCGCGCCACGATGACAGCGAGCCGCGCCCATCCGCCGGTCGCGCCCTTGCGGGCGCTCACGGCGCTGCGGTTCGTGGCCGCCGCCTACGTCCTGGTCTTCCACTATGCGGGGTTCTTCTTTCCCCAGGCCCCGATCCCGGCCCTGATCGGGCTCGGCTATTCCGGGGTGACGTTCTTCTTCCTGCTCTCCGGCTTCATCCTGGCCTACAACTACCATCGCGTGGACCTGCGCGAGCCCGGCGCGCTCGCCCGCTACCGCCGGGCCCGGGTGGCGCGGATCTACCCCGTCTACCTCGTCGCCCTCGTGCTCAGCCTGCCCTGGTTCGCCGCCTGGGTGGCGAAATCGGCGCCCCCGCTCCAGGGCCTGATGGCCGCGGGCGCGGTCCTGGCGCCGCTCGGCCTGCACGCCTGGGTGCCGGGGGCCGCCTGCGCCCTCGACTGCCCGAGCTGGTCGGTCTCGGCGGAGCTGTTCTTCTACGCCCTGCTTCCCGCCCTGCTGCCCCTGGCCCTGCGCGCACCCGGCCGCCTCGCCGGCCTCACCCTCGCGGCCTGGGGGGCGCTCGCCGCCGGCGCCAGCCTCGCCTGGGCCGCCTACGCCCCCGGCGTCTCGCTGATCTCCCCCGAGGCGGGGGGCACGGGGCCGGTGCTCCTGGCGCAGGCGATCAAGTACAACCCCCTGCTGCGCCTGCCGGAATTCGTCGCCGGCCTCCTCCTCTACGTCGCCTGGACGCAGGTCCGGCTGCCGACCTCCGCGCTGCTCGGCCTCTTCGCGCTGAGCGCCCTCGGGCTGGTCGCGGCGGCCCCCCACCTGCCCGAGGCGCTCCTGCACAACGGGCTGACCGCGCTCGCCTGGGCGCCGCTGATCCTGGCCGGCGCACAGATCCGGAGCGGGCCCCTGGTGGCGCCTGGGTTCGTTTTCCTCGGACGGATCTCGTTCGCGCTCTACCTCGTCCACTCGCCGGCCTATGCCCTGGTCAACAGCCTCGACCGGGTCGCCCTCGGCGGCCGGCTCGGGGCCTGGCCCTGGCTCGGGGCGAGTCTGGCCGCCGCCCTCGCCCTGGCGCTCGGCGTCGTCCTGCATTTCGGGGTCGAGGAGCCGGCGCGCCGCCGCATCCTGCGGACAGGCGCGCGTGCCCCCGCGCCCCTGCCCGCCCCGTGAGCGGCGCGCCGGCGATGGCCTACCGCCCCGACATCGACGGCCTGCGCGCGCTGGCGGTGCTCGTGGTCCTGGCCTTCCATGCGGGGATCACGCCGCTCGGCGGCGGCTTCGTCGGGGTCGACGTATTCTTCGTCATCTCGGGCTTCGTCATCACCGCCGGAATCCGCGCCGACGTCGCGGCCGGGCGCTTCAGCGTGGGCGCGTTCTACGAGCGGCGCATCCGGCGCATCCTGCCGATGCTGGCCGCGACCATCCTCGGCACGGCGCTGGTGGCCCCTCTCCTGCTGCCGCCGGAGGCGCGGGGCGACCTCGCCCGCAGCCTCGCCGCCGCCGCCGGCTTCGTCTCGAACCTCTACTTCTGGAAGAGCTCCGGCTATTTCGACGTCGCCGCCCAGACCCGGCCCCTGCTCCACACCTGGTCGCTCTCGCTGGAAGAGCAGTTCTACATCGTCATCCCGCTCCTGCTGCCGGTGCTGCTGCGCCGGTTTCCCGCCCGGGCGGCCGGTCTCCTCGGCCTCGCGGCCCTGGTCTCGTTCGGGCTCAGCCTCTGGCTCACCCCGCGCGCGCCGACGACGAGCTTCTACCTGCTGCCGACCCGGGCCTGGGAACTGCTGATGGGCAGCCTGCTCGCCTTCGCGCGGCCCGGGCCCGCCTGGACGCGCGCCCGGCGCGACGGGGTGGCGGCGGCCGGGCTCGCCCTCATCCTGGTGCCGGTGCTGGCCTACGACGAGGCGACGGCCTTCCCCGGCCTCGGCGCCCTGCCGCCCTGCCTCGGGGCGGCGCTGATCCTCCATGCGGGCGCCTGCGGCCCGAACCGCGTCGGGAGCCTGCTCGGCGCACGCCCTTTCGTCGCCATCGGGCTCGGCTCCTACGCGCTCTACATGGTGCATTGGCCCGTGATCGTGTTCACGCGCTACGCCCTGCTGCGCGACCCCGGCGGCCTCGAGACCGTGGCGCTGCTCGCGGCCTGCGGCGCCCTCGCCTATGCGGGCCGGCGCTGGATCGAGACGCCGTTCCGGCGCCCGATCGACCCGGTGCCGCGCGCCGTCCTGTTCCGCCGGACGGGGGCCGCGCTCGCCGGCTGCCTCGCCCTCGGCCTCGCCGCGGGAATCCAGGCCGGGCCGGCGGTGACGCCGCTCGCCCGCCTGGAGCGCGAGGCCTGGGGGGGCGGGCGTTGCTTCCTCGAGGACCAGGACCCCGCCGCCTGGGCCGGCGAGGCCTGCCGGCTCGCGACGGGGACCGGACGCACCGCCCTGCTCTGGGGAGATTCCTTCGCCGCCCACTACATGCCCGGCCTCAGGCAGAATGCCGGGGCCTTGAGCCACGACATCCTGCAATACACCGCCGCCGGCTGCCCGCCGCTCCTCGACTACCGATCCCGCGCCCGGCCGGCCTGCGCCGCCTTCAACGCGCGCGTCCTCGACGTGATCCGCGCCCACGGGGTCAGCCGGGTGGTGCTCGCCGCGCGCTGGGACCTCGTGCCGCCGAGCGCGCTCGCCACCCTGCCCGAGACCCTGGCGCGCCTGGCGGAGGCGGGGGTCTCGGTCTCTCTGATCGGCCCCTCGCCGCTCTTCGCCTTCGACGTGGCGCTGCTGGCTGCGCGCGGCGCGGGCACTCGGGGCGACGGCTCGGCCGCGTGGTTCGCCCGGTCCGGGCGCGCGGCCGCCGAGACCCTGCGGGCCCTGGCGCCGAATGCAGGCTTCTCCGACCCGGACGCGTTCTTCTGCGCCGGCCTCCTCTGCCGCTACCGCGCCGGGGGCAGCGACCTCTTCGTCGATTACGGCCACCTCTCGCCCGCCGGCAGCGACCGGGCGGTGCGGGCCTATTTCCCGCTGATCCAGCCCGCGCGCGCCGCGCTGGCGCCGTGAGGCGCGAAAACCATCGGGGGTCTGAACCCGAGGGCGAGGGGTCGGGCAAGCGGCACGCGAACGTGCGGACCTGACGCGATCCGGTCGTATTCCCGTCAGCGGACGTTCAGGAAAACGCCGGCATTTTTCGCCTGCCCCGCTCGGCGCGGGGCCGGATTCAAACATCAGCAGAAGGTCGTGATTCCATGTTCGTGAAATCGCCGCCCGTGAAATCGCCGCCCGTGACCTCCATCCTGACGGCGCTCGCCGTCGCCGGCGGCCTCGGCCTCGCGTCGGCGGCCCATGCCGCCCCGATCGTTCCCGCCGGCACCCTCGCGGGTGCGGCCGTCGAGACCGTCGCCTATGGCTGCGGCCCCGGCTTCATCCCGAACCGGTTCGGCGATTGCCGGCCCATGGGTCGTCCCTACGGATATCGCCCATACGGCTTTTATCGTCCGCGCCCGTTCTACGGCCCCCGCCCCTTCTACGGACCGCGCTACGGCTACTATCGCCCGCGCCCGCTCTACGGGCCGTTCTTCTAGGACCGGGTTCTCCCCGACCGGGACCGGGCGGCCACGGGCCGCCCGCGTCATTTCGCGAGGGCCTCCGAGGGGCGGGGACGGGGTTAGAACCCTGGCCTCGACACCGCGGCGGGGAGCCCCATGCGCGCCATCATCCACTTCGGCCTCGCCGGCCTCTCCTTCGGCCTCTTTAGCGTCCTGATGGGCGCCGCCGCCCCGGTCCGGGCCGAGCCGGTGCTTCCCACCCTGGACTACGCCAACACCCGGTATTCCCCGCTGGACCGGATCACGGCCGCCAATGTGGGCGGGCTCGCGGTCGCCTGGACCTTCTCCACCGGCGTGCTGCGCGGCCACGAGGGCGCGCCCCTGGTGGTGGACGGGGTGATGTACGTCCACACCCCCTTCCCCAACACGATCACCGCCCTCGACCTCGACCACGAGGGCCGCATCCTCTGGCGCTACGCGTCGAAGCAGGATCCGGGCGTGATGGCGCTGCTCTGCTGCGACACGGTCCACCGGGGGCTCGCCTATGCGGACGGCGCCCTCCTGATCCAGCTGGCCGACACCACCCTGGTCTCCCTCGACGCGAAGACGGGGCGGGTGAACTGGTCGGTGAAGAACGGCGACCCGGCCCGGGGCGAGACCAACACCGCCGCCGTGCTGCCGGTGAAGGACAAGATCCTGGTCGGGCTCTCGGGGGGCGAGTTCGGCGTGCAGTGCCACGTCACCGCCTACGACGCGCGCACGGGCGCCCGCCTCTGGCGAGCCGCCGCCGTGGGCACCGACGAACAGATGCGCGTCGACCCCGAGCGGACCACGTCGCTGGGCAAACCCATCGGCCGGGATTCCTCGCTGAAGAGCTGGGAGGGCGACCAGTGGAAGACTGGCGGGGCCTGCGCCTGGGGGTGGTTCGCCTACGACGCGGCCCTCGACCTCGTCTATTACGGCACCGGCAACCCCTCGACCTGGAACCCGAAGCAGCGCCCGGGCGACAACCGGTGGGCGATGTCGATCGTGGCGCGCGACCCCGATACCGGCCTGGCGCGCTGGCTCTACCAGATGACGCCCCACGACCAGTGGGACTACGACGGCGTCAACGAGATGATCCTCACCGAGCAGGAGATCGGCGGCGCCAGGCGCCCGCTCCTCACCCATTTCGACCGCAACGGCTTCGCCTACACGCTGGACCGCGCCACCGGCGAGCTCCTGGTGGCGCGGACATTCGACGGGGCCGTGAACTGGGCGACCCGGATCGACCTCGACCGGGCCTCGCCGGGCTACGGGCGCCCCGTGCTCGACCCGCGCTATTCGCCCGAGCAGACGGGCGAGGACGAGACCACCACGGGCATCTGCCCCGGGGCGATCGGGGCCAAGAACCAGCAGCCGGCGGCCTACTCGCCGAGGACCCGGCTGTTCTACGTGCCGACCAACCACATCTGCATGGATTACGAGCCGTTCCAGGTCTCCTACACCCCCGGCCTGCCCTATGTGGGCGCGACCGTGAGCCTGCACCCGGCGCCGGACGACGCGCGCACCGGCACGCTGACCGCCTGGGACGGGGTCGAGGGGCGCGTCGCCTGGTCGATCCCCGAGCCGTTCTCGGTCTGGTCGGGGGTGCTCGCCACCGCCGGGGACGTGGTGTTCTACGGGACCCTGGAGGGCTATCTCAAAGCGGTCGACGCGAGGACCGGGCGCGCGCTCTACCGCTTCAAAACGCCCTCGGGCATCGTCGGCAACGTCACCACCTACACGCACAGGGGCCGGCAATACGTCGCCGTGCTCTCCGGCATCGGCGGCTGGGCCGGGATCGGCCTGGCGGCGGGCCTGACCGACCCCAACGACGGGGCCGGCGCGGTGGGCGGCTACGCCGCGCTCTCGCGCTACACCGCGCCCGGCGGCCAGCTCACCGTGTTCGCCCTGCCCGAGTGATTTTTTCGGTGCCGGCCGGACATCCGGTCAGCCGAGATCCTCCTCCTCCTCGGCCGGCGCGTAGACCGCCTCGCCGAGGCGTCTGAGCGGTCCGCCCGGCCCCGAGCGCTTCCACAGGCGGGTGTTGAGGGCGGCCACCGGATCGTGGCCCGGCACCGCGAAGCCGAGGGCGGTCAGCCCTTCCAAGATCTCGCCGGCATGGAGCGGCCGGCCGGCCTCGTGCAGCAGGTCGAGGGCCGCCGCCACGAGGGCGCGCCCGTGCCGGCGCGCCGCCACGAGGTCTTCGCCCGCACGGGCGGGGTCCGATGCGCCGGCGACCGCTTGGGGAGCGCGGTTCGGCACCCAGGCCGGTGGCGGCCCGGCCTCCGGCTCGGGCTCGCGCACGGGTGCGGTCCCCGGCAAGCGCCGGCCGAGTTCGAGGTAGAGCTGGTGGTCGGCGATGGCGCGGTCGAGTTCGTCGCGGCGGCGGCGCAGGTCGCGCAGGGCCGCCTCGGCCTCGGCTTCGGACAGGAACATGGGGACCTCGCGGAATATTCCAG
>NZ_JAQGKL010000047.1 GCF_028290105.1 Methylobacterium sp.
GTGGAGGGCATGAACCCGGATGCCGGCGGTTCCCCCTTCGTCGAGCCGTAGCGCCGCTCAGCTGTGGCCGGCGCTGACCGACAGCATCGCGAGTTCGATGCCGTTGTTGCGAAGCGTCCGCTCGTACTTGGCGTCGAGCGCCGTGTGGAAGATAAGGTCCGGGTCGGCCGGGCAGACCAGCCAGCCATTGGCCAGGATCTCGTTCTCGAGCTGGCCCGCCTGCCAGCCGGCATAGCCCAGCGCCAGGACGGCGCTGGCCGGTCCGTCGCCGGCCGCGATGGCGCGCAGGATGTCCACCGTGGCGGTGAGGCAGATGCCGTCGTCGATGATCAGCGTGGACTGGTCGATGTGAAAATCGTCGGTGTGCAGAACGAAGCCGCGCTTGGCATCCACCGGGCCCCCCATCAGCACCGGCATGTGCCCGACGCGCTCGCGCAGGCGGATCGCGTCCGTCTCGCTCGCGATGTCGAGCTGGATCAGCAGGTCGGGCATGTTGAGGTCGAGGACAGCCTTGTTCAGGATGATCCCCATCGCGCCGTCGGCGGAATGCGCGCAGAGGTAGATGACCGACCGGGCGAATTGCGAATCCGTGAGCCCCGGCATCGCCACCAGGAATTGACCGTCGAGATAGGCGGGGTCACCCGCATGAGGTTGGGAAGCCTGGGGCCGGGAGGTCTGCATGCCCACATGCTACGCCGGCCGGCGGCGTTGTCCAGGGTGGAGCCCCCGCCCGGCCCGCACGCCGGATCGCCCCGGAACATCCCGCACGCGGGCGGCGGCGGCGCGCCTGCGCCTCGACAGGCCATGCCCTGCGAGCTAGACCATTCGGCATTGAGGGCTGCCGGGTCGCGGCGGCCGGGATCGCCTCACCGGTCGTCCGGGCCATCAGGACCCGGACCCGTGGCGCGACCAGGGGTCCGACGGTTCGGGTGCCCCCGCGTTCTTTCAGGAGACGACGGATGACCATCCAGGTTGGCGACCACCTTCCCCAAGTGACCTTCCGCGTGAACGGGGCCGAGGGGCCGGAGGCCAAGACCACCGACGACCTCTTCAAGGGCCGCCGCATCGTCCTCGTCGGCGTGCCCGGCGCCTTCACCCCGAGCTGCCACCGCAACCACCTGCCCGGCTTCATCGAGAAGCAGGCCGAGATCAAGGCGCGCGGCGTCGACGCCATCGCGATCACCTCCGTCAACGACGTGTTCGTGCTCGAAGCCTGGCAGAAGGCCAGCGGCGCCGAGGGCCTGGAGTTCCTCGCCGACGGCAATGCCGAGTTCGCGAAGGCCATCGGCCTCGACATGGACGGCGCCGGCTTCGGCCTCGGGCCCCGCTCGAAGCGTTACGCCATGCTGGTGGATGACGGCGTCGTGCGTGTGCTGAACGTCGAGGATTCCCCGGCCAAGACCGAGATCTCGGGTGCCGAGGCCCTGCTGAAGGTGATCTGATCGCCCGACCGCTTCCGGCTCCTCGTCCCGACGCGGGAGGGAGCCGGTCCGCGACTAGACCTGGCCGCTCCAGCCGTAATCCTGCGCCCGCGTCGCCGAGCGGTGGAAGGTCAGGCGCCGGTCGTATTCGAGCGGGTCCTTCGGTTGCACGAGGGCACCCGGCGGCACGTTGAGCCAGTCGACGAGACGGGTCAGCAGGAAGCGCAGGGCCGCACCCCGGCACAGGATGGGAAGCGCCGCGACCTCCTGCGGGTCGAGCCGGCGCACCGCTTCGTAGCCGGCGATGAGGGCCGCGCCCTTGTCGCGGTGGAAGCTGCCGTCGGCCTCGAAGCACCAGGCGTTGATGCAGATCGCGAGGTCGTACGCGAAGGCGTCGGTGCAGGCGAAGTAGAAGTCGATCAGCCCCGACAGGTCGTCGCCGATGAAGAACACGTTGTCGGTGAAGAGGTCGGCGTGGATCACGCCGGTAGGCAGGCCGCAGGGCCAGCCGGACTGAAGTGCCGCCAGATCCCTACGTACCCGTTCGGCGAGGCCGGCCGAGACCGTGTCGGCTTGGTGCGCGGCGCCGGCAAAGAGCGGGCCCCAGGATTCCACCGAGAGATTGTTGTCCCGGCGCATGCCGAAATCACGGCCCGCCGCGTGCAGGCCCGCGAGCGCGCCACCGAGTGCCCGGCAATGGTCGAGGCCGGGGCGCTTGACCGAGACGCCCTCAAGGAAACTGACGATGACGGCAGGCCGGCCGCAAAGTTCGCCGAGCGCCACGCCGGAACGGTTGCGGATCGGTTCGGGACAGGCGAGCCCGCGCGCGGCCAGATGCTCCATCAGGTTGAGGAAGAACGGCAGGTCGTCCGCCCGCACGCGCTTCTCGTAGAGGGTGAGAATGTAGGAACCGGCCGTGGTGTGCAGGAAGAAGTTGGTGTTCTCGACGCCCTCGGCGATGCCCTTGTAGGAGAGCAGCGTGCCGATGTCGTAGGCGGAGAGGAAGGCGGTCAGCGCTTCGTCGGAGACCTCGGTGTAGACGGCCACGGCATTTCACTTGATCGTTTCGAGGGCGAAAAGCACAAGGGCGCCGAATGGCGCCCTTGGCGGATGGTGTGCCGTGGCGCGGCTGGACCCTACTCGGCGGCCTCGCTGCGCAACTCGCGCGGCAGCGGGAAGGACATGTCCTCGACCACCGTGGAAACCGTATCCACCGTGACGGTATAGCGGGCGGCGAAAGCGTCGATGATCTCTTCGACGAGCACCTCCGGCGCCGAGGCGCCGGCGGTGAGGCCGAGCTTGCGGATGCCCTCGAAGGCCGGCCAGTCGATCTCCTCGGCCCGGAGCACCAGGCGGGTGATCGGGCAGCCAACGCGCTCGGCGACTTCGCGCAGGCGCTGCGAGTTCGAGGAGTTCGAGGACCCGACGACGATGACGGCATCGACCAGCGGCGCCACCTGCTTGACCGCTTCCTGGCGGTTGGTGGTGGCGTAGCAGATGTCGTCCTTGTGCGGACCGGTGATGGTCGGGAACTTCGCCTTCAGGGCGGCGACGATGTGGCGTGTGTCGTCCACCGACAGGGTCGTCTGCGTCACCCAGGCGAGGTTGTCGCGGTTCTCCGGCTCCAGGGCGGCGATCTGCTCTAGGTCCTCGACCAGGGTGATCGAGCCGGCGGGCAGCTGGCCCATGGTGCCGACGACCTCCGGGTGGCCGGAATGGCCGACGAGCAGCACGTGGCGGCCCCGCTTATGATGGATCTCGGCCTCGCGGTGGACTTTCGTCACCAGCGGGCAGGTGGCGTCGATGGTGGTCAGCCCGCGCGAATCGGCGTTGTTGGGCACCGTCTTGGCGACGCCGTGGGCGGAGAAGATCACCGGGGCAGAGCCGTCCGGCACCTCGTCGAGCTCGCGCACGAAGACCGCGCCCTTTCGCTTCAGGCTCTCGACCACGTACTTGTTGTGGACGATCTCATGACGGACGTAGACCGGCGGTCCGTAGATGGCGAGCGCCCGCTCCACCACGTCGATGGCCCGCACCACACCGGCGCAGAAGCCGCGCGGTGCACAGAGCAGGATTTCCAGGGGCGGCTTCGCCGCCTCGGTGGAGACGGGGGAGGTGGTCAGGTTCGCGTCGCTCATGATAGCCGGGATGTGGCGAGGCTGGGTCGCCCCTGTCAACCGCTCATAGCGTAAAACCACCCCGCTGGCACCCGTGGCCACGCGAAACCGGGCCCGCGTGGCGCACAGGACCCGTCAGGCCGGCACTCCAGCCCCCGATGCCACGCAATCGGCCAGCGACGCCTCCAGAAGCGGGATCATCCGCGGGTCGGCGCATTGGGCCACGTTGAAGCGCAGGAAGCTGTCGCCGAGGGTCGACGGACTGAAGGCGCTGCCCGGCGCGAGCACGAGGCCCTGCGCCAGGGCGCGACGGGCGACCTCGGCCGAATCCACGCCCTCGGGCAGTCGCATCCACAGGAAGAATCCGCCCGCCGGCTCGAGCCAGGCCTTCAACCCGCAGGCTTCCAGCCGGCGCAGGGCCGGCGCCATGGCGCGCGCGAGCTTCTCGCGCACCTCGCCGAGGTGCCGGCGATAGGTGCCGTCGGTGATGAGGCCGTGCATCAGGCTCGCCGAGAGATGGCTGTTGCCCAGGCTCATGGCGAGCTTGAGGTCGACGAGCGGCTCTACCCAGTCCTCGCGCAGGGCGACGAAGCCGCAACGGATGGCCGCCGAGAGTGTCTTCGAGAAGCTGCCGACCTGGATCACCCGCTCCAACCCGTCGAACCCGGCCAGACGCGGCGACGGTTCGCCCTCGAAATCCCCGAAGATGTCGTCCTCGATAATGAGGGTGTCGTGCGCCTCCGCGAGCTTGAGGACGCGGTGCGCGGTGGCCGGGGCCAGGACGGATCCGGTGGGGTTCTGGAGCGCCGAATTGGTGAGGTAGAAGCGCGGGCGATGCTCGGCGAGCAGCGCGGCCAGCGCGACCAGATCCGGGCCGGCGGGGGTCAGCGGCACGCCGACGATTCGCGCCCGGTGCGCCCGCAGCAGGGCGTGGTAATTGAAGTAGCAGGGATCATCCACCAGCACGGTGTCGCCCGGCTCGAGCAGGAAGCGGCAGAGCAGGTCCACCGCCTGCGTCGCGGAATCCACCAAAACGACCTGGTCCGCGCCCACCTCCACGCCGTTTTCGGCCAGCCGGCGAGCGATCTGCGCCCGCAGGGGCGGAAAGCCGAGGGGCTGGTCGTGCGCGACGAGGTTGGCCTCTGCACCGCGCGCGAGCTGGCGCAAGCCCCGCCGGATCGCGGCGTCGGGCATCCAGGCGGCGGGCAGCCAGCCCGAGCCCGGCATCACGAGATCCGGTCCGGCCTGCATCGATTGCCGGGTGATCCAGAGCGGGTCCACCGCCCGGTCGAGCTGCGGGCCCACCGCCTTCAGGCAGAGCGGCCGCGTCTTGCCGGCCACGTAGAAGCCCGAGCCCCGCCGCGCCACGATGGCGCCCTCCGCGCCGAGGCGGTCATAGGCCTCGACGACGGTGGATTTCGACACGCCCATGGCTTCGGCGAAGGCCCGCACGGAGGGCAGCCGGGCACCGGGCAGGAGCTGGCGCCCGGCGATCCGCTCGGTGATCGATGCCGCCACGGTCTCGACCAGCGTGGGGGTGACGTGGGCCGATGGCTTCATCTGTCCTGCTCTCCGTCCCGGACAATTTGGCGGAAGCGTACTGAACTGTCCCTGTCGCGGCTAGGCCGAAGCGCGCATTCCTCCGGCCACGGTGCTCCGGAAAGGACGGGGCACCGGCCAGGGACGCAAGATCATGGACGCCATCACCTCACCCAGGACCCGACCCGCAACAACCGGCACCGCCATGCCGGCACGCGCCAAGGCCGCGCTGCTCTGCTGGATCGCCGCGCTCGCACAGGGCGTCTCGCGTGCCGCGATCAACCGCCGCGTCGTCCGGCAGCTCTCCGCGATGTCAGACCGCGACCTGAAGGATATCGGCCTCGTGCGCCAGGACGTGCTCGATTCGCACGCCCTGTTGCTCGAAGGCGACGCGTCAAGTTTCCTGATCGGCCGACGCGCGGAGCGCCGTAGGGGATCCCGGCGCGTCGCCGCCGGCCATTGGCCCCCGCGCCGAGATTGACCGCGGCGCTCGCGGCATCGACCTCATCGTCGATGGCGGCATGCACTGGTCTTCGTTCTGAGGCGCGCTTCTGAAATGATGCTCGACTGCCGGGCCGGCCATCCTTGGCCGGCGTCGCTGTCGATGGCACGAACCTGGGATGAGGTGCTGATTCGCACTGGGGACATCCGCGCACGGGCAGTCGTGGCCCACGCGGGCGTGACGGGCGCTGCCCTGCTGGTTAAGAGGAGGCGTCCGGCACTCCTGGATCGCGTTCGGCCGGGGCCGGCTTCATGCCGCCCCGAATCCCTCCAGCCCCGAATCCTGCCCGTCCCGGATTCGCCAAGCCTCGGATGCCCATGGCGAGCGCCGCGACCCACGTCAGCTTCCTGCCGCCGGTGCTGACCTTCCTGTCGGCGGCGGTGATCGGCGTGCCGATCTTCCGGCTCATCGGCCAGAGCGCCGTGCTCGGCTACCTTGTCGCCGGGGTGGTGATCGGGCCGTTCGGCTTCTCCTTGATCGCCGAGCCGGAGACGGCCGCGAGCGTCGCCGAACTCGGCGTCGTGCTGCTCCTCTTCATCGTCGGGCTCGAACTCCAGATCTCACGGCTCGTCTCCATGCGCCGGGACATCTTCGGGCTCGGGACCGTCCAGCTCCTTGTTTGCTCGGCGGCCCTGGCCGGCGTCGGCCTCCTGATGGGCGCCAAGCCCTCGGCCAGCCTCGTGATCGGCATCGCGCTCGCGCTCTCGGCCACCGCCGTCGCCCTGCAGTTGCTGGAAGAGCGCGGCGACATGGGCACGCCCTATGGCGGACGCGCCTTCGCGGTGCTCCTGTTCCAGGACATCTCGGTCGTGGCCATCCTCGCCCTGATGCCGCTGTTCGCGTCTTCGGGGATCGCGGGCGGCGACGGCTGGCTTCTCGGGGCCCTGCAATCCACCGGCACGGTGGGGGCAGCGATCCTCGCGGTTGTGCTGGTCGGGCGCTACGGCCTCAACCCGTTCTTCGGCCTGCTCGCCGCCAGCGGCGCCCGCGAGGTGATGACGGCGGCAGCCCTCCTTGTGGTGCTCGGCACCGCGATGCTGATGGAGCATGTCGGCCTGTCGATGGCCATGGGCGCATTCCTGGCCGGCGTCCTCCTCGCCGAGTCGAACTTCCGCCACCAGCTCGAGGCCGATATCGAGCCGTTCCGCGGCATGCTGCTCGGCCTGTTCTTCATGAGCGTGGGCATGTCCATCGACGGCGGCCTGCTCCGGGCCGAATGGCCGACCCTGCTCGGCGCCACGGCCGGGGCGATCCTGCTCAAGGTCACCCTGGTGGCCGGCCTGTTCCGCTTGTTCGGCTCGCCCTGGCTCGATGCGGTGCGCGGCGGCGCCATCCTGGCGCCGGCGGGCGAGTTCGCCTTCGTGCTGCTGCCGGCGGGGGGCGAGCTCGGGCTGATCGATTCCGCGGCCACGCGCTTTGCCGTGGCGCTCGCCGCACTCACCATGCTGGTGGGGCCCGTGGCGGCCAAGGCTCTCGACGCCGCGCTCGCGCGACGTTCCGACGAGCCCGAGCCGGTGGCGGACGCCATCGAGACGACGGAGGCCCGCGTCTTGGTGGTGGGGTTCGGGCGTTTCGGCCAGATCCTCACCCAGGTGCTGCTCGCCGAAGGCATCAGCGTCACGGTGATCGACAAGGATGTCGAGCAGATCCGCAGCGCCTCGCGCTTCGGCTTCCGCATCTATTATGGCGACGGCACCCGCCTCGACGTGCTGCGCGCCGCCGGCATCGGCCGGGCCGAACTGCTCTGCATCTGCGTCGATGACGGCGAGGCGGCCCTGAAGATCGTCGACATCGTGCACGAGGAATTCGCTAGCGTGCGCACCTATGTGCGGGCCTATGACCGCATGCACGCCGTCGAGCTGATGAACCGCGACGTGGATTTCCAATTGCGCGAGACCGTCGAATCCGCCCTCGCCTTCGGGCGTGCCACGCTGGAGGGGCTCGGCCTCAGTGCGGAGGCCGCCGCCGCCACCGCCGAGGACGTGCGCAAGCGCGACGTCGCCCGCCTCGTACTGCAGCAGGCCGGCGCCCTGCCGGACGCCACCTACTGGGCGCGCGGCGTTTCCGAGATCAAGCCGGAGCCGCTGACCGAGCCGCAGCGCCCCTCACGCGCGCTCAACGCAGAGACCCGCGACATCATCGGCTCGAAGAAGCGCGAGGCCGCCACCCGCACCCTCGAAGCCCAGCATTCTCCACAGGACGCCCGTTCGGATGCCTGAGGCGACACACGAATCCGCGCGCTTCGTCGAAGGATCGATCCTGCGCCACGTGGTGACGATGAGCGCCACCGGCTCGATCGGGCTGATGGCGATCTTCGTCGTCGACTTCTTGTCGCTGCTCTACGTCTCGAAGCTCGGCGACCCGACGCTGACGGCGGCGGTGGGGTTCGCCACCATCGTTCAGTTCTTCGCCATCGCCATCAATATCGGCCTGATGATCGCCGCCGGGGCCCTGGTCTCGCGGGCGATCGGTGCCGGTGACCCGGCGGGCGCCCGGCGTCTGGCCACCTCCGGCACCATCCACGGCATCGTCGTCTCGGGTCTCCTCGTCCTCGCCATGCTGCCCTTCCTGCCGAGTTTCCTCGGCTGGATCGGGGCCGATGCCGAGACCCTGCCGGTGGCGACCCGCTTCCTCTGGATCACCCTGCCGTCGAACCTGCTCATGGGCCCCGGCATGATGTTCTCCGGCCTGCTGCGCGCGGTCGGTGCCGCGCGCCAGGCCATGTACGTCACCCTCGGGGGCGCCATCGTCACCGCCGGGCTCGACCCGCTGCTGATCTTCGGGGCCGGGCTCGGCGTCGACGGCGCTGCGATCACGACCTGCTTTGCCCGCGCCACCTTCGCCCTCGTGGGCTTGTGGGGCGTGCGCCAGCACCGGATGCTGGCGCGGCCGAGCCTCGCGGACGTCGTGGCGGATGCGCCCGTGATGATGCGCATCGCCCTGCCCGCTGTGCTCACCAACCTCGCGCCCTCGGTGGCGAGCGCCTTCATCGCCCACGCGCTCGCGAAATTCGGCGCCGTGGCGGTGGCGGGCAACGTGGTCATCGACCGGCTCACCCCCGTAGCGTTCGGCGGCCTCTTCGCCATGTCGGGATCGATCGGGCCGATCCTCGGCCAGAACTGGGGGGGCGGCCGCTTCGACCGGATGCGCGGCGTGCTGCGTGACGGCACCGTCGTCACCGCGCTCTATGTCCTCGTGGTCTGGATCGCCCTGGCCCTGGGTGCGGGGCCCCTGACCCGGCTCTTCGGCCTGGTGGGCGTGGCGGCCGACCTGTTCGGGTTCTTCTGCCTCGTCAGCGGCGGCGTCTGGTTCTTCACCGGCCTGCTGTTCCTGGCCAATGCCTCCTTCAACAATCTCGGCTTCCCGTTCTATTCGACGGCCCTGAACTGGGGCCGCGCCACGCTGGGGACCGTGCCGCCGGCACTGATCGGCGCGCATGTCTACGGTCCGAAGGGCGTCATCGCGGGCGTCGGCCTCGGCTCCGTCCTGTTCGGGGTCGCCGGCATCGTGCTGGCCTTCCGCACCGTGGCCACGCTGGAGAGTCGCGCCGTTCCCGCTCCCGCAGAGACCGCGCACGCCCCGAACGCTGGCCCCGACGCCACCCGGGCGGCCGCGCCCGCGCAATCCGGCGCCCTGGTCTGAGATCCAATCCGGGTCTGCCTTGCCAGGTGTGCCCTGCAGCCCGCGGAGACTGAACGTTTGAACGCTTCGACCGCCTCACCTCCCTGGGTCCAGCTCGACAGCAGCCCGATTCCGGGGACGAGCGCCACGTTGCGCCTCCTGCGGCAGGACGAGGCCTACTCGATCCAGGTCGGGGACGCCGAACTCATGACGAACCTCGATCGCCGCTCCGAGCAGGCTCTCGCGACGATCGCCTGCACCCGCCTGCGGGATCGCCCGAACCCGCGCGTTCTCATCGGCGGCCTCGGCATGGGTTTTACCCTACGCGCGGCCCTTGAGGCCCTCGGTCCCGACGCGCAAGTGGTGGTCGCGGAACTCATTCCCTCCGTCGTCGCCTGGGCGCGCGGCCCCCTCGCCCACCTCTTCGGCGACAGCCTCGACGATCCCCGCGTCGAGATCGTCGAGGGGGACGTGAACCGCCTGATCCAGTCGGGGCCCGCCCGCTTCGACGCGATCCTGCTCGACGTCGACAATGGCCCGTCCGGAATGACCCGGCGCGAAAACGACCGGCTCTACGATCGCTGGGGTCTGAAGCGGGCGCAGTACGCGCTCACGCGGGGCGGCATCCTGGGGGTCTGGTCCGGCAAGCCGGACCGCCGGTTCAAGGCGCGCCTGCGCCTGCACGGCTTCACGGTCGACGAGGTTCGGGTTCGGGCCAATGGCGGCGCGGACGGACCGCGCCACGTGCTCTGGTTCGCGGTCCGCCCCGATGCGGAGCCGGCGATGTGACCCTTATGCCCGGCGCCGACGAGGCGGCGCCGGGAAGCTCTGAGTTTCAGTAGCTGTAGTTGCGACGCGAGGAGCCCTGTGCCTGCCCGTAGCCGGTGTCGCGTGGCTGGACCCGCGAACCGTAATCGACGTCTCGCTGGCGGCGCGCGTCGCGGTTGGCGAGGTAGCGACCCCCGAGGCAGCCCGCGACCGCTCCGACGACACCGCGCTCGGCCAGATAGTGGCCGGCGATGCCGCCGATGATCGCGCCCTTGATACAGCCCTTGGCTTCGGCGGTCCCGACGCTGCCGAGGGTGAGGAGGGCGAGGGCCGATGCCGTTGCGATGATCCGCATGATGTTCTCCCGATTGATGCCAGGGAGAACGGCGGCGTGCCCGGCCCGTTCCCTCATGACACTTGCTCGCCGGCTCAATCCCGCGCGGTGAAACCGTCCACACGGATCATCGACTTTAGTCCCTGGCGTTTTTCAATTTTCCGCCCTGTGTCCGAACTGCAGCAGGCAGGATGCGCGCAGGCGTGTCTAAGACATCGCGGAGAGATGGTCAGTCGTCGATGGACTGGCCACAACGGGATGTCTTCATATGTCTTCGCGCTGGGTGCGTCAGGTTGTGTCTCGACTTCCGCACGTCGCATTCGGGTTGCTCATCGTCGTGTCGTCCTGGGGCGCACACGCTCGGGGCGACGAGAAATCCAAGGGCGGCGCTCAGCCGCCTACGCCCGCCACGTCCGGCCGCGGCGGCGGCGAGGCGTCTTCCAAGGACGTCGACACCGAGCACCTGTTCGGTTTCACCGAGGGCGCGGATGCCGGCGAGAAGGGTGAGCAGGAGGTCGTGCTCGATACGGTCTCCCGCCTCGGCAAGCGGGCGGGCGGGCCCGGCGGGTCCCGCTACCGGGTGCTCGACACCAAGCTCGGCTACCAGTTCGACCCCATCGACAGGCTCAGCATCGAGTTCGGCGCCTTCGGCGACCTGCGCCGGGCCCGCAACGTCCTGGACCTCGACGACAAGTCCTACGGCACCTTCGACGGCGTCTCGGTGGAGGTGAAATATCAGTTCCTGAAGAGCTCGAAGGATCAGCCCCTCGGGCTCGCCCTGGAGCTGCGTCCCCGCTACGGTCGCGTTCTGCCGATCGAGGGCAACGGGGCCGACATCTTCGATTTCGAAAGCGTCCTGCAGCTCGACGTGCAGGTGGTGCCGGACAAGGTCTGGTACGGCAGCAACATCAGCTTCGAGCCGGCGGCGGGCCGTCAGCGCGGCGGCGGGCCGGGGTACCGCTCCTCGACCTTCCTCTGGTCGCACGCGCTCGTCGGGCGCATCGGAGAAAGCACTTATCTCGGACCGGAGGTGCGCTACCTGCGCGGCTATGACGGGACGTTCCTGAACCAGCTGCAGAGCGAGGCCCTAACCGTGGGGCCGGCCCTGCACCACCGCTTCACGGAGAAGACCTGGCTGACGGTGGCCTATGCCGGGCAGGTCTGGGGGCGCGACACCGGCCCGACCCTGGCGGGGCGTGCACTCGGACTGAACCAGTTCGAGCGGCACAACATCCGGGTCAAGCTCGGTATGGAGTTCTGACGTCCCGAGGATCTGCGGCGGCGCGAGCAGCTTCTGCGCTTCCGCCGCCGTCACGACGCGAGACTTCGGCGGCAAGCGATCGGGATCTTTTGCGGGAGCCGCAGCGGCCTCAGGCTCGCCATCGTGTTGGTCTTGGCTGGGCAGACCGGCACTACGAGAACACTCGCCACCGAAACGTCAGGCTGGGGCTTGCACGCTCGGATCAGCCTCTGAACCGACCCGACTCGTCCGGATTTACGTGCGCCTCGGGTTCCTCCGCCTGGACCCGCCGCTCCGCCCGAAGCTCCCGCTCGGCCATCAGCCAGAGTTCGATGCTGAAGTCGTCCGGACGATGATGGCGCTCCCACAAGTCGTAGGCCCGCTCCCGGATCTGCTCGAACTTGATGTAGGCGGAGGCAGAAAGCGGGCCGGGCTCGACCGACCGGGATGAGCGCGGATCCGCTCCTGGCAGCACCAACACTCCTATCGGCTCTGTAGGGAGACGAAATTCATCGCACGAGGCACCGAAAGGTTCCTTCACCCAGAGCAAGACGGCCCACCCGGAGAGTGGCGCGGACGGGCACGGAAATTTGTCTCGGGCACGCCTTGTTTTCGACAGCAACCTTCATCAATGCGTCAGGAAGCATCGCTAAATTGTCGTGACATTTTTCCCTGGAGCCCTGTGCCGAACGGCATCGATCCGCATGCGGTGTCCGCATCTGGGTCGGCGCGGTTCACGGCTGCGGCCGCTCGTGAGACCCGTCGCATGCGTGAAACCGATTCCTCGCTTGTCCCGCCGGCCGGTCTCCGGAAGCGGACGCAGGTCGCGATCCTGTCGGCCGTGGCGCTCGCGGTGGCCGCTGGCGCGCTCTGGCTGCCGGGAACCTTCGTGGGAGCTGCGGCACCGACGAACGCTGCGGGGCCGGCGAGCGCGCCGACGCCGGCCGAAGGCTTCGTTCTCACGTCGGACCAGCTTGCCGCCATGACCGTCGTGCCGGTCGAGCAGCGCTTGTTCTCCGAGGAGATCAGCACCGAGGGCAAGATCGGCGTCGACGAGTATCAGGCCACCCCGGTCTTTTCGCCATATCCCGGTCGGGTCGTCACGATCTTCGCGAGTACGGGCGAGCAGGTGAAGCAGG
Organism: Methylobacterium sp.; assembly: GCF_028290105.1. GTDB lineage: Bacteria > Pseudomonadota > Alphaproteobacteria > Rhizobiales > Beijerinckiaceae > Methylobacterium. The sequence continues at coordinate 12,682 of NZ_JAQGKL010000047.1, forward strand.
GCCAGCGCCTGTTCTCCCTGCAGGCCAACGAGATGGTGCAGGCGCAGAACGACTATCTCGCCGCCCTGAACGCCCTCAACAAGGCCCGCTCGCAGCTCAATCTGGCGCAGTCCGCCGAGAAGCGCCTGCGCGACCTCTTCGAATCGCGCGTCACCACGCTGCGCGAACTTCAGAATGCCCAGAACGACCTGACCACGGCGACCAACGACGCACGGACGGCGGAGGTCGGCCTGGAGGCGGTGCGCAACCGCCTGCGCATCCTCGGCCTGCGCGACGAGGAGGTGGCCAACCTCCAGAAGGGGTCGATCAACCCGGAGACCGCGATCAACGCGCCGCTCAGCGGCACCATCATCCAGCGCAAGATCGGTCCCGGGCAGTATGTCGGGAGCGGCGGCGGCGACCCTTCCTACATCATCGGCGACCTCTCGAAGGTCTGGCTGATCGCGCAGTTGCGCGAGCCCGACGCGGCACGGGTGGACCTCGGGGACAAGATCAAGTTCCGCGTGCTCGCATTCCCCGAAAAGGTCTTCGACGGCCAGATCAACTTCATCGCCGCCTCCGTCGACCCGGCGACCCGGCGCATCACGGTCCGGGCCGACATCGACAATGCGCAGAACCTCCTGAAGCCGGAGATGTACGCCAGCGTCCGCATCATCAACGAGCGCGAGAGCGTGTCGCAGTCGGTTCCCCGGGCCGCCGTGGTGCTGGAGGGCGCCAAGGCGAGCGTCTGGGTGCTCCGGGCCGACAACTCGGTGGAGAGCCGGCGGGTCAGGACCGGCATCATCGACGGCGGCAACATCGAGATCCTGCAAGGGCTCGCCATCGGCGAGCGGGTGATCTCGCGCGGCTCCCTGTTCATCGACCGCATGCTGACGCGCGGCTGATCCGTCGGCGCATCGCTACGGGGAAAAGGCTCATCCAGATCGCCCATCGACAACCATCGAGACCAAACTCGGTCTCCAGTCATCTACAACTCGCGTCGCTTCTGAATTTATCGCACGCGCAGCGGATCGGGCTGCGTTGAGCCGGGCAGTGTCATCGCCTGACTGCGCACACGGCCTAGCCCGAAACTTGCTAAAGCTGTCAGCTCATCAGACGATATCTGATCGGATCCAAGCCAGCGGTAAAACCGAAGCCGTTGGAAGTGGAGGATGCGTTATGGCGATGACACGACGGTCCATGCTCCGCACGGCAATGTCTGGCGCCAGCTTAGTAGCCTGTCCGACCGTGCTTCGGGCGCAGGCGCCAAAGCTGCTCCGACTTTCGCATCAGTTTCCAGGCGGAACCCTGGAGCACGGCGATGCCCGAGACCGTGTCTGCCGCCGCTTCGCCCAGGAAATCAAAAAGCGGACCAGTGGCAGCCTCGCCGTACAGGTCTACCCCAGCTCCTCGCTGATGAAGACGCTGGCTCAGTTCAGCTCGGTGCGCAAAGGTACGCTCGACATGGGTCTCATCCCGCTCGCCTACGCGGGTGACGAGGTTCCTGAGGCCAATGTCGCCCTGATGCCGACCCTCGTGACGAACTACGACCAAGCCCTCAAATGGCGCAACGCCCGGGTGGGCGAGCAGCTTGCTAAAACGCTCGCTGATCAGGGTGTGATCATCGTCACTTGGGTCTGGCAGTCCGGCGCTGTCGCCTCATGCGTCCACCCAATCCTTGTACCCGCCGACGTCGCAGGCGTGAGTATTCGTGGTGGCAGCCGGGCGATGGACCTTGTGTTCCAAGCCTCTGGCGGCATCGTCTCATCCATGCCGTCGAACGAGATGTACGTCGGCATGCAGACAGGCGTCCTTGAGGCAGCGGTCAGTGCCTCGACCAGCCTCATCTCCTTCCGACTAGATGACATGACCAAAAACCTAACCGCAGGCCGTGGTCAGTCTTTCTGGTTCATGCTGGAGCCTCTGATGATGTCGAAGATAACTTTC
>NZ_JAQGKL010000064.1 GCF_028290105.1 Methylobacterium sp.
ACGGTGTCCATCGTGACGGAGACGACGATCAGGAGCGAGGTGCCGCCAAAGCCGATGCTGGCGGATGAGTACGAGGCCAGGATTTCCGGAACCAGGCAGACGAAGGTCAGGTACAGGGCGCCGATCAGCGTGATGCGAGTGAGCACCTTGTCGATGAAGGCCGCCGTCCGCTCCCCGGGGCGGATGCCCGGTATGAAGCCACCATGCTTCTTCAGGTTGTCGGCTGTCTCCTCAGGGTTGAACACGACCGCCGTGTAGAAGAAGGCGAAGAAAATGATCAGCGCGGCATAGAGCACCATGTAGAGCGGCCGACCGTGGCCGATGTAGGTGGTGATCGTCGCCAGGATGCCGGTGCCGCCGTTGTTGGCCGAGAAACTCGCCACGGTGGCGGGCAGCAGCAGGAGCGAGGACGCGAAGATCGGCGGAATCACGCCAGCGGTGTTCAGCTTCAGGGGCAGGAACGAGGTCTGGCCCTCGTACATCTTATTGCCGACCTGGCGCTTGGGGTAGTTGATCAGGAGCCGGCGCTGGGCGCGCTCCATGAACACGATGAAGTACACCAACGCGATCGCGGCGACGCCCATGCCGAGGATTACGGCCGACGAAAGCGCGCCGGTGCGGCTCAGTTCCAAGGCGCCGACGATCGCCACCGGCAAGTGGGCGACGATGCCGGCGAAGATGATCAGGGAGGAGCCGTTGCCGATACCGCGCGACGTGATCTGCTCGCCGATCCACATCAGGAACAGCGTACCGCCGGTCAGGGTGATGACAGTCGACAGGAGAAAGAACGGACCCGGATCGATCGCAGCGCTCGAGCTCTGAAGACCGAAGGCGATGCCCCAGGACTGGACCAGAGCCAGGACCACGGTCAGATAGCGGGTGTACTGGTTGATGACCTTGCGGCCGGATTCGCCCTCCTTTTTCAGCGCTTCGAGGCTCGGGATCACCGAGGTCAGCAACTGAATGATGATGGAAGCCGAGATGTACGGCATGATGTTGAGCGCAAAGATCGCCATGCGCTCGACGGCACCGCCGGAGAACATGTTGAAAAGCCCGAGCACGCCGCCGGATTGCTGCTGGAAGTTCCGCGCGAACTGCTCAGGGTCGATACCCGGGATCGGAATGTAGGTGCCGAGGCGGAACACGATCAGCGCACCCAGCGTGAACCAGATGCGCTTCTTGAGCTCGTCGGCCTTGGCGATGGCCCCGAAATTGAGGTTCGCGGCAAGCTGCTCGGCGGCTGAGGCCATGGCACCGATTCCTGAGATCGTTTCTTACGGGAGCGACGGCTCCCCGATAAACTGAAACGGCGGCCACGCGCGAGGTCGCACGGGCCGCCGCTCAGAGCTTCGACTTAAAGTCAGACGCGAGGCTACGCAACCACGCGGGCGGGCTTGCCACGGGTGGACACGCCGTCGCCGTAGGTCACGGTGACGGTGCCGCCGGCCTTCTCGACACCCTCGATCGCCGACTTCGACGCGCGGGTGACCTCGATGGTCAGCTTGGTGGTGAGTTCGCCGACGCCGAGGAGCTTCACACCGTCACGGGCGCGGGCACAGATGCCCGCGGCGATCAGGGTCTCGACAGTGACGGTGGCGCCCGCCTCGATGCGGCCGGCATCGACGGCCTGCTGGACGCGGCCGAGGTTCACCTCGTTCAGGTCCGTCGAATACAGGTTGTTGAAGCCGCGTTTCGGGAGGCGACGATGCAGCGGCATCTGACCGCCCTCGAAGCCCTTGATGGAGACGCCGGTGCGGGCCTTCTGACCCTTCACGCCGCGCCCCGCGGTCTTGCCCTTGCCGGAGCCGATCCCCCGGCCGACGCGCATCCGGTTCTTGGTGGCGCCGACGTTGTCGTGGAGTTCATTCAGTTTCATGATGCCCTCCCTCAGGCCGCGTCGCCAAGGACACGCACGAGGTGCTGCACCTTGCGGATCATGCCGCGCACGGAGGGGGTATCCTCCAGCTCGGAAACCCGATGCAGCTTGTTCAACTTGAGGCCGATCAGCGTTGCGCGCTGGTCGCCTTCGCGGCGGATCGGCGAACCGATCTGCTCCACGCGGAGTGTCTTCTGTGCCATTGGACCCTCCCCTTACGCGACGGCGGCTTCGGACAAGTCGGACGGATCGGCATCACGGCGGCGCGCCTGGAGGGCCGACACCTTGAGACCGCGACGGGCCGCGACGGAACGCGGGCTGTCTTCGTTCTTCAGCGCGTCGAAGGTCGCGCGCACCAGGTTGTAGGGGTTCGAAGACCCGAGGCTCTTGGCCACGACGTCCTGCATGCCCAGCGTCTCGAAGACGGCGCGCATCGGGCCGCCGGCGATGATGCCGGTTCCCTGCGGAGCGGCGCGCAGGATCACCTTGCCGGCGCCGTGACGTCCCTGGACGTCGTGGTGCAGCGTGCGACCTTCGCGAAGCGCCACGCGGACAAGACCGCGCTTAGCAGCTTCCGTCGCCTTGCGGATCGCCTCGGGCACTTCGCGAGCCTTGCCGTGGCCGAAGCCGACGCGGCCCTTTTGGTCGCCGACGACGACGAGAGCAGCGAAGCCGAAGCGACGGCCACCCTTCACCACCTTGGCGACGCGGTTGATGTGGACGAGCTTGTCCACGAACTCGCTGTCGCGCTCCTCGCGCTCATCGCGGCGGCCGCGGCCACCGCCTTCACGTTCACGTGCCATACTGAAATTCCATCTCACTGGCGCGGGTGGCGGACCCGCTCGCTTGAATCGTCAGGATTCGGAAGCGGCTGAGCCGCTCCCGCCCGCCAATCTTAGAACTCGAGGCCACCCTCACGGGCGGCTTCGGCGAGCGCCTTGACGCGCCCATGATAGAGGTAGCCCGAGCGATCGAAGATCACCTGGGTGACGCCAGCCGCCTTGGCGCGCTCGGCGACGAGCTTGCCGACGGCCTCAGCCGCCGCCACGTCGGCGCCGGTCTTGAGAGCGCCGCGCACATCCTTCTCCAGGGACGAAGCCGAAGCGAGGGTCTTGCCCTGCGCGTCGTCGATGACCTGGACGTAGATCTGCTTGGAGGAACGGAACACCGAGAGCCGGGGCCGTCCATTGGCCGCCGCCCGCAGCGCGCGGCGCACACGCGCCTTACGGCGGTCGAGTGCATCGATTTTGCGTGACATGTTGGCCGGCCCTTACTTCTTCTTGCCTTCCTTGCGGAAGATGAACTCGCCCGCGTACTTCACGCCCTTGCCCTTGTAGGGCTCCGGGCCGCGATAGTCGCGGATCTCGGCGGCAACCTGACCGACCACCTGCCGGTCGATGCCGGTGATGACGATCTCCGTCGGCTTCGGCACCGCGATCGTGATCCCAGCGGGGATCTCGTACTCGATGTCGTGGCTGTAACCGAGCGAGAGCTTCAAGGCCTTGCCCGCCATCGCGGCGCGGTAACCGACGCCGGTGATCTCAAGCTTCTTCTCGAAGCCCTTGGAGACGCCCTCGACGAGGTTCGCCACCTGGGCCCGGGAGGTGCCCCACAGCGAGCGGGCCTCCTTGGTCTGGTTGCGAGGCTGCACCGCGACGGCGCCATCCTCGAATTTCACGTCCACCACGTTGGGGACGACGAACTGGAGCTCACCCTTGGAGCCCTTCATTGTCACCGTTTGACCGGTCACCGTAGCCGTCACGCCGGACGGGACGGGAACGGGCTTCTTGCCTACGCGAGACATCGCCTTATTCCTCCAAGTCCGAGATCAGAACACCTTGCAGAGCACTTCACCGCCGACGTTGCGCTCGCGCGCCTCGTGGTCGGCCATGACGCCCTGCGGGGTGGACACGATGGTGACGCCGAGACCGTCGGCGACACGCGGCAGCTCGCCAACCGACGAGTAGACGCGACGGCCGGGCTTCGACACGCGCTGGATCGAGCGAATGACGGGCTGACCGTCGTAGTATTTCAGCTCGATGGCGAACTCGGTACGGCCGTTGCCGTAATCGGTGGTCGCGTAATCGCGGATGTAGCCCTCGGACTTGAGGACGTCGAGCACGCTGGCGCGCAGACGCGAACCCGGCGTCTGGACGACGTTGCGGCGACGCTGCTGACCGTTGCGGATGCGGGTGAGCATGTCACCCACGGGATCGTTGACCATGGTGGTTGCTCCTTACCAGCTCGACTTGACGAGACCGGGGATCAGACCCTGGTTGCCGAGTTCGCGCAGCGCGATGCGCGAGATGCCCATCTTGCGATAGAAGGCGCGCGGACGGCCCGTCATGCCGCAGCGGTTGCGGACGCGGGTGGGCGACGAATTGCGGGGGAGCTCCGCGAGCTTAAGGCGCGCCTCGAAGCGCTCCTCCATCTCAAGGGACTCGTCGTTCGCCGTTGCAAGCAGCGCCTTGCGCTTGGGAGCGTAGAGCTTCACGAGCTCCGCGCGATGCTTGTTCTTCTCGATCGAGCTTTTCTTTGCCATTTCTCTCTCCGGTGTCCGCGTCTGAGACCCTAGCGGGGGCTCACTGCCGGAACGGGAATCGGAACTGCGTGAGGAGCGCGCGCGCCTCAGCATCGGTGCGGGCCGTCGTCTGGATGACGATGTCCATGCCCCAGGTGGCCTCGGCCTTGTCGTACGAGATCTCCGGGAACACGAGGTGCTCCTTCAGGCCAAGCGCGTAGTTGCCGTTGCCGTCGAAGGAACGCGGGTTCAGGCCACGGAAATCGCGGACGCGCGGGAGCGCGATCGTGATGAGCCGGTCCATGAACTCGTACATGCGCTGCTTGCGAAGCGTGACCTTGCAGCCGATGGGCATCCCTTCGCGAACCTTGAAGGTCGCGATGGCCTTCCGGGCCCGCGTGATGACCGGCTTCTGACCGGCGATCAGCGCAAGGTCACCAGCGGCGACGGTAGCCTTCTTGGAATCGGCGGTGGACTCGCCGACGCCCATATTGATCACGATCTTCTCGATGACCGGAACCTGCATGGGGTTCTTGTAGCCGAACTCTTCGATCAGCTTCTGGCGCACAACCTCGTCGTAGTGCTTGCGCAGACGCGGGGTGTACCCGTCAGTGTTCTTCTCAGCCATCGATCAGATCCCCCGAGCGCTTGGCGAACCGGACTTTGCGGCCGTCGTCGAGAATGCGGAAACCAACGCGCGTGGGCTGACCATCCTTGGGGTCGGCGACGGCGATGTTGGACAGGTGAATCGCAGCTTCCTTGGAGACGATGCCGCCTTCCTGGTTCTGCGTCTGCTTCTGGTGCTTCTTGACAAGGTTGATACCACGCACGAAGGCGCGGTCTTCCTTGGGCAGCACCTGAATGACCTCGCCGGAGCGACCCTTGTCACGACCGGTGAGGACGACGACCTTGTCGCCTTTCTTGACCTTGGCGGCCATTACAGCACCTCCGGCGCGAGCGAGATGATCTTCATGTGGTTGCGGGCGCGAAGCTCGCGCGGAACCGGTCCGAAGATGCGGGTGCCGATCGGCTCCTTCTGATTGTTGATCAGAACGGCAGCGTTCTTGTCGAAGCGGATCACCGAACCGTCGGGACGCTTCACTTCCTTGGCCGTGCGCACGACGACCGCCTTCATGACGTCGCCCTTCTTCACGCGACCACGGGGAATCGCTTCCTTCACCGAGACCACGATGATGTCACCGACACCGGCATATTTACGCTTCGACCCGCCCAGAACTTTGATGCACATCACGCGGCGCGCACCAGAGTTGTCGGCGACGTCCAGATTCGTTTGCATCTGGATCACGGGCAGTGACCTTTCCTTGTTTCAGACGGGTTTCCGCACACGGACGGTATTGTCCGGCGGACGACGCCTGATGGGGATCTGATGTCCCCGGCTCATGTGAAGCACCGCGCAAGCGATGTTTTGGACACCGGCGCGGCTGCCGCGTACGAAAGGTGCGAACACCCCTCTGAAATCTCGCGAAGGCATGCCCCATACCCTGGACGGCCTACACGCGCAAGATTTATTTGGTTCACGACGGACCCCCTGGGGAACCCACCGCCGTATAGCGATCCAAAGACCGGCGGAGCCCGGGCAATGAAAAAGCGGGTGCAGTGGCCTGCACCCGCTCAGACGTTCCTCGGTCGGGCTCAGGCCTCGGCAGACACAGCCTCGGCGGCAGTGCCACTGTCGATGAGCTTCCAGGTCTTGGTCTTCGAGAACGGACGGCACTCTTCGATCGACACGGTCTGTCCGACCTTGGCCACGTTCGCCTCGTCGTGGGCGTGATAGTTCTTCGAGCGACGGACGGTCTTC
>NZ_JAQGKL010000067.1 GCF_028290105.1 Methylobacterium sp.
TCCGACCTCGCGGGCTACGTGACCGGAACCGCGATCAACGTCGACGGCAACCTCAGTCCGGTGACCTGAAGGGGCGGGTTCCGCGTGCAGGGCACGCCCGGAGCGGTCGCTCGCGGCCAGCAGAGCGGCGCAACGGCCAGGTCCGCTCCGGCGATGCCCCATCCTTACACGGACGGGAAGACAGCCTCCCGGAACCGGTTCTCCGCCGATCGCCGGGAAGACGCGGCGGTCAGGTCGCGTACTGGGCCTCGCCGTTCCCGAAGGACCAGTTCTCCTTCACGACCTCGACGAGATTGATGAACACATCCTCGCGCCGCAGCCCGAGCCGCTCGTGCAGTCCGTCGGCGACCTGCTTGTAGAAGGCGCGCTTCTGCTCGATCGAGCGGCCGCCGTTGAGGGTGAGTTGGATGACGACGCACTCCGCCGTCCGGGCGATGCCGAGGTAGGTCGGGTCGATGATGAAGTTCTCGGGCGCATGCTCGGTGATGGCTTGGAAGCGGTCGTCCTTCGGAGCGCCGAGCGCCGAGACGATGGCCTCGTAGACGACATCGCCGATCGTGCGCCGATAATCCGCCGATTTTCCCTGAACGAGATCGATGCGAGCGAAGGGCATGCTGGTCTCCTGCGCGGACACAAGGCCGCTTGCCCGTAGGTAAAGGGGCTCTGGCGCGCCGCAAAGCGCCCTCTTGCTCGGCCATCCGCACAGCGGACCGGACCGTGTTCTCATACCTGACCAAGCCGCTCGTGGATCAGGCACGCCGGGCGTTCCGCGAGAAGTGACGGCGCCGGGCCCGTGACTCCTGATCGCGGGTGCGCCGGATCGCGCGTGGGCGGCCCTGAGCGGCCGATCCGCCCGTGGCGCTCCGGCGGTCGGGTGTCCGGGCGGCACGACCGTCCGTCGCCGACGCGGGCGTGCGATGCCGTCAGTGCCGCACGTAGTCCCAGACCTTGGAGATGACGACCGACCCTTCCCCCACCGACGACGCGACGCGCTTGACGGAGCCGGCGCGCACATCGCCGACCGCGAAGATCCCGGGCTGTGACGTCGCGTAGGGCGAGCCGGCGCCGACCGCTTCTCCGGTCAGCACGAAGCCGTGGTCATCGAGCGCGATGAGCCCCGAGAGCCAGCGGGTGTTGGGCGCGGCGCCCACCATGACGAAGACGGCGCAGGTCGCGATCCTGCGGACCGTTCCATCCCCCACGTCACGGATCGTCACCGCTTCGAGGTGATCCTCGCCATGGAGGGCGCTGACCTCGGAGCCATATTCGATCGTGATCGCCGGGTCCGCCTCCAGGCGGCTCGAGAGGTAGCTCGACATCGAGGTCGCGAGCGACGGGCCGCGCACCAGGAGGCGGACATGCCCGGCCGAGCGACTGAGGAACATCGCCGCCTGCCCCGCGGAGTTGCCGCCGCCGATGATGATGGTCTCGGCATTCCGGCAGTAGCGCGCCTCGATTTCCGTCGCGGCATAATAGACGCCCGCGCCCTCGAACGCCTCGAGCCGGTCGATCGGCAGGCGCCGGTACTGGACCCCCGTCGCCACGACGACGGCGCGCCCGCGAACGCGCTGATCGTTCTCGAACGTCGCGCAGAACGCGCCGTCGTCGAGCCGCTCGAGCTTCGCCACCCGCCGCGGCATCGCGAACCGCGTCCCGAATTTCATCGCCTGGACCTCGCCGCGCCAGACGAGATCGGCGCCCGAGATGCCCGTCGGAAATCCCATGTAGTTCTCGATGCGGCTGGACGTGCCGGCCTGGCCACCGATCGCGACATCCTCGACCACCAGGGCGCGCAGCCCCTCGGCGCCCGCATAGACGCCCGCCGCCACCCCGGCTGGGCCACCGCCGACGATGAGCACGTCGAAGGCTTCGTCGTCGACGAGATTGACGTTGAGCCCGAGCAGGTGGGCGACCTTGTCCGGCGTCGGCTCCGTCACGACGATGTCGCGCCCGAAGATCACGGCGGGCCGGTCGGCGGCGATCGCGCAGCTCCGCGCGACGGCCTCCGCGTCCGGGCTGCCGAGCGCGTAGGACCGGTAGGGCAGCCGGTTGCGGCTCGCGAACTCCGCGATGCGCCGGACGGCCCGGTCGTGATCCTCGCCGATGAGCACCAGCGTGCCGTCCTGCGAGTCGAGCTGGCGCCGCCGCCGCGCGGCGAGGACCGTGATGACGATGTCCGACATCTCGGGGATCTCGGACATCAGCCGCAGCATCTCCAGCCGCGGCACCTCGACCACGGTCGTGTCCCGGACCGCCCGCATGGGCATCGACCAGTTGCCGCCGTTCAGGAACGCGATCTCGCCCATGAACTGCGTCGGCCCCAGCGTGGACGGAAGGTGACGCTCGTCCGTGAACGGATTCACCACTTCGATCTCGCCGATTTCGACATAGACGAACCGATCGGCCGGTTCCCCCGCGCGCGCGAGGAATGTCCCGGCCGGGTAATGCCGCTCGATGCCGGCCGCTCGAAGCGCGGCGATGTGCGATGCCGCGAGGGGGACGCGCTGCATCTCGCGCAGGTCCCGGCCGATCGTCTCCATGTGTCGCTTCCCCTGCACGCTGGCCTGTGCGGCGCAGCATCGATCACGCGCCTTCGCCAGACAAGATCCCGACGCTGCACGGCGCCCGAGCTCGCAGGGGCACGTCGGCATGACCGATCGGACCATGAGCGGTTCGGGCAAGCGCCCGTCCGGACGGCGGAATTCCTTCGGCGGAATCCGGGTGCGACCGATCGATCGGGTCTCGGCCTTGCGCCGGCCGCTGCCGGTCCTCACGCGTCGGCCGAAGCAGTTCCGTTTGAGCGCCCTATTAATGGACCATCTTGAGCCGGGGGCGCCCCACACGCCGGGGGAATACCGCGACGATCCGGACCGCGCGCTTATCGACGGAGGAGCCGTCGTGACTGCGATCGGGCCACGCGGGACGTGAAAGGGGCTCGGTTGCGACGATCTCCATGCCGCCGACCATCCTGACGGGTCGTCTCGGAGCGAAGTCTTTTCCGCCGATCTGGCCTCAACGCGAAAAAGGCCCCGTTTCCGGAGCCCTTTTTCTCGATCATTCCAACAGGTTGGAATGGTGGGCGCGACAGGGATCGAACCTGTGACCCCTACCATGTCAAGGTAGTGCTCTCCCGCTGAGCTACGCGCCCTCACCGGGGCCCTGCGGCGCCGGTGAGGGGGGCTATAGCCTGGGGTCCGGGGGTACGCAAGGCCCTTCGCGCCGCGAACCAGGCTCCCCTCCCGCCGCGCAACTGAGCTCTCGCGCCGCGACGGGACGGGGCACCCGGACGCCGCTGCGCCGCAACGAAAAATGCGCTAAGGCCGGCGGATCGGATCGGTGGTTCGTGCGGGAGGCGGGGCGGCTCCCCGGGGCTGCCGCGCACCGTGACGGACCGTCGATTGCGGCTCGACGGTTCCGGAGTGGCTTCGCGCCGCGATCCGCGTCGCGGCGAGCCTGATGTGCAGCGGGTAACGGTTGAGGAATGCGATTCTACGTCGATCATGATCTCGGATTTCGGATCCGGTGCTGGGTCGTGCCGGACAATCCCGGTGCGATCAGCCGGGTCTACGTGGCCCTCGAGGGCCGCCGGGCCGCGGAGCTCGAAGCCTGGCTCGTGGACGACGCGATCCGGGCGCAGGGCTGGCATCCCACCGGCCAATGCGTGTTCGAGATCACCGACGAGCAGGTTCCGGGCCTGAGCGCCGCGCGCCGCATCGAGATCTACGACACCGACACCAACGTGCTGATCTACCGGCGCTCGCCGCGCCCCGACCCGATCCGGGGCAAGGTCCTGCTCGTGGACACCAGCATCAACAGCGACAGCGTGCTCCAGGCCGTGCTGCTCGACCGGTTCCAGCAGAGCTACTTCGGAATCGGCGCCCTCCCGGACGAGGTGCTGCGGGTCGTGTTCGAAAGCCCCTGGCTGACGTCCTCGTTCCTGTCGGGGGCGATCTCCCTGGCCCGCTACGAGGGCTACATCGTCAGCGACAACCTCCTCACCACGACCCTGATCCACGATCCCTACGTGGAGATGGCGAGCCGCCTGCTCTGGCTGCGGGCCCGCGCCTCTGTCCTGGCGGACCCCGCGCAGGTCTGGCGCGTCGGCCAGATCCGCGACGCCGTCGAGGCCGTCACCGAGTACGATTTCTCCGACGCCCGGAGCCTGAAGCGCTTCTTCCGGATGCTGCCGGAGACCGCCTACCGGATGCTCTACAACCCCCTGACCCGGCAATTCAGCACCAAGCTGCCCGACGACCGGCTCATGCCGGGGCATTCGATCGTGGCCATCGAGGTCCTCGCCCGCGTCGGCATCGTCGGGCACCGCGATTACTTCGAGGCCTTCGCCGCCACCCTGTTCGACCGCCTCGGCGTCGACGCGCCGGTCCCCACCCCCGAACCGATCCCCACCGAGGCGCTGGTGCTCGCCGACCGCCTGCGCGGGTCGAAGGCCGCCCAGGAGATGCTGGTCTTCGACGTCGCCATGGCGGATGCCGTGCGGGACGCGGTCTCGAAGGGCTGGAACAGCTGAGCATGCCCTCCACACCGGTGGTGGCCACCCTCCCCGGGCCGGGCGGCCGCCGCCTCGACCGGGCCTTCGTGGCGGACGGCGCCGCCCTGACGCTCGATCTGGCCGACCTCGACCTCGCCGATGCCTGGGCGACGATCCGGTTTCGCGATGCGGGCAGCGGCGGCGTCGCCCGGGCGGTTCTCGGCGCCCTCGTGGCGCAGGGGCCCGCCGAAGCCTCCGGCGCGACTCCGTCGGCGGTCACGCTGTCCGAGGCGGCGGCCGGGGGCGACGACTTCGTCTGGACGGGCCGGCTCCCCCCTGCCCTGCGCGCCCTGCGCCTGTCGCCCCTGTCGCGGGAGGCGCCGTTCCGGATCTCCGCCGTCTCGGTTCGGCGCCGGAGCCGCCTCGCCCTCGTGGTCGAGGCCCTGCGCCGCGATCCCGCGATGACGGCGCGCGCGGTCTACTGGCGCGGCCTCGGCCTCAAGGTCCGCGGGCGGGCCCTGCTCCTGCGGGCGCTCCAGCAGCGCAGCGAGACCGGCTACGCGACCTGGATCACCCGGTTCGATACCCTGACCCCGCCGGATCGCCAGCGCATCCGCGACGAGATCGCCGCCTGGACGGGGACGGCCCCGCTGATCTCCGTGGTCATGCCGGTGCACGACCCCGCCCCCCGGGTGCTGGAGGCGGCGCTGCGCTCCGTCCGGGCCCAGCTCTACCCGCATTGGGAACTCCGCATCGTCGACGACGCCTCCACGAACCCGGCGATTCCCCGGGTCCTCGCGCGCCACGCCGGCGAGGAGCCGCGCATCCGGGTGGTCCGGAGGGCGCAGAACGGGCACATCGCGCGCGCCACGAACGATGCGGTGGCCGACGCGGCGGGCGCCTTCATCGCCTTCCTCGACCATGACGACGTCCTGGCCGAGACCGCGCTCTACCATGTGGCCGCCGCGGTCCGCTCGGACCCGGACCTGGTGCTGATCTACAGCGACGAGGACAAGATCGACGGGCGCGGGCGCCGCTTCGAGCCGCATTTCAAGTCGGATTTCGACCGCGAGCTGCTCTACGGGCAGAACTACATCAACCATCTGACCGTGATCCGCGCCGGGGCGCTGCGGGATGTCGGGGCCCTGAGGCCGGGCTTCGAGGGAAGCCAGGACCACGACCTGCTCCTGCGCCTCACCGCCGGGCTCGACCCCGCCCGCATCCGGCACATCCCGCGCGTGCTCTACCATTGGCGCGCGGCCGGCGGCTCGGGGACCTTCTCGGACCGCGCCCTCGACCGGGCCGAGGCCGCGCGGCTGCGGGCGCTCACCGAGATCGCCGCGCCCCTGGGAGCATCCGCGACGCGGGGGCCCCTCGGCTTCAACCGGCTGGTGCGGCCGGTGCCCCAGCCGGCGCCCCTGGTCTCGGTGATCATCCCCACCCGCGACAGGGCGGACCTGCTCGCCGTCGCCCTCGAGGGGCTCCTGTCCGGCACGGACTACCCGGCCCTCGACGTCGTGGTGGTCGACAACGAGAGCCGGGACGCGGCGACGCGGGCCCTGTTCGCGCGCCATGCCGGCGACGCGCGGGTCCGGATCCTGCCCATCCCCGGCGCCTTCAATTTCTCCGACCTCTCGAACCGGGGCGCCGCCGCGGCCCGCGGAGCCATCCTGCTGTTCCTCAACAACGACGTCGAGGTGATCGAGCCCGGCTGGCTGCGGGAAATGGTGTCGATCGTGCTCGATCCCGGGATCGGCGCCGTCGGGGCCAAGCTCCTCTACCCCGACCGGACCCTCCAGCACGGCGGGATCGTCCTCGGGATCGGCGGGGTCGCGGGCCACAGCCATCCCGGCCTTCCCGAATCCGAGCCCGGCTACTTCGCCCGCATGGTGCTGACCCAGGAGGTCTCGGCCGTCACCGGGGCCTGCCTCGCCGTCCGCGCCGATGCCTTCGCGGCCTGCGGCGGATTCGACGCGGAGCACCTCGCCGTGGCCTTCAACGACGTCGACCTCTGCCTGCGGCTGCGCGCCGCCGGGTACCGCAACGTCTGGACGCCCCACGCGCGGCTGATCCACCACGAGTCGAAGAGCCGCGGGGCCGAGGACACGCCCGAGAAGCGAGCCCGCTTCGAGCGCGAGATCGAGGTGATGCGCCGGCGCTGGGGGGCGGAACTCAGGTCCGATCCGTACTACAATCCCAATCTATCGCGGGATGCGGCGCGTTATCGAATTTGATACCGCAATGCAGCATGATGTGGTGGCATCGCAAAGTCGCCGCATTCGAGGACTTTACCCACGTGACCATCGCTGGGGTCCGTGACAGGGGCCTCGGGTCACGATTGTCCGGCCGCCGATCCACCCGGAGGATCGGTGTCGAGGGTCGGTCCGGACCTTGCGACACAGCTTTCGCGGGTTCATCGGCGACCCTGCCGGAGACGGGGTCGGTTCCCCGACCAGGATTGTCGATGACGGTGCAAATACAACCAGGGAGATGCGAGAAGATGCGCAGTTCCCTTGCACCGTATCGAGAAACCCTGTCGGATCATCCGATGAATACGTGCAACAGGGTTTCGTCTTCCGGACGGTGATGCTGTTGGTTTCGCGCTCCCAGGTTGGACAGCAACTGGGAGCCATATTAAGGGTCGACGGGATGGCGGAAGCGGTGCCGGTCGATCCTGTCCCCCGTTCAAGAGCGTGTGCGAATCGAACGTGACACAACGTACAGAGATCGCGATCATCGGCCGCTCCTGTCGGCTTCCCGGCGCTTCGAGCGTCGAGGGGCTCTGGCAGCTCCTGACCGAGGCGCGCTGCGCCGTCGGCCGCATCCCGGATGATCGCTGGTCGCTCGAACGATTCGGCCACCCGCGCGCCCAGGAGCGCGGCAAGAGCTACACTTGGTCCGCCGGCGTTCTCGACGACATCTGGTCGTTCGATCCGGGCGTGTTCGGCATCTCGCCCCGCGAGGCCGAGCAGATGGACCCGCAGCAGCGCTTGCTGCTGGAACTGACCTGGGAGGCCCTGGAGGATGCGGGCCTGCGCCCGTCGGACGTGGCGGGCACGCAGATCGGCGTCTTCGTCGGCGCCTCCTCGCTCGATTACGGCAACCTGCGCGTCCTCGACACATCGTCGGGCGACGCCTACGCGGCCACCGGCAACACCCTCTCGATCCTCTCGAACCGCATCTCCTACATCTACGACCTGAAGGGGCCGAGCTTTACCGTCGACACGGCCTGCTCGTCCTCCCTCGTCGCCCTCGACGCGGCGGTGGCCGCCATCTCCAGCGGCCGGATCGACACGGCCGTGGTGGCCGGCGTCAACCTGCTGGCGAGCCCCTTCAACTTCATCTGCTTCTCCAACGCGCAGATGCTCTCGCGCACCGGCCTCTGCCAGGCCTTCTCGTCGAGCGCCGACGGCTACGTGCGCTCCGAGGGCGGCGTCGTCCTCGTGCTCAAATCCGCCAAGGCGGCCCTGCGCGACGGCAGCACCGTGCGCGGCGTGATCGCGGCGAGCGGCGTCAACTCGGACGGCCGCACCACCGGCATCTCGCTGCCCTCCGGCTACGCGCAAGGGGCGCTGCTGGAGCAGGTCTACCGCGAGGCGGAGATCGACCTCGATTCCGTGGTCTTCGTGGAAGCCCACGGCACCGGCACGCCGGTGGGCGATCCGATCGAGGCCAGCGCCATCGGCGGCAAGCTCGGGCGCCCGCGCAAGGAGCCGCTGCCCATCGGCTCGATCAAGAGCAACATCGGCCACACCGAGCCGGTCTCGGGCCTCGCCGGCCTGCTGAAGGCCAGCCTCGCCCTCGAGCACGACCTGTTTCCGACCTCCCTGCACGCGGCCGAGCTGAACCCGGACATCCCGTTCCGCGAGCTCAACCTCTCGGTCACGAACAAGCCCCTGGCGCTGACCCGCAACGGCAAGCCGCGCTTTGCCGGCGTGAACTCCTTCGGCTTCGGCGGCACCAACGCGCACATCGTCCTCACCGACGCCGCGCCCGCCAAGGTCGCGGCGGGCAAGACCGCCCCCGACCGGGCGCCCGAGGTCCTGCTGCTCTCCGCCCAGAGCCGCGCCGCGCTGAACGAACTCGCCCTCGACTACGCCGAGCGCCTGGAGGGCGCCGACCGCGCCGAGACGGCCCGGATCGCGGGCGCCGCCGCCCACCGCCGCGAGCGCCTGTCCTCGCGCCTCGCCGTGCCCCTGAGCGCCGACCTCCCCGAGGTCCTGCGCGCCGTCGGCGAGGCGGAGGACAACCCGGCCGCCCTGCTGGGCACCGCCGTCGACCGCGCCGCCGAGGTGGCCTTCGTCTATTCCGGCAACGGCAGCCAGTGGGCCGGCATGGGCCGCGAGGCCTACGAGCAGAACACCGCGTTCCGCGAGGCTTTCGACCGGATCGACGCGCTGTTCCTGAAGCTCTCCGGGTGGTCGCTCAAGGAAGCCCTGTTCGCCGACGACCTCGACGCCCGCCTCGCCCTGACCCGGGTCTCGCAGCCGCTGATCTTCGCGATCTCCAGCGCCTCGACCACGGCCCTGCGCGCGCGCGGCCTGAAGCCGAGCTACGTCCTCGGCCACAGCGTCGGCGAGATCGCGGCCGCGGAGGCCGCCGGCATCCTCAGCCTCGAGCAGGCCGTGAAGGTCATCTTCTACCGCAGCAAGCATCAGGAGACGACGCGCGGCTTCGGCACCATGGCGGTGCTGCTGGCGCCCGCCGACGAGATCGAGCTGTTCCTGAAGGATTACCCGAGCCTCGACATCGCCGCCTACAACAGCCCCAAGGCCATCACGGTGGCGGGCCCCGTCGAGGACATCGACGCGGCCATGAAGGCGCTGGCGCGCAAGCGCCGGCGCGGGCGCAAGCTCGACCTGGAATACCCCTTCCACGGCCGGCTGATGAACCCCACCGAGAAGCCGCTCCTGCGGGATCTCGCCGGACTGAAGCCGCATGCGGCCACCACTCCGATGGTCTCCACGGTCACCGGCAAGGGGCTGGCGGGCGAGCAGTTCGGCGCCGGTTACTGGTGGCGCAACATCCGCGAGCCGGTGCGTTTCTGCGAGGCCGTGCAGGAGGCGACCCGCAAGGGCGCCCGCGTCTTCATCGAGGTCGGCCCCCGCGCCACCCTGCTCTCGCATATCGGCGACGCCATCGAGCCGCTCGGCATCGAGAACGCCACCATCGGCGTCCTGCACCGCAAGCCCGCCGGGGGCGACCCGATCGCCCGCACGGTGGCTGCCGCCCTCGTCCAGGGCGCGGCGGTCGACGAGGAGACGGTCTTCGGGCGCAACCCGCAGGGCGACGTCGCGCTGCCGCTCTATCCCTGGCAGCGCCGGCCGTTCCGCCTCGCCGAGACCACCGAGGGCGTTGGCGCGGCGACCCCCCGCCCCTACCATCCGCTCTACGGCTCGCGGCTCACGCCGGACGGCCTCGAATGGCACGGCCACGTCGACATCGCGACGGTGCCGGACCTCGACGATCACCGCATCGACGGACAGGCGATCCTGCCCGGCGCGGCCTTCATCGAGATGGCGCTCGGAGTCGCCCGCGAGACGCTGAAGAGCGATAGCGTCGTCCTGGCCGAGTTCGAGATCCAGTCGCCGATGGTGTTCGGCGAGGAATCCCTGCGCGAGGTCGCGGTCCGCGTCGCCGGCTCCGGCAACGCCATCCAGATCCTGAGCCGCCCGCGCCTGACCCAGGCCGCCTGGCAGATCCATGCCGCCGCCAAGATCATCGACGGCAGCTTCTCGGCCCCCGCCCCCGTCGACATCCAGATCCCCGAGGAGCACGCGGTCGCGGGCGAGGAACTCTACCGCCTCGCCGCGGCCTCGGGCCTCGGCTTCGGCCCGAGCTTCCGGCAGGTCGCGTTTAGCGCGCGCCTCGACGAGACCACCATCGTCTCCGAACTGGTGCCGGCCGAGGCGGATCTCCGCTTCGGCCTCGTGCCCGCGCGCCTCGATTCCTGCTTCCACGGCCTGATCCTGCTCTTTGCCGGCCTCATGGGCGAAGGCTCCACCAAGGCCTACGTGCCGGTGCGCTTCGGCGAGATCCGCCTCGTCAAGCCCGGCGCCGTCATCGCCCGGGCGATGATCAAGACGCGGCGCGCCAACGAGCGCAGCATCCTGGCCGACTTCACCCTGGTGGATGCCGAGGGCGCGGTGGTCGCCACCCTGCGCGAGGGCCGCTTCCAGGCCCTGCGCGCCAAGACCGGCAACGAACTGGCGGCCTACGCCATCGGGCAGCGCCCCGAACTCGCCACCGAGCCGACCGCGATCCCCCTCGGCCGCGGGCAGCGGATCGGCGACGCGGTCCGGCCCGCCGTCAAGGCGGCCTTCGCATCGGCCGAGACTCCCCTGGCGCCGGGCCACCTCCTCCTCGAAGGCTGGGCCACCTCGATGGCCTACCGCCTCGCGGAGGGCCTGCAGCGCTCGGGCGCCGTCGCCATCGACGAACGCATCCCGGAGGCGATGCGCCCCTGGCTGCTGAATGCGCTCTTCGCCCTGGAGAGCAGCGATCTCGCCACCCTCGACGGGACGCGCTGGACCCTGCGCAAGGACGTCAGCCTGCCGGCGCCGGACGAGATCATGCGCTGGATCGCGGCGGATCATCCGGATCTCTCCGCCGAACTGGTACTCACCGCCGATATCGGCGCCGTGGTCGGCCGCCTGCTGGCGGG
The DNA here is from genome assembly GCF_028290105.1 of Methylobacterium sp. Taxonomy (GTDB): domain Bacteria; phylum Pseudomonadota; class Alphaproteobacteria; order Rhizobiales; family Beijerinckiaceae; genus Methylobacterium. The sequence goes on from NZ_JAQGKL010000067.1 coordinate 11,154, forward strand.
CGACCTCACCGTCGCCCCGACCCTGTCGCAGAACGCCCTCGACGCCTTCATCCTGCGCAGCGCCACGGCCCGGGCCTCGGCCGACCTGATCGCCGAACTCGTCGAATCCGGCCGTGCCGCCCTGCCCCGCGACCGGGCCCTGCGGGTGCTCCAGGTCGGGTTCGGTCCGCTCTCGGCGCAGGCCGCGGGCTTTACCGATTCGGTCGAGGCGCAGCTCACGGTGTTCGAGGCCGACCGGCGCCTCGCCGAGCGCGCCCGCCTCGCCCTGCCGCGCGGCGTCACCGTGATCGAGGACCCGTCCGAACTGACCGCCGGCGGCTTCGACGTGATCCTGGCGAGCAACGTTCTGCATCGCTCGGAACGCGCCCTGCTGGGCCAGGTCTCCGAGGCCCTCGCCACCGGCGGCTTCCTCATCGCCGTCGAGCCCGGCGCCTCGCTCTTCCGCGACCTCGTCTTCGGCCTGACGCCCGACTGGTTCGAGGAGGCCGGCGGCATGCCGGCCGGCCGTCTCGACGACATCAAAGGCTGGCAGCGCTCCTTGAGCGACAGCGGCCTCGTGCGGGTGGCGGTGGACCGCGCGGTCTCGGCCAACGGCGACGACCTCCTGTTCATCGCCGAAGCCCCGGCGCGGACGAAGCCCGCCGCCGGCCAGACCTTCGCCTTCGTCATCGGCTCGCACGACGCCTTCGCGGCGGAGACCGCCTCGTCGCTGGCGACGCTGCTGGTGGCGAGCGGCGTCCACGTCTCGATCATCCTGGATTCCGAGCAGTCCCTGCTCGAACTGGAGCGCGAGACCCCGGATTCCGTGGTGTTCCTCGCCGGGGCCTTCAACCACGAGGGCACGGCGGCGGACCGCCTGCGCGAGCGCTGCCTCAGCCTGAAGCGCTGCGTCGAGCATCTCGGCAGCCGGCAGACCCGCCTCTGGGTGGTCTGCCCCGGGGCGACCCGCGACGCCGGCGATCCGACGGGCTCGGTGGAGGCCGGTGTCTGGGCCTTCACCCGGACGCTCGCCAACGAGGTCGCCAACCTCGACGTGCGCCGGATCGACCTCGCCGAGGCCCTGTCGACCAAGGCCGCCGCCGAGCGCCTGCGCGACCTCATCCTCTCGGGTACCCTCGAGACCGAGATCATCCTCGACGCCGATTGCACCCGCGTGATCCGGTTCTCGCCGGGCCAGCTCTCGCGCCGCCCCGCCGCCGACGCGGTGCCGGCCCCGGCCGCGCGCCTGGAGCGCAGCAACACCGGCGGCCTCAACGAGATGACCTGGGGACCGGCGGAGCGCCGCGCGCCCGGCCGTGGCGAGGTCGAGATCGCGGTGGAGGCCACCGGCCTGAACTTCCGCGACGTGCTCTGGGCGCTCTCGATGCTGCCCGAGGAGATCCTGGAGGACGGTTTTGCCGGTCCGCGCCTCGGCCTCGAAGTCGCCGGGCGCGTGCTCTCGGTGGGCAAGGGCGTCGCGGCCTTCAAGCCCGGCGACCGCGTCGTCGCCTTCGCGCAATCGGGTTTTGCCACCCACATCGTCGTGCCGGAACTCGTGGTGGCGCCGAGCCCGCCCGGCCTCGATGCGCAGGCCGCCGCCACCGTGCCGGTGGCCTTTCTCACCGCCTATTACGGCCTCGTCAGCTGCGCCCGCCTGCGCCGGGGCGAGTGGGTGCTGGTGCATGGCGGTGCCGGCGGCGTCTGCCTCGCGGCCCTGCAGATCGCCAAGCTGAAGGGGGCCCGCGTCATCGCCACGGCGGGGTCCCGCGAGAAGCGGGCCCTGGTCAAGGCGCTGGGCGCCGAGCACGTGCTCGACTCGCGCTCGCTCGCCTTCGTGGACGATGTCCGCCGCATCACCGGCGACGGTGTCGGCGTCGTGCTCAACAGCCTGTTCGGCGAGGCGATGGAGCGCAGCCTCAACGTCCTCAAGCCGTTCGGCCGCTTCATCGAACTGGGCAAGCGCGATTACGTCGCCAACACCCATATCGGCCTGCGCCCGTTCCGCCGGAACCTCTCGTATTTCGGCGTCGACCTCGATCAGGTGCTCCAGCACCAGGGCGAGGACGGGGCCCGCCTCTTCCGCGAGGTGATGGCGCTGTTCACGGAAGGCGGCCTGAAGCCGCTGCCGTTCCAGCCCTTCACGGCGGACGAGGTCTCCGACGCCTTCCGGCTGATGCAGCAATCGGGACATGTCGGAAAGATCGTCATCGCGCCGCCCAAGCCCGGCCGCGTGATGCAGGCGGCCAAATCCAGCTTCGCGATCTCGCCCGAGGGCGTGCACCTCGTCACCGGCGGCCTCGGCGGCTTCGGCATCGAGGCGGCGCGCTGGCTCGCGGACCGGGGCGCCAGGCACATCGTCCTCGTGGGCCGCAACGGGGCCGCGAGCCCCGAGGCCAAGCAGGTGGTGGCCGATCTCGGCGGACGCGGCGTCAACGTCGCGGCCATGGCCTGCGACATCACCAGCCGCGCCGCCGTCGACGGCCTGATCGCCGACGTGGAGCGCAAGGGCCGCAAGCTCGCGGGCGTCATCCACGGGGCGATGGTTCTGCAGGACGGCCTCATCGCCAACATCGACGCCGCCGCCCTCGACGCGGTCATCCGCCCGAAGGTCATCGGCGCCGAGCATCTCGACGCGGCGACCCGCGAACGCGCGCTCGACTACTTCGTGATGTTCTCCTCGGCCACGACCTTCATCGGCAATCCCGGCCAGGGCGCCTACGTCGCCGCCAATGGCTTCATGGAAGGCCTTGCCCGCCGCCGGCGCAAGCTCGGGCTGCCGGCGCTCGCCGTCGCCTGGGGTGCCATCGGCGATGTCGGCGTGCTCGCCCGCAACCGCGCCGTGATGGAGACCCTGGCCGGCCGCGTCGGCGTCACGCCCATGGATGCCCGCCACTGCCTCGACCTCATGGCCGATGCGCTGGAAGGCCAGGGCAGCAGCCCGGACGACGCGGTCATCGCCATCGCCTCCATGCATTGGGGCAAGGCGCGCGAGCGTCTCGCCACCATGAAGAGCCCGAGCTACGCCGAACTCGGCTCGGACCAGCAGATGGAGGCCGGCACGGTGGCGGCCATCAACATCGGCATGCTGCTCAAGACCCAGGACATCGACGCGGTGCGCAAGACGGTGGCCGACGCCATCGTGGAGGACATCGCCCGCATCCTGCGCCTGCCCAAGGACGACATCAGCCGCGTGCGCCACCTCTCCGAGATCGGCCTCGATTCGCTGATGGGTGTCGAACTCGGCGCCAGCCTTCAGGAGCGCTTCGCCCTGGAGGCGCCGCCCTCCGGCATCTCCTCGGGGCTGACCGTCAACGAACTGACCGAGACCCTGATCCAGTCGATCGCGGCCCCGGTCGACGAGGCGGCCGCCGCCGTGATGAGCCTCGCCCAGCGCCACGCCAGCGAGGGGGTGGACGTCCGCACCCTGGAGCCGTTCCACGCGCTGGTCGAAGAAAACAGCCTCGTCATCAAAGAAATCCTCCCGTGAGAAACCCAGCATGAGCAATCCCGCGAGACCGGACGGCGGACGCGCGGCCCTGGCGGGCTTCGTCACGAACCGGCTCGGGCGCAACGCCAACAGGCCGGCCCCGGCCCGTCCGGCGCAGCGGCCCGCCGGCGACCCCTCGGTGCAGAACTTCGAGTCCCTGCCGGGCTACCGCGAGTTGCGGCTCCAGCGCTCGGCCGCCGACCTCATCGGCCTCGGCAACCCGTTCTTCCGGGTGCACGAGACCAAGGCCGGCGCCACCACGCGCATCGCCGGCAAGTCCTTCATCAACTTCTCGTCCTACGATTATCTCGGCCTGAACGGGCATCCGGACGTCAACGCGGCCGCCGCGCGGGCCATCGAGACCTTCGGCACCTCGGCCTCCGCGAGCCGGATCGTGGCCGGCGAGCGCCCGGGGCACCTCTCCCTGGAGAAGGCGCTGGCCGACCATTACGAGACCGAGGCCTGCGTGGTGATGGTGAGCGGGCACGCCACCAACGTCACCACGATCGGCGCCCTGCTCGAGCCCGGCGACGTGATCTTCCACGACGCCCTGAGCCACAACAGCATCGTCACGGGCGCGCAACTCTCCGGGGCGCAGCGCCGCTCCTTCGCGCACAACGACCTCGACGCCCTGGAGACCCTGCTGGGGGCCACGCGCCACGAGCACCGCCGGGCGCTGATCGTGGTCGAGGGCCTCTACAGCATGGACGGCGACACGCCGGACCTCGCCGCCCTCATCGCGTTGAAGCAGCGCTACGACGCCTGGCTCATGGTGGACGACGCCCACGGGCTCGGCGTTCTCGGCCGCACGGGCGTCGGCCTCGCCGAGCATTGCGACGTCGATCCGCGCGGGGTCGACATCTGGATGGGCACGCTCTCGAAGACGCTGTCCACCTGCGGCGGCTACGTGGCCGGGCCGGCCGCGCTCATCGAGTACCTGAAATGCACCGCCGGCGGCTTCATCTACAGCGTCGGCATCTCGCCGCCGCTCGCCGCCGCCGCCGAGGCCGCCCTCGACATCATGCATGCCGAGCCGCACCGGGTGGAGCGCCTGCGCCAGAACGGCCACCTGTTCCTGTCCTGCGCCAAGAAGCACGGGCTCGACACCGGCACGAGCCTGGGCCTTGCGGTGATCCCGGTCATCGTCGGCGATTCCCTGAAGTCGGTGACGTTGTCGGACCGCCTGTACAAGCGCGGCATCAACGTGCAGCCGATCATCCACCCGGCGGTGCCGGAGCGGGCCTCGCGCCTGCGCTTCTTCATCACCTCCGAGCACACCCCCGAGCAGATCCGCGAGACCGTGGACGCGGTGGCGGAGGAACTCGCGGCGATCGAGAAGGGCGGCTCGCTCATCGAGCAGCTCATGGCCAAGCGCGGCAAGCCATAGGCGCGCGGTAAGCCCTGGAAGCGCGGCAAGCCGCAGGCCCCATTCCGCTTGGGTTCGTCAAATTTTCAGCACCGGCGTCGAACGCCGGTGCTTTTTTACGCGTTTGCCGCTCATGCGGCGGATTGCCCTCGGCCCCTGCGCAGGAGACAATCGCCTCGCTATCTTCCCATCAACCGCCACCGGAACCCGGCCCGGTATGCGGCGTTCGTCCTCAGCCCGTCGGTCAGGAGCCCGTCATGAGATCATCGACTGCCGCCTCCATCGTGCGACGCCTGATCAAATCCGTCGCCGAGGCCAGCCGGTCGTTCATCGGTTCCGTGGTGGAGGGGGCGATGCCCGCGCCGCAGCCGATTCCCGTGCGCGTCCGGGCCACCCGCCGCTCCTGAGCCGTTTCGACAGGCCCCGGTGACCGTCCCGCCCGGCGCGTGATCCGCCGGGCGTTTTCGTGTCCGGCGTCAGGCGCCCGCCAGCGTGTCGAACAGCAGCTTGACGTTGAGCGCGACGATGATCGCCGCGATCCCCCAGGCCAGCACCTTGAGCCAGGGCGGGATCACGTGGGCGCCCATCTTGCCCTTGTCCGAGACGAAGCCGACGAGCGGGATCACGGCGAACGGCAACTGCATCGACAGCACGACCTGGCTCAGCACCAGGAGACGCGCCGTCCCCTGCTCCCCGTACAAGGCCGTGACACCCACCACCGGCACGATGGCGATGCCGCGGGTGATGAGGCGGCGCGCCCAGTCGGGGATGCGCAGGCGCAGGAAGCCTTCCATGACGATCTGGCCGGCCAGCGTCGCCGTGACGGTGGAGTTCAGCCCCGAGGCCAGCAGCGCCACCGCGAACAGCGTCGAGGCGATGCCGGCGCCGAGCAGGGGCGAGAGCAGCTCGTAGGCCTGCTCGATCTCCTGCACGTCGGTGCGGCCCTTCGCGTGGAACACCGAGGCCGCCATGATCAGGATCGCGGCGTTGACGAAGAGCGCCAGCATCAGCGCGATGGTGGAATCCGTCACCGCGAAGCGGATCGCGCCGCGCCGCCCGACTTCCGTCCGCGGATAGGCCCGCGTCTGCACGATGGAGGAATGCAGGTAGAGGTTGTGGGGCATCACCGTGGCGCCGATGATGCCGATGGCGATGTAGAGGGCGGCCGGGTTCGTCACGATCTCGGGCGTCGGCAGGAATCCGCCGAGGATGGCCTGGATCGGCGGGGCGGCGAGCGCGATCTGCACGCCGAAGCAGACGAAGATGACCGCCAGGAGCGCGATGACGAAGGCTTCGAGCGCCCGGAAGCCGCGCCGCATCAAGAGCAGGATCAGGAAGACGTCGAGCGCCGTGATGGTCGCGCCGAGGACCAGCGGAATGCCGAACAGCAGCTTCAGGGCGATCGCGGTGCCGATGACCTCCGCGAGGTCGCAGGCGATGATCGCCGCCTCGCAGGCGAGCCAGAGCACCAGGCTCACCGGGCGCGGGTAGTGGTCGCGGCAGGCCTGGGCGAGGTCGCGCCCCGTGGCGATGCCGAGGCGGGCGGCGAGCGCCTGCAGCACGATCGCCATCAGGTTCGAGAGCAGGATGACGGCGAGGAGCGTGTAGCCGAACTGCGCGCCGCCCGCGATGTCGGTGGCCCAGTTGCCCGGGTCCATGTAGCCGACCGAGACCATGTAGCCCGGGCCGATGAAGGCCAGGAGCCGGCGCAGCCAGCTGCCGTCGGCCCGTACCGGCACGCTGGCGTTCATTCGCCCGAGACTCGGCTGCTCGCCGGTCGCTTCCGTGAACCGCCAGGACTTCTGCGCCTCCATCGGCGCGCGGGGTGTCGTCACCGGATCGTATTGAGCCATGCCTGCGCGTGCTTCCGCCGAAGGGAGATCGGTCGCACGAGGCGGCCCGCGGCGTTATAGCAGAGGCTATAATTAGATCAAACGGCTCAGTCACCGGAGGGCGGGCGCCTGGGCTTCGCCCTCCGGTGGAGGAGGCGCGAGGGTCTCACAAGGACAGCGACTGGAGGTTCCGATCGATATCCGCGACGCCGTGCGCGGCGGTCTGCATGCTCATGGAGATCTCGCGGGTGACGGCGCTCTGCTCCTCGACCGCAGAGGCGACCCCGGTCACGATTTCACGCACCGCGTTGATGGATTGTCCGATGGCGGTGAGCGAGCCGACCACGTCGCCGGAGATCGACTGCATCGCCTTGATGTCCTCGGCGATGCGGGCGGTGGCGTTCGTGACCTGGTTGGAGAGGTTCTTCACCTCGCCCGCCACGACGGCGAAGCCGCGCCCGGCTTCGCCGGCCCGCGCCGCCTCGATGGTGGCGTTCAGGGCGAGGAGGTTGATCTGCCCGCCGACCCCCTGGATCAGTTGGACGATTCCCGTCATGGAATTGGCCGCGTCCGCGAGTTCCCCCGTCGATTTGTTGGCCCGCTGCGCGCGACCCTCCATCTCGTCCACCTCCCGGCGCGAGCGCGACAGGCTGCCCGCGATCTCGCCGATCGAGGCATTCAGTTCCTCGGCGGCCGATGCGACGGTCTGGACGTTGGTCAGGGTCTGGGACGAGGCATGGGTGGCCTCGACCCGCGAACGCATCCGGGCCGAAATGTCGGTGGCGTATTTCACCACCTTGAACGGCTTGCCGTTGAGATCGAGAATCGGGTTGTAGGACGCCTGGATCCAGATCTCGCGCCCGCCAGCGCCGAGCCGGCGATAGATTCCGGAGTTGAATGCCCCCCGGCGCAGGTCGGCCCAGAATGCCTCGTATTCCGACGACGCCGCGAGGGCCGGTTCCATGAACATGCGATGGTGCTGGCCCCGGATCTGGTCGAGGCTGTAGCCCAGCACATCGAGGAAGTTGTCGTTGGCGTCGAGGACATGCCCCTCGAGATCGAACTGGATCACGCCCTGGGAGCGCCCGATCGCATCGACCTGCCCCTGCATGTCCGCATTCCAAAGTTTCATCGCGGTGATGTCCGAGGCGTACTTGACCACCTTGATGGGCTTGCCGGAGGGATCGAACACGGGATTGTAGCTGGCCTGCAGCCAGATCTCGCGCCCCCCCTTGCCGACGCGGCGGAACTCACCGGTCTTGAATTCGCCGTGCCCCAGGCTCTTCCAGAACGCCAGGTAGGGACCGGTCTCCCGCTCGGCGACCTCCATGAACATGCGGTGGTGCTGGCCCGTCACCTCGGCGAGCGAATAACCGGTGAGGTCCAGGAAATTCTTGTTGGCGGTGAGGATGATGCCGTCGAGGGTGAACTCGATCACGCCCTGCGAGCGTCCGATCGCCTCGATCTGGCTGAGATTGTCCGCGTTGCGCAGCTTTTCGGCGGTGATGTCCGTGGCGAACTTGACGACGCCGCTCACCTGCCCGTCCCGGCCAAAGATCGGATTGTAGCTCGCCTGGAGCCAGATCTCGCGCCCGCCCTTTCCGATCCGCTTGTACTCGGCGCGCCGGAACTCACCCTTGGCGAGGTCGACCCAGAACGCCCGGTAGGCGGCACTCTCCCGCTCGGCGGCCTCGACGAAAAGGCTGTGATGCCGCCCCTCGATTTCCGCCAGGGCGTACCCGACCGTCGCCAGGAAGTTCTCGTTGGCGGTGACGATGGTGCCGTCCGGTTTGAATTCGATGACGGCCTGCGAGCGGTCGAGGGCTGCGAGCTTCGGCGATGTCCGACGGTTGAAGAAGGGCATGGATCGTTTCCTCGAACGCAAGGTCGCACGCAGCGATCGGTCAGGGCATGGATAAGGCGGCTCACGTTCGCCCTGGAAGCTCTAACACCCGGTAATTTCCAGCAATGTCGCCTTATCAATTTCCTGTGAGGCCTGGATGATCGTGTTTTGCTTGGTGCCGGATTGTTCTTCAAATAATCATCCACGGAACTACTATGTCGCACCCTGACGATTATTCAGGGCGACGGTTCCACGGTGATTGGAATGGGATCGCGTGATGGCCGGCGCGGCACGCGGCGCTCAGCCAACGGCCGCCGGTCATCGGCCCTGTCGCGGAGGCATTCGCGTCCGAGCGAATGGGTGGTCGGGATCGACGGCGTGTTTCCCGAGGGTTGCGCGCCCGCCTGTGCCGATACGACAGATCTATGCGCGGATGTCTAACGATCCGTTAAATCCACGCTTTATTCCTTCGGCTGGCCAAATATACGATGCAAGTAAATCGCCCTATCATAGGTTAGTGACAGGATGCATTTGAGAAAATCATCGTGCCGGCGACGCAGTCATCGAACGTGGAAAGAGAGGTGACGGCTGAACCGTGTCGGGTCCGCCGTATCGGCTCGGGAGATGGGATGAGATCCGACACGTCACGATACCGTCCCGGAAACAGGACGTGCCTCGCGCCACCGTCGAATGGTGCCGGTCGGCGCGCTTGGGATCTTCGGGATTGCAACCAGTTCGGTTCGGTCGCCCAAGCAACTCAACCGGGTGTGTGCGGTGCCGCCTCGGCCAATCCGGATTCCGCTGCGAGGCGGACGGTGTTGCGCCCGCCGCGCTTGGCCTCGTAGAGAGCCGCGTCGGCGGCCGCGACGAGGCCGGCTTCGTTCACGCCGGACGCCGCGTCGTCGCCGCGAAGGCCCGCGACGCCGAGACTGACGGTCACGATGCCATGGGCCGTCCCCGCATGCGGCAGGGCGCAGGCGGCGACGGCCTGGCGCATGCGCTCCGCCGCCCGTAGCGCTTCGGGAAGTCCCGTCTCCGGCAGGATCGCGGCGAACTCCTCGCCGCCGATCCGGCACAGGGTGGCGCCGGGCCGGTCGACCCCTTCCGTCAGGGCGCGAGCGATCATCTGCAGCGCCTCGTCGCCGCGCTGATGGCCGTAGCGGTCGTTGAAGCTCTTGAAGGCGTCGGCGTCGAGCAGGATCAGCGACAGGGGCAGTCCGTTGCGGGTCGCCCGCCGCAGGTCGCGCGCCAGCACCTCGTCGAAGCGGCGGCGGTTGTGCAGGCCCGTCAGCGGATCGGTGATGGCGAGCTGCCGCAGCGCGTCGTTGAGGTGGGCCGTCGCGGTCTCGGCCGCCCGGCGCTGGACCACCTCGCGCCGGAGCAGCGCGGTGAGGACCAGGGTGGCACCGCACAGGGCCAGGACGATGCCGCCCAGCGCGATCGCCTTGCGCCACCAGGCGGCGTAGATCGCCGTCACGGGGACCGACAGGCTCACCATCAGCGGCAGGTCGCCGACCGGCGCGAAGGCGAAGCGCTGCCGCTCCGCCCCCGCCAGGGCCGCGCCGTCGAAGAGCCCCTCGCGGGCTTCGCGCATCCGGTCGAAGGTGCCTGTGCCCGCGACGCTCGTGCCGACCGTGGCCTGCACGAACGGCACTTGCATCAGGATGGTGCCGTCCCGGGCGAGCAGGTCGATGACCGCGCCCTTCTGGAGTCCGGCCGCCTCGAACAATTGCTGGAAGTGATCGAGGAAGATCGCCCCCACCACGATGCCCGCGAAGGCGCCGTCGGGATGCGACAGGCGGCGGCTCAGGGGAATCACCCAGCGGCCGGAGCTGCGGGACTGGACCGGATTGCTGATGCGCAGGTCCGGATCGGCATGCGCGGCATGGTATCGGAAGTAGTCACGATCGCGTGTGTTGAACGGGGCGGCCGGGCGCGAGATCAGGCTCGTGTCGCCCTGCGGATCGATGATCGCGATCAGGCCGAAATTCGTCGCCGTGGCGGCGCGGTCGAACAGGATCATCCGGCGCAGGTCCGGGTCGGCCTCGCGTACCCGGGGCTCCTTCAGCCCGTCGACGATCGCCCGCAGGGACAGGTCGTAGAGCTCGATGTTGCGGGCGACGTCCCGCGCCATCAGGGTGACGAGTCCGCTGGCGCCGAGATTGGCCCGCGCCGATCTCGCGGCGCATCTCCAGCAGCATGATGGTGGAGACGGCGCAGAGGGCGGCGGCCACCAGCCCGTTGAGAAGCACCAGCCGGGAGGCCGGGGGCAGGCGTCGTGTCGGCCGCGCGTGCGACGTGGGGAGGGGCATCGACTGAGGGCTCATGAACTCGCCGCGACCGTTGCGCCGGACTGGTTGACGAACCCTTCGCGAGATCGCTTCTGACGGGAAAGGACGCGCTCTCGGTTGTTTACCGGCGTTGCACCGAGCCCTAGATGGTGTGTAGCTGCAGGCATCGAACCGCCCAGGCGCCGCCACGCGCGCGCCGTCCTCCGGACCCGGGGCGCATCGTCACCAGAACGCGTCGAGGGGGCGTCCGCTTGGGTATGGATTGGCAGCGCCTCGCGCCTGCGGGCACGCGCAAGCAGATGGCGGTCACGGCGCTCGCCGGCCTGCTCCTCGGCCTCGGCGGGGTCACGGCGGGGACGAGCCTGGTCCAGGCCTCCGAGCGCGGCGGCCTGTTCGATTTCTTCGAATCGATCTTTCGCGGCCCGCAACCCGAGCCCGTGGCGATGCCGGCGCGGCGCCGCCCGGCGCATTACGCGTCGCTTCCCAACGCCCGGCGGGTCACCGCGACGCGGATCGTGCGCCAGACCCCGCGCCCATCGCCGCCGGTGGCGCTGGTCCGTCCGGTCCGTCGCGCCAAGGCCAAACCCGCTGGCCCGCAGGTTGCCGCGACGCGCGGCGCTCCGATCCGCGTCGCCGCCCAAGCCAGCCTCGTCGGCGTGGCGCTCGGGTCCCGCACCGTCTGCGTGCGCGCCTGCGACGGGTATCTCTTCCCCCTCGGGCAACTCGCCGCGCGCTCCGACCTGCCCGTCCACGAGGCGGCCTGCGCGGCGGCCTGCCCGAACACGCCGACCCGCCTCTTCACCCTCGGTGCCGGCGAGAGCGAACTCGACCGCGCCGTCGGACTCGACGGCCAGCCCTACCGCAGCCTCGCCGTGGCCAACCTCTACCGGAACAAGCGCGTCGCGCAGTGCTCGTGCCAGCCCGAGGGCACCGTGGCGGCTCCGCTGCCGATCGCCCAGGATCTCACGGTGCGCGCCGGCGACGTGGTCACCACCGCCAACAGCGCCGGCGTAGTGATGCCGGTCCGGGCCGGCGGCTTCACGGTCGTCGATTTTCGCGAGGCCCGGGGCCTGTCGCGCCGGTCCCGGCGCGAGATCGACGCCAAGGTCGACGTCATCCGCCGCGAGGCCGATGCCCGCGCGTTCCGCAAGGCGATGCGCAGCGCCGACCGCGCCAACCGCGTCCGCGTGGCGGGGGTCGGCTTCCAGCCCGTGCCGCCGCCGATCGAGGTCGAGCCGGCCTTCCAGCCGGTTCGGGCCGGGACGCGGGTCGTGGTGGCCTCGCCCTTCGTCTACTGAGCGTGCGCGTTGTCGCGGGGTCGCCGATGGCCTAGGGCCGGGGCTCGAGGATCGAGCCCGGACCTGGCATGAGCGAGACACAGACAGACCCCGTCTTCGACGCGGCGCCTCCTCCCAGCGACGAGACCGTGACCCTGTCGCCGCTGATCCGGCGCCGGATCGCGCCGAATGGCGGGCCGTTCACGGCGAGCGGCACCTGCAGCTACATCGTCGGCACCGACGAGGTCGCGATCATCGATCCGGGTCCGGAGGATGCGGACCACATCGCCGCCCTGGTGGCGGCCTGCGCCGGCGCCCGCATCACCGCCATCCTCGTCACCCACACCCACCGCGACCATTCTCCGGGGGCGCGCCTGCTCCAGGCTCGCACCGGCGCGCCGATCGTCGGCTGCGGCCCGCACCGCGCGGCCCGTGAACTCGCCGAGGGCGAGGTCCCGCATCTCGACGCCAGCGCCGACCGCCGGCACCGGCCCGACCGCGAACTGCGCGACGGCGAGACCCTCTCGGGTGCGAACTGGACCCTGGAGGCGCTGGAGACGCCGGGCCACACCATGAACCACCTCGCCTTCGCGCTGCGCGAGGAGGCGGCCCTGTTCTCGGGCGATCACGTCATGGCCTGGTCCACCAGCATCGTGGCCCCGCCGGACGGATCGATGCGCGCCTACATGGAGTCCCTCGACAGGCTGCGGGCGCGCGACGAGACGATCTACTGGCCGGGCCATGGCGGACCGGTGCGCGATCCGCGCCGCTTCGTGCGCGGGCTTTCCGCCCATCGCCGCCAGCGCGAGACCTCGATCCGCGCCCGGGTCGAGGCGGGCGACCGGGACATCCGCGCCATCGTCGGGGCGCTCTACCAGGGGCTCAATCCCGCCCTGCGGGGGGCGGCCGCCCTGTCGGTCTTCGCCCACCTGGAGGATCTGGTCGAGCGCGGCGTGGTCGCCTGCGACGGCCCGCCCCGCCTGGAGGGCCGCTACGCGCCAGGGTGACGGCTCACTTCACCGCGATGGCGAGGTTGGCGACCTCGTCGAGATAGGCCCGGATGCGGTCGGCGTTGCTGCCGAAGTCGCGGGTGCCGAGCCGCGAGGCCGAGCGGACATCCACGCGCGCCCCGTCCGCCCGGGGGTGGACGCGGACCGTCACGTCGTCGGCGAGGTTGAGCACCGGCCCCCGCGAGACCGCCTCGATGCGCCCGTTGCCGATGCGTCCGCCGGGGCGGATCGCCTCGACGATCTGCCAGCGCCGGTTGATCGCCGCCTTGCGCGCGAGCTCGAAGGCCTCGTCCACGTTGAGGTCGAGGGTGAGCGGCGCGATCTGCGGATAGGCCGCGCGCTGGGCGGTGCGCGCGGCCGGACCGGGATCGGCCGGGTAATGACCCTCGCGGGCCGCGAAGGCCGCGCGCGAGCGGGAAAAGGCGGGGGGATTGTCGATGTCCGTGGTCACGTCCGCGATGGCCGGGAGCGCGAGGCCGCGCAGGGCCGCGAAGGCCGGATAGGCCAGGATGAGGCTGCCCAGGAACAGCCCGGCCAGCGCCGCGCCGAGACCGCGCGCGCCCTCCCGCCAGACCCGCACGAAGGCAATCAGCGCGAGAAACACCGCGACGGCGGCCAGGACGAGGCCGGCGCCCAGGGTCGCCAGCGCCGGCCCGGCCTCGGCGCGGGGATCGCGCACCAGCACCAGGGCCATGAGGGTGACGAGCAGGGCCACGACCGCGAGGGTCCGCGAGACCGGGCCGGCGCGGGTGACGGGTTCCTCGTAGGGCAGACGACGCATGCTCGGATGGAATTCGCTGTCTGGGAGATGGGCCGGAAGATGCGCGGGCAGAATGCACAAGACAGTCTGCGGGCCCGTGCGCGGCAAGCTTTACCGGTCCAATCCGGTCCGCGCCACCCGCGCCGTGCATCGCGCCGCTTCCGGGGGCGGGCGCCGGTCTGCTATAGCCACGCGACGATGCCCGTGCCTCAGCCCGCTCCGATTTCCGCCGAGGCCGCCGATCCGCTCCGGGTCTGGTTCCGCTTCATCCGCCTCAACCGCCGGGTCACGGCGGCGATGGGGGGAGAATTGCGCGGGCTCGGCCTGTCCATTCCGCAATTCGATGCGCTCTCGACGCTGACCGAGCGCGAGGGCATGACCCAGCAGGACCTCGCGGCCCGGCTCTACGTGACCAAGGGCAATGTCTCGGGGCTGATCGACCGCCTCGTGGAGGCGGGGCTGGTGGAGCGGCGCCCGATCCCCGGCGACCGGCGCTCGCACGCCCTCCACCTCACCCCCGGGGGCATCGACCTCGCGACGCGCGGCATCGCGGCCCAGAAGGCCTACGTCGCCCGCACCCTCGGGCGGCTCGCCCCCGGCGACATCGCGGATTTCGAGCGCCTGGTCCTGAAATGGCGGGACGTGGCCCGCGAGCAGCCGGTCCCGGGCGTGGAAGGCTAGAGCCCCAGCAGGGCCGGCAGGTCCGCCACCGAGTCGAGAACGTGGTCGGCGAGCGGCACCATCGCGTCGTGGGCGTCCCGTCCCGTGGGGCCGCTCAGCACCGCGATCGCCACCGCCCCGGCGGCGCGGGCGGCGATCAGGTCGTAGGGCGAATCCCCCACCATCGCGATCCGGGAAGGCGCCACGCCGAGATGGTCGGCGAAGGCCGTGACCATGCCGGGCTCCGGCTTGGCGCCGTGCCCGGAATCATAGCCCGCGACGAAGGCCATGTGGGGCGTCAGACCCAGGGCCGCGCATTGCGCCCGCGCCGAGGCCTCGGCGTCGTTGGTGGCGATGCCGAGGGCGTAGCCTCCGCCCGTCAGAGTCGCGGCGAGGGTGGCCGGGGCTCCGATCGGCGTCAGCGCGGCGAGGCCCGCCGCCCGGAACAGGCCGTCCATCTCCGCGTAGAGGACGGGGCCGGCGGGACGGCCCAGCACCTCGGCCCAGAGGGGGCCGTACCCCGCCGAGGAGCCGGCGATGAGCGGCGAGGTGGCGGCGAAGCGCCGCTCGGCCTCGACGTAGTGGCTCACCCGCATCAGGGCCTCGAGGCGGTCCCGGTCGCCCCCCGACAGGGCGACCATCACCGCATGGGCCGCCGGCCCCCAGGTGCGGTCGAAATCCACGAGGGTGCCGTCCTTGTCGAACAGGATGCCGCGCAGGGTCGCGCCCATGGGCTCAGGCGGCATCGCGGACCTTTTCCACCTCGATGACGACCCCCTGCGGCGTCATGCGCTCGCGCGCCACCATGCGGTCGCCGGGCTCGAACACCCCGAGCGCCACGTCCCGGTCGGGCAGCACCACGGTGGTGGTCTTGTTGAGATGGACGAGGACATGGCGCTTCTGGGGCAGCGACGACGCGGCCCAGCGCTTCAGCTGCCCGTAATAGGGCTCGCGCCGCCAGGCGTTCGGCTGGCCCGGATCGACCTGCACGTTCATGTTCCGTGAGACGGGATCGAGGCTCAGCACCATCTTGGCGCGCTCGGGCTTCCAGTCCGGGCCGAGCCAGGCCTCCGTCATCCAGAGGCAGTGAAAGGCGCGGCAATGGTCCGGGCGCGTCGCGTGGATGGCGCAGCCCCGGCCCTGCTTGGTGTGCCGGCACCATTGCCCGGCCACCGAGTCCACCGCCGGCACGTCGTAGACCTTGCAGCAAAGGGTGCAGCTTCCGCATTCGCGGCCGGGGGCCGGATGGGCCACAATGGTTGCGGGGTCGAGCATGGGGATGTCCGGCATGGATCTGTCGGGGTGTGACGTCGGGCGGGTTTATACGCTGGGTGCGGCCCGTTACAGTCACCCGAGCATGCACCCGACCCGTGTACCCGGCCCATGTGGGCCATCGTCCAACCGTCAGGCAGAATGATGCTCTCGAACCTCGCGACCCGCGACGTCGAAACCCTGATCCATCCCTACACCAACCTGGAGACGTTTCGCGAGACCGGCCCCCTCGTCATCGAGCGCGGCCACGGGGTCTGGGTCTACGACAGCGACGGCCGGCCCTATCTCGAGGGCATGGCGGGCCTGTGGTGCACGGCGCTCGGCTATTCCAACGAGGAGCTGGTGGAGGCGGCCAGCGAGCAGATGGCCCGGCTGCCCTTCTCGCACCTGTTCTCGGGGCGCAGCCAC
The DNA here is from genome assembly GCF_028290105.1 of Methylobacterium sp. Classification (GTDB taxonomy): domain Bacteria; phylum Pseudomonadota; class Alphaproteobacteria; order Rhizobiales; family Beijerinckiaceae; genus Methylobacterium. Next base: position 27,339 of record NZ_JAQGKL010000067.1, read on the forward strand.
GATCCGGCGATCGAACTCGCCGAGACGCTGAAGGAGCTGATGCCGGTCCCGACCTCGAAGATCTTCTTCACCTCCTCGGGCTCGGAATCCAACGACACCCAGGTCAAGCTGACCTGGTACATGAACAATGCGCTCGGCCGACCGCGCAAGAAGAAGATCCTCTCGCACATCAAGGGCTATCACGGCGTCACGGTAGCCAGCGCCTCGATGACCGGCCTGCCCGCAAACCACGCCGACTGGGACCTGCCGCTGCCGGGCTTCCTGCATGTGGGCTGCCCGCACCATTACCGCTTCGGCCAGGAGGGCGAGAGCGAGGACGCCTTCACCACGCGGCTCGCGGCCGAACTCGAAGCGGTGATCCTGCGCGAGGGGCCCGAGACGGTGGCGGCCTTCATCGCCGAGCCGGTGCTGGGCGCGGGCGGCGCGATCCTGCCGCCGGTGGGCTACTACGCCAAGATCCAGGCGGTGCTCGACCGGCACGCCGTGCGCTTCATCGCCGACGAGGTGATCTGCGGATTCGGGCGCCTCGGCACCTGGTTCGGCTCCGAGGCGATGGGTCTGGCCCCCGACAGCCTGTCCTTCGCCAAGGCGCTGACCTCCGGCTACCTGCCGCTCGGCGGCGTCTCGGTGGAGGAGCCCCTCTACCGCCTGATGGTGCAGCAGAGCGCCAAGCTCGGCACCTTCGGCCACGGCACCACCTATTCGGGGCACCCCGTCGCCTGCGCGGTGGCACTCAAGACCATCGCGATCTACAAGCGCGACCGCATCATCGAGGGCGTGGCCGGGAAGGCGCCGCATTTCCAGGCCCGCCTGTCGGCCCTGGGCGAGCATCCCCTCGTCGGGGAGGCGCGGGGCATCGGCCTGATCGGCGGCATCGAACTCGTGGCCGACAAGGCCTCGAAGCGCCAATACGAGCCGAAGGCGGGGGTCGCCGCCCGCTGCGTCGCCTTCGCGCAGGCCGAGGGACTGATCGTGCGCTTCCTGGCGGGGGACCGCATCGCCGTCTGCCCGCCCCTGGTCATCGCGCCGGCGGAGATCGACGCCCTGTTCGATCGCCTGGCCCGGGCCCTCGACCGCACCCAGGCCTGGATTTCTGAATCCGGCCTCCAGGCGGCGCCCGTTCGGGCGTAGGGTCGCCGGGGGCTTACCTCTCGACGCGTGCATCGCGACGACCTGATTTGCGATGCATCATGTTTTTTGCAATGCAGCGTACGAAATTATTAAGTGTTCGCTAGATCGTCGCCGGATGACCCGGCATTCATCCCTCAAAGGAATGTGACAGCTTTAAGCTTTCATTCAGGTTAGGGACGGCTCTATGATCCGGAGGTCACGCGATGTGCATCCGGGTGGAGCCGACAGGTGCCCGTGAGATGTGCAAGGTCATGAATTGGGCAGAAGACCCGGGCATGGCGTGTCGTGTGCAACAGGACAGTCTTTCCATGTATTCCCGTCATCAGACTACGCCGCTGGATCAACGGTCGGACCGGCCGGCGGGCATTGTCGATCATCGGACCGAGACGTTCCGCCCCGTGGCCCTGCCGGCCCTCGCCGCCGCCGTTCAGGCCGCCGCCCGGAAACCCGCCCGGACCTCGCGCGCGAGCGCGACCCACGCCGCCCGCTTCGAGCACGAGGATATGCCGCTCTCCTGAACGGATCGTCCTCCCGACGAGACGAGGTCTGACCGGAACCGGGCCCGGGTTCCGGTCAGACCCCGTATCGCTTCCTCAACCTCTCGGTCCTATTGCTCGTCCTGCGCGAGGCGCCCTCCTCGATTTCGTCACCATTGACGATGAGGAAGGTACCTCGCGCTTCACGCGATCAAGGATCCTGACGATGCTGATTCTGCCGAGCCGCCGGCAGGTCCTGACGGGGCTCGGGGCGAGTGCCGCCCTCGTCGGCTCGACGGGGGTCTACGCCTTCGGCATCGAGCCTCTCTATCGCCTCGTCGTCACGCGCTACGCGCCCGTCCTGCCGAACTGGACGCCGGGCCTGTCCCTGCGCGTGGCGGTGCTGGCGGATTTCCACGTCGGCGAGCCGTTCATGCCCCTCGACCGGATCGCCGAGATCGTCGACGCCACGAACGCCCTGAAGCCCGATCTCATCCTGATGCTCGGCGATTATCCGGCCGGGCCGAGCGTGACCTACCGCAAGGTGCCGCTCGCCGACTTCGCCCGCGTGGTCGCCCCCCTGAAGGCGCCCCTCGGGGTTCACGCGATCCTGGGCAACCACGATTGGTGGGACGATCATCAGGCGCAGGAGCGCCTAGCCGGTCCCGTCGCCTCGCGTCGCGCGCTGGAGGCGGTCGGCATTCCGGTGATGGAGAACGATGCGTTACGCCTCGTGAAGGACGGGAAGCCGTTCTGGATCGCGGGCGTCGGCGACCAGATCCCTTTTCTTATGCAGGGGATCGACATCGCCTTGGACGACCTGCCGGGCACGCTCGCCAAGGTCACGGACCCGGCGCCCATCCTCCTGATGATCCACGAGCCCGACCTGTTCCTCGACGTGCCGGACCGGGTCTCCCTCACGCTGGCGGGTCACACCCATGGCGGCCAGGTCCGCCTGTTCGGCTACTCGCCGGTGATTCCGTCCGTGCGCGGCAACGACTTCGCGTATGGCCACGTGGTCCGGAAGGGCCGGCACATGATCGTATCCGGCGGCTTCGGGGTCAGTCGTTTTCCCGTACGCCTCGGGGTCCCACCCGAGATCGTCCTGCTGGAACTGGGGGCGGATGCCGACACCGTCGGCAAGACGGTGCAGCGGACCAAGATCCTGCGCGGCTGAGGCCGGCGCGCCACCGCACCGGCCCCGGGGAAACCTATTTCTTGCCGGCCTTCGGGGCCACCGCGACCGTGCCCTTGGTGGAGGCCGCCGAGGCATTCGTCTTCGGCACGACCTTCTTCGGCTTCTTGGCTTCGCGGCTGCCGCGCTTCTGTTCCGTCGCCATGATCCGTTTTCTCCCGTGATCGAGGGCCGGATCATCGCACGCGTGCGGGCAAGAGACACGGGAAACTTTGCTGGCGCACACCCGGCGCCATGAGGCGCCGGGCCGGCTCATCCGCTCAGAGCGGGATGTTGTCGTGCTTCTTCCAGGGCTGCTCCATCTCCTTGGTGCGCAGCATGCCCAGTGCCCGGGCGATGCGCTTGCGCGTGGAGTGGGGCATGATCACCTCGTCGATGTAGCCGCGCTCGG